>JALONP010000017.1 GCA_025454875.1 Bacteroidia bacterium | reverse complement strand
ATTGTATTAAATAACCTTCACGTTAACCGCGTTGATTCCTTTTTTTCCTCTTTCTGTTTCAAATTGTACTTGGTCATTCTCTTGAATACGGTCGATTAAACCTGATGAATGAACAAAAATGTCCTCACGTCCTTCGTTAGGAGTGATAAATCCGAAGCCTTTTGTTTCGTTAAAAAACTTCACTTTTCCTTCTTGCATTGTATTGTTATTAAAAAATTGAACGCGCAAGGTAGGTTTAATTATTTGGTTTTCAGTTTTTTATTTTATGCTTAAAGACATGTTTGGGCATAAAAAAACCTGCCAAGGCAGGTTTTACAAGTGTTTGCAACACAAAAATTATTTTTTAGCTGCACTCTTTTTAGCTGCGGCTTTCTTAGGAGCAGCGGCTTTTTTAGCAGCTTTTTTAGGAGCAGCTTCAGCAGGTTTTCCCAGTTTATTTACCACTTTAGCCAATTTTGATTTTTGATTGGCAGCTTTCTTCTTGTGTATAATGTTTTTCTTGGCCAATTTATCAAGCATTGAAGAAACCTTTTTGTACAAACCTTCTGCTTCTACTTTATCAGTAGTGGTGCGTAAGTTTTTAACTACGGTACGTGTACTTTTAGCTTGGTATCTGTTGCTTAAACGTTTAGTTGCGTTACTGCGAATTCTTTTCTCAGCTGATTTATGGTTTGCCATTGCTTCTCGATTATTCTTTTAAAAAGGACTGCAAATATAGGTTTCCGAATTCAAAATCAAAGTTTTCGAAAAAAAATTTCGCTTACACGGCAAAACTCTCACCACAACTGCACGTGCGGCTTGCGTTGGGGTTGTTAAATGAAAATCCTTTTCCGTTAAGTCCATCAGTAAAATCAAGCTCGGTTCCGAACAAATACAGCACACTACGTTTATCGGTTACCACTTTCACGCCATCATACTCCATTACTTCATCACCCTCTTTTACTTGGTTGTCGAAATCAAGTTTGTATGAAAGGCCAGAGCAGCCCCCACTGTCCACGCCTACGCGTAAGAAATAGTCTTCTGAGTAGTGAGATTCTACTTTTAGGTCTTTAATTCGGTTTTTAGCTTTTTCAGTTACAGTAATCATATGCAAGATGATTGATTGTTGGCCACAAATATATATAAATCAATAAGCAAATGGAACCCCCATTTGTTTTGTGATTTTGGTCAAACATTCATTTACATTTGCGTTATGCAAACCATTTTAACCATAGGCATTGCTGGTGCGGGTACCATGGGTGCCGGAATTGCGCAGGTTGCCGCCCAGGCAGGCCACCGCACTGTATTGTTTGATTTAAGCGATCAGGTATTGGGCAAAGCAAAGGTCAGCATCGAAAAGTCATTATTGGCTTTGGTGGCTAAAGGCAAGATAACTGAAACGGATCAAATCGAAATCGCGAATCGTATTCAATTCACCAGCGATATCCAACAATTGAAAGCTGATTTGATTATTGAAGCCATCATTGAAAAGTTGGCGCCTAAACAAGAGTTGTTTTCAAAATTGGCTGCAATCAATTCGGATCAAACAGTGTTTGCAACCAATACATCATCTATCCCCATTACCCAAATTGCGGCTGGGGTTCCCAAGCCTCAACGTGTTTTGGGAATTCATTTTTTTAACCCCGCCCCAATGATGAAATTGGTTGAAATCATTTCGGGAGTAGAAACAGATAAGGGGTTGGCTCAACAATGCAAGGTATTAATAGAAGGCTGGGGCAAAACCTGTGTGCTGGCTGCCGATGCTCCAGGTTTTATTGTGAACCGTGTGGCAAGACATTTTTATGTAGAGTCGTTAAAACTAGCAGAAGAACAAGTAGCCGATATTCGAACCATTGATCAGTTAATGCAAGCGAGCGGATTTAAAATGGGGCCTTTTCAATTGATGGATTTAATTGGTGTCGATACCAACTTTTCGGTTACTTCATCAATGTTCCAATTGTTTCACCAAGATCCGAAGTTTAGGCCTAGCAGGTTGCAACAGCAAAAAGTAGATGCAGGTCATCACGGACGCAAAACAGGGAAAGGGTTTTATGATTATGCGTAAAGTACCGTTATTACTAGGCTTGCTGACCTTACTCTTTGGGCTACAGCAATGTAAAAAATCAAAAACCATTGATAATGGTGTGGATTTTTTTCCTCCGGTTCAAGTAAACACGCAATTGAACTTGAACTTGCCACAATACATTCCACTTTCTTTTCCGCAAGGGCATGTTTACATACCTGAAGGCAATAAAGGCATTGTTGTATTTAATAGACCTTCGGGTGGATATGTTGCGTTTGATCGCACGTGTTCTCATAATCCAACCGATGCTTGTGCACAAGTTACAGTAGATAGCAATTTTGTTGGTTACCGATGTGGTAAATATGAAAACGGCTTTCAGGCTTGTTGCACTTCTGTATTTGATTTACAATCTGGTGTGGTTATAAATGGACCAGCTGTTCGCCCGTTGCGCGCTTATTTTACCTCTTACGATGCCACAAACAATATTTTGTTCATTAGTAGCAATCCACTTTAACACCTGCATGATTGGAATGTGGAATATAAATTAAATGAGATGAAGGCAAATCGTGTTATGGTTTTGCTAAGTAGCCTTACCGCTTTCCTAATGCCCAAGCCTACTCTAGGTTTATTGGAAGTTTATCAAATGAGTCTGTTCTCATCATTAAGCAACCCGATTCCACCACAATCAGATGATCCTATAATTGCCAACCTACCAAAAGAACTAGCTAATTTTGTGCCTCCAAAATATTCGGTCTTAGCTGCCGTAGCCGGGGATTTAAATCAGGATAAAAGAATTGATTACCTTCTTGTATTAAAACAAGACGGTGAAGATACCTTATCTATTAATAACGAAAGCCCGACTCGTAGGCCATTACTTATCATTTTGGCCAATGAAAACAGAGGGTATCAGCTCGCAAGAAGGAATGATAACGTAGTATATTGTTATGAATGTGGTGGTGTGATGGGTGACCCTTTTACTGGAATCGTAATCAAAGATGGTTTTTTTTCAATAGAACATTATGGGGGAAGTGCGTGGCGATGGACAAGAATTGTAACGTTCAAGTTTTCTAAAAAGGAAAACGATTGGTTTTTGCACCAAGATGGTTCTGAAAGCTTTCATGTAAGTGAACCGAATAGAATCGAAACTCGAATCAAAACAATAAAAGACTTTGGTAGGATTCAGTTTGATGATTATAATATCTACTCTGAAGATTGAATTCTTGAGTGAAAGTGAATAAACTCTTTCACCGCAATGGTTCCAAATAGTTTAAATGTTATCCAATTTTTACCCAAACCGGGCAGTGGTCACTGTGCTTTACTTGTTGCAAAATACCTGCATTTCGGAGTTCAATATTGGGTGTTGTTAAGCAGTAATCAATGCGCCATCCTTTGTTCCGTTCGCGTGCACCTGCTCTAAAGGTCCACCAACTATACTCATGCGGTTGAGGGTTAAATTTTCGGAAGGTATCCACAAAGCCACTATTAATAAATGCCGAAAGCCATTCGCGTTCTTCAGGCAAAAAACCAGAACTATTTTTATTGCTAACAGGATCGTGGATATCGATGGGTTGGTGGCAAATATTATAATCACCACAAATGATTAGTCTGCTAAACTGTTTTTTGAGGTTTTGGATATAGTCGAAAAAATACGCTAGCCATTTCATCTTGTAGGCTTGTCTCTCTTCGCCACTTGAACCTGAAGGAATGTACACACTAATTACAGAGGTATTGCCAAAATTGGCTTGAACAATTCTTCCTTCTGCATCATATGCTGAGTCACCAAACCCGTATACCACTGAGTCTGGTTTGAGTTTGGTAAATATAGCAACTCCACTGTAGCCTTTTTTTTGTGCCGATACCCAATAGCTTTGGTAACCGAGTTGCTCAAATGGAGCAAGATCTACTTGCGACCTATCAGCTTTGGTTTCTTGAAAACAATATACGTCTGCCTGGTTTTCTTCCATCCATGTAAGTAAACCTTTGTTAAGGGCTGATCTAATTCCATTAACATTATATGATACGATATGCATGGTACAAATAAACAAAAATGCCCCACATTTTGGTGTGAGGCTTTTTGTACTATTCAATTAAACTAACCTATGAAAATTTGAGATTGTAGGTACTTTTTATCCTTACAGTTGTGTGCTATAACGATATTGAGGCGGCAAAGATATGTTGTACAAAACGCACTTTAAAGCCCTTGATTCAGTCAATTTATACGAGTTGCGGTTTTTGTTATTTAGTTAGTGTAAAAAATACACTTTCTAATAAATATCAGGATCTATTTTGATTGTATTTGATTTTTATCATCTTCGCGGCCGCTATGTTGTTTGTAAAAAAATCAAAATTACCAAAGGCTGGAAAGGGCTTATTTACCGATACCGATATAAAAAAGGGTGAAATTGTATGCGAGTATGAAGGTGAGCAATTAACATGGAAGGAATGTTTGCGCAGGAATGAGTCGATGCCAGGTAAGGGAGCTTATTTTTTTCACATCACTAATCAAAATTGTATTGATGCACAACATACGTTATGGGCTTTAGGTCGCTATGCGAATGATGCTGCCGGCCTAAGCCGTGTAAATGGACTTCGTAATAACTCTCGATATGAAATTATTAAACGCAAGCCTTATATCGTTGCCTCTCGCAATATTAAAGCTGGAGAAGAAATATTGGTTGGTTACGGAAAAGATTATTGGGATGCGATGAAAGCACATTAATCTTTGAGTAAGCTCATCCGAATGCGTAAGTCTTGTAAAGGCCTGTCGTTCGAGTCTCTTGGTTGCAATGCAATCGAATCTACAAATTCAATTCCACTTACTACTTCACCAAAAACAGTGTAATACCCATCTAAATGAGGAGCTCCTCCTTTGGTTGAATAAGTCCGCGCTTGTTCTGGTGAATAACGCAGTTGTACTTTTCTAAATTCAGATTCAACTAAAGGTTGTAGGCTATTAAAATAAGCTTGCAAACCATCATTATCTCCCCTTGCAACATAACTTCCCATTTGGGCAGCAATGGTGTCTGATTTTATTATTTTTTGAAAAAGCTCTTGCTTGGTGTTGAAGTTAGTTTGGTTCATGATTCGGTTTAACTCATCGAGTACAAATTTGCGTCCGCTCACTATGTAAAACTGACTTCCATTTGATGCTTTGGTTGGGTTATCGTTTCGAGCGGCTCCCAATGCGCCACGTTTGTGGTAACCTCTACTCGTAAACTCAGCTGGCAATGTATAACCCGGATCACCATTACCCAGTACAGTGCCTTGTTTTGCATTTTTAGATAAAGGGTCGCCACCTTGAATCATAAAGTTGGGTATTACTCGGTGAAACAATAAGCTATCGTAATACCCTTGTTTCACTAGTTTGATAAAGTTTTCGCGGTGAATGGGTGTTTCGTTATATAGTTTAACAATAATGTTTCCGAATCGTGTTTTAATTAATACATGTGTTTCGGGCGTAGGGGGTGAAAAAGAAGCAATGCCGGTAAACAAGGAAATGAATAACAACAAACGGGTGAATGCTTTTTTCATATCGTGTAATGGTAATTAATAGGCAGATGATTATTCGGGTAAAAGGTTGTTTGCCTCAAAATATTTAACAATTTGTTTGCGCAAAAAATGCTCTTGCTGCAAAAGGTCACCGTAAGGCAATTCTTTTTGCAGAGTGTAGTGTGGCCATCCTTCGTTATCATAATAATCGAGTGAATAATAACCATCGATAGCTAACAACGCACAAGTAGCAATATGCATTAAATCCATTTTTTCATCTTTGGTAAATTCTCTTGTTTTTCCCAACTCTCGAACACCAATTAAAAACAACAAGCCGTTCATATCAGGTTTTTTACCAAAATCTTTTTTGAGGGCAAAAATAATTTTGTACCACTTCATTTTAGTGGGTTCATCCATCTCAAATAACATGTTGTGCTCATTTTCCATTGTATTTACCGAAAGCAATTGGCTGGCAAGGGTAAAGTATTTACTTTTGCCGTGTTTTAACTCAATGGCTTATTGTTATGATTTCGTTTTTGTTTTATTTCTGTTTGCTTTATTTCGTTTATAAGGTTTTGGTTTCAGGTTGGGTTGTTCGTTTTACACGCATGCATCAAGTAAACGATAAGCAACAACAAGAGCCAACAAAGCAAAGGTCAAATCAACGAACCCAAACCACTACCTCTAAAACTCAATTAGGCGAATATGTAGATTACGAAGAAGTTAAAGAGTAATTACCACTCATCTTCATCTACTACAATAGGCTCTTTCATGCTTTTTTTCATATTGTCGAGCATGGCCTGAATATCTTTGTCTGCCCAACGCAAAATCGCGTCTACTGTTTTGATGCTGGTGTTGGTTGAGTAATAATATTCAAAATAATTGCGGGCAGGTGTTCCAATATTTGGTTTTTCAGCCTCATGAACCAAATTGGTAATGGTATATTTATAACGACCTTCCTTAAACAAAATCGTCATTTTAAATTGATACTTACCAATTGATTTTTTAGCGTATTTATTCGCATATGAATATGCCGGCATGGTAGCATTAATCACCACTTTTTGATTTTTTTTGTCTGTTTCAAACAAAGCTTTCGGATCGGCTTTAGGTCCACCAGCCAACTCTTTTTGAGCAAACAGTTTAAATCGAATATAGAGTGAATCTGAGCTGCTTTCTTCTTGTTCAATAATACCAGTATATGTAATTAAATTGGTAAGGCTATCAATATTGAGTACAATACGCTCGTATGGTTTTACAGGCGCAGCAGTAGGTTGTTCAGGGTCTTCTGAATTATCAGAAGTTGATTCCAGATTAGTAGAGTCCGGATTTTCAGTTGAGAAGTCGAAGCCGGGTGAATCTGGATTTTGTTGGGCCCAAACTGTAAAGCTCAGCACAAAGCAAATAACAAGTATAGAGTACTTTTTCATCGTTACGTTTTAGCAATTAAACCATTTGGTTGTAAAGGGTTCAAAAATATGAAAACCATTCGTTTTTCAAATACGCCATTCACATAATTTTACTCAATGATTCACGCATTGTACTGCTTGGAATACATTTGGTTGGTAAAAGATGGTAGTAAGGCGTATTTTATTCATATTTGCGCTTAGTTTTTAATGAATTCATCTGTTAATTTAATCGCACATGCGTGTTACCACTATGGTGTTTCGCATGTTGTAATAGCCCCAGGGTCTCGTTCAGCACCACTTGTATTGGCATTTACAAATATGCCGTTTACCTGTTTTTCGGCAGTAGACGAACGAAGTGCAGCCTATATGGCCCTTGGAATGGCCACCCAATTACGTAAGCCTGTTGTACTTATTTGTACCTCAGGTACAGCAGCCCTTAACTTTTTCCCAGCAATTGCGGAGGCCTTTTACCAACGTGTTCCGCTTATTGTGATAACAGCTGATAGACCTCGCGAGTTGTTAAACCAACAAGACGGGCAAATGATTGACCAACACAATGTGTATGGAAACCACGTAGTCGACACCTATCAATGGCCAGATGGACAAAATGTACCAAGTTCTGCTACCAAACGAATAAATGAACTGCTTGATGCAGCAATTCAAAACCAAGGTCCAGTGCATCTAAATGTGCCTCTAAGGGAACCTTTATACCAGCTTTCTAAACCCAAACCTTCGTTACCAAAAGTACAAGTTAAAGAACAAAAATTACCGCTGCCAACAGCAAGCATGAATTTACAGTTGCAGGAAGCATGGCAATTGGGAAAACGAAAATTGGTTTTGATTGGTCAGCACCCATGCGATGCTGCTTTGCTAATAGCAGTGAGTGAATTGAGCAAACAACCAGATGTTGTTGTTATTGCGGACATCACTTCCAACCTGGTAACATTAAATACTGCCAATTGTTATGATTATATTTTAACACGAGCAGAACCTGAATTGCAACAACTCCTTGCTCCTGATTGCATCATTTCACTGGGTGGTCCGGTGCTTTCAAAGTCATTAAAACTTTGGTTGCGTTCGCTTAAGCCGTCATTTCATGTACGCATCAACCAGCGTAACGAAACCATTGATACATACAATCACAATGCGTATCAATGGCAGGTTCATGCACCTACTTTATTGGGTATTTTAACAAAGGGTGAATCAAAATCCGAAGTTACCGCGTACAAACAAGCGTGGCTTTATGCAAATGAGGCCGTTAACAATGCCACTCAAACGTATTTATCAAAACCAATTTGGAGCGAGTTGCATGCAATGCACACTGTATTCAAGTTATTACGGGATGCTGTTAATGTTCACCTGGGAAACAGTTCAATTATTAGACATGCTGCAAGTGTAGGAATTTATAACCCTAGCTGGGTGGTGAATAGCAACCGTGGTACAAGTGGAATTGATGGATGCACCTCAACGGCTGTTGGGGCTGCCTTGGTGAACAAGCGGCCAACATACTTGCTAACGGGAGATATCGCCTTTTTATACGATTACAATGGCTTATGGGCAAATGTTCCGCACTCGCTTACCATTATCGTATGGAACAACCAAGGAGGTCGAATTTTTGAATGGATTGAAGGCCCATCAGGTTTTCCAAAACAATTGCCATTTTTTACAACACCGCACCAACAATCATTAAAAGCATTGGCACAAGCTCGTGGGTTAACTTATTATCAGTGTACGTCTATTCCTGCGTTATCCAAGTTATTGCAAGAGCAGCAATATGCTACAAAACCACGGTTAATTGAACTTACATTCGAGCCAAATTCAATCGCAAAACACCTTCAAACCTTTAAACACCTTCGTTTGGGTTAGAGGGATGTGATAATGTGAAAATGATTTCGATATTTGCGCGGCTTATTAAAATTAAACAACAACAACATGCAATCAAAATATCCTTGGAAGACCATCAAAGTGTTTGAAGAAATCAACTACTCTTTTTACGAAGGTATTGCCAAAATCAGCATCAATAGACCTGAAAAACATAATGCATTTACCCCACTAACGGTAAAAGAAATGAGCGAAGCTATGGAAATGGCAAGACAAGATGAGCAAGTGTATTGTGTGATATTAACTGGAGAAGGTGGTGAAGCATTTTGCAGTGGTGGCGATCAAAGTGTACGTGGACATGGAGGTTATGTTGGCAAAGATGGGGTACCTAGATTGAATGTACTTGATTTGCAAATGCAAATTAGGCGGATACCGAAACCTGTGGTTGCAATGGTTGCCGGATGGGCTATTGGAGGAGGTCATGTACTGCATGTAATATGTGATTTGAGCATTGCTGCCGAGAATGCAAAATTTGGGCAAACAGGTCCTAAAGTTGGAAGTTTTGATGGAGGTTTTGGGGCTAGTTATTTGGCGCGTATCGTTGGGCAGAAGAAAGCCAGGGAAATTTGGTATTTATGTGATCAATACAATGCACAAGAGGCGCTTGAAATGGGATTGGTAAATAAGGTAGTTCCGCTAGATGTGCTAGAAGACACAACCATTGAATGGTGCCGGAAAATGATGGATAAAAGCCCGATTGCACTGCGCATGCTTAAAAGCGCATTTAATGCGGAGCTTGATGGTCAGGCAGGTATTCAAGAGTTGGCGGGTAATGCTACCTTGCTTTATTACCTAAGTGATGAAGCCAAAGAGGGTAAAAATTCGTTTTTAGAAAAACGCAAGCCTGATTTTAAAAAATTCCCTAAGTTCCCTTAAGCAATCTTTTGTGCTAAATCACGTTCCTTCATTTCTTTTTTAGAAAGTTTGGGGGCGCCTTCAATCACAATCACAATCTCACCTTTAACAGGTTTTTGGGTAAAGTGTACAATTAGCTCATCAATTGTTCCATTAACGGTTTCCTCATAAATTTTACTGAGTTCTCTTGAAACTGAAAGGGTGCGGTTGCCACCAAAATAGGTTTTAAATTGTTGGAGAGACTTTAATAACCGGTGTGGCGATTCGTAAACAATGATTGTTCTTTCTTCGGCTGCTAAAGCGGTTAATAAGGTATGGCGTCCTTTTTTTTCTGGTAAAAAACCTTCAAACGAGAAGCTGTCGCTTGGCAAACCACTTTTAACCAAAGCTGGTACAAAAGCAGTAGGGCCCGGTAAGCAATTCACTATAATTTGGTTACGCAAACACTCTCGCACCAATAAAAAACCAGGGTCACTGATGCCGGGAGTTCCTGCATCACTTATCAGTGCAACGTTTTTTTCAGCTAATAATAAATCAACAAACTTTTGCAAAGAGCGGTGCTCATTGTGCATATGGTATGCTACCAATGGACGATCAATTTCATAATGTTTAAGAAGTTTGATGCTTTGTCGTGTATCTTCGGCTAAGATAACGTCAGCTTCTTTCAACACACGCAATGCACGCAACGTGATATCTTCGAGATTGCCTATTGGAGTTGGAACAAGGTACAAAATGCCAGCCATGGTTGCAAGATACAAGATATTGGGGGAGAAGGGGAATACTTGACATGAATTTCATTTGTTTATTCTTATAAAATGATAATTTAGCACCCACTTTAAAATACAAAACACAATGAATTTCCCAGAAACATTAGTTTACACGAAAGACCATGAGTGGGTACGCATAGAAGGCGATACGGCTTATGTAGGTATCACGGATTTTGCTCAACATGAGTTAGGTGATATTGTTTATGTTGACATCAATACGGTAGGAAAAACAGTAAATCAACACGATGTTTTTGGTACTGTAGAAGCGGTAAAAACAGTTTCTGATTTGTTCATGCCAGTTACTGGAGAAGTACTTGAAATGAATGGTAAATTAGATGGTGCACCTGAATTGGTAAACAATGATCCTTACGGTGATGGTTGGATGGTGAAAGTAAAAATAACGAATACGAGTGAAGTAGCTGGTTTATTAGACGCAGCAGCTTACAAGCAGTTGGTAAACGCATAAATTGTTAATTGTTAAGCGAAAGGCGAGCCTTTCGCTTAACAATTGGTACAACACTTCGCATATTCAAGTGCCGATAGTGGCTTAATTAATGAGTAGCGTTTAGTATTTATAAATCTGAATTTTATTTTCCGAAAACAAAAACAACCTGTTTTGTTCTATGCTCAAATCGGTAAATATGAGCTGTGGTGGCAATGGAATGCGCGCAGTTGTGAATGATATAAGGTTGTATTTTCGAAGCGTTGTTTGATCCCAATAAAACAAATCGTCTCCAATTACTTTTACTTCTTTGCATCCTTTAATTGGGATTGTTTTAATATAGGTTGCAAAAATGGTAAATACCAAAATGCCATTTGAACTGTCGTTTACAAAAATTCGGTTATCGTTATCGTATAAAAAGTTAACTGCGCTGTTGGTTGCAATGTATTGTTTTACGTTTCCGCTTAATTGCAATACATCACCAGCTTTGGTGAGTTGTTTTAATTGCAAATCGGCTAAGTCAAAAACCCAGATACCGTTATCATATGATCGTGCAATAGCAGCAGCTTGGCCAATACCCGCATTTGTTAAGTTTAATTCTCCTCTGTAGGCTAAGTTGTTATCTAAAAATACTACTAAGTTTAATTCTTTATAAAAAACATAAATCTCGAGAGGATTTGTTGCATCCACATGGGTAATTTGCCCAACATATTTGTAATTTAAGGTACTCAAAAGTATTCCTTCAGAATTGTATTTATAGAGTTGGTTAGTTTTGCTCACCACATATACATTGCCCAAACGATCCGTTTCGAAGTCTTTTACATCAAGCGTTATTGTTTTAATAAGCACCAAGGCAGAATCTGAAACTTGTTTTAGTTGCTGTTCCTGTTGCAATATGGGTTGCTGAGCCAATAACACGTTACAGGAGCAAAAAACAAATAGCAGAAGCGTAGTTGCTTTATCCTTCATACGTTTTAAGTTCGAGTGTTTGCCCATCAAATACTGCATAGGTATAATAGCCTATCCAATCACCTAAATTTACAACGGTTGAGTTGGCTATTTTCTTGTGAAAGGGGTAGTGACGGTGGCCGAAAACAAAATAATCAGTTGTCGGATTTTCTTCTAGATACGCTTTAGCAAAAAGCATGAGGTACTCTTTATCATCGCCTAAGTAAGAAGCGTTTTCATCGAAGGTGTGTTGCTTACTTCTTTGCGAAAACCAATTGGCAATTCGGATTCCAATATTGGGGTGAAAAAAGGCAAATAGCCGTTGAAAAAAATAATTGCGGTAGATGCTTAAGATAAATTTAAACCAACGTTGATTTGGACCTAAGCCATCACCATGAGCAATTAGAAAATTTTTACCTGAGAGGTTAAAATGTGTTGGTTTGGCATGCACCAAAGCACCAAGTTCTTGCTCCAAATAACCAAACTGCCACAAGTCGTGGTTGCCATGAAATAAATGAAGTTCAACTCCTGCATCACTCAACTCTGCTAACTTGCCCAGTAATCTTGTAAATCCTTTGGGTACGGCTGTTTTGTATTCAAACCAAAAATCAAATAAATCACCAACCAAATACAGTGCTTTTGCATCGTGTTTGATGGAATCTAACCAACGAACAATTTTTTGTTCGCGTTTGAGCGAAGTTTTAAAATCGGGAATGCCTAAGTGGAAGTCGGAGGCAAAATAGATGTTTTGCTTCATGTGAGTTGGCTATCCGCTTTAAGGTCATCAATTAAAAACACAAAAACTTCTTTTGGCCCATGAGCTCCTAACACTACTGTTTTTTCAATATCACCGGTGCGGCTTGGTCCAGATATTACTGAAATCATGGATGGAATTGCTTTTCCATATTTGTTGCGAATGGCTTGCAACGCATCTTTCATATCCAACACAACTTGTGAAGTATAAGCAACCACAATATGAATGGGTGGATAAATGGTGAGTACACGAGAGTTTTTGCCCGAAGTAACAACCACACTTCCGGTGCGTGCAATTAGCGACTCACATGGGGTTATGGCAGCTTGCATTTTTTCGATGGGTTGTTTTTGGTCTAAGTATGGTATCCCAATATCGTTTAACTCATGTTGCAATGTTTCGTCATAACAAGCCAATTGCTTCAACTTTCTTCGTTCACAAAGGGTAATAAATTTATCAATGAAATCGAATTTGTTTTCGCAAATTACAAACTGACCAGCTACGGTAGTAAACTCTCTTGCAAATGTTTCGTATAACGATTCACCTTCTGCAATTGCAAACACCTGACTATCCAAATCAATATTGCCATACCGGCTTTTAGATTTGAAAATAAGCGCTTGCCGAACTTTTTTGAGTATTTTCTCTTTCGAGGTAGTTTGCTGCTCCACTGAGTGGCAAGGTATAAAAAAAATCAAGAACATGCTACCAGCATGCGCTTCTTATTATCCTTCAAAGATTGTTTAAGCCAATAAACCTTCTTTTAGTTTTTCGGCATTTTCAGCTACTTGTAAATGGTCAATAAAGTCTTGGATATCGCCATCCATTACTTGCGGTAAATTGTAAACGGTATATCCAATGCGGTGGTCTGTTACACGTCCTTGCGGATAGTTATATGTTCTAATTTTTGCTGAGCGGTCACCTGTTGAAACCATTGTTTTACGTGAACTGGCTACTTTTTCATTGTATTTTTGAAGTTCAAGTTCATACAATTTTGAACGTAACATGGCCATAGCTCTTTCACGGTTACCTAGCTGCGATCGCTCAACTTGGCAAACGACAACAATGCCCGATGGCTTATGGGTAAGTTGTACTTTAGTTTCAACCTTGTTTACGTTTTGCCCACCCGCGCCACCTGAGCGCGAAGTTTGCATCTCAATATCGGCAGGATTGATTTCAACGTCTACCTCTTCGGCTTCAGGCAATACAACTACGGTTGCCGCTGAAGTATGCACCCGACCTTGGGTTTCTGTATCAGGAACCCGTTGCACACGATGCACTCCACTCTCGTATTTTAAAATGCCATAGGCATCTTCTCCCTCTACTTCAACAATCACCTCTTTGTATCCACCGGCAGTTCCTTCTGTAAAATCAACAGTAATCACTTTCCAGCCTCTTTTTTCACAATAACGGGTGTACATACGGTATAAGTCGCCAGCAAAAATACTTGCTTCATCCCCTCCTGTACCGCCTCTAATCTCAATAATGGCGTTTTTTTCATCACCTGGATCTTTTGGAATCAGTAGTAGTTTAATCTCCTCTTCCATTAAAGGAACTTTGGGTTCCATTTCATCCAATTCGCCTTTGGCCATTTCCCGCAAGTCTTCGTCTTTTTCAGATGCAAGCAACTGTTTACAGTTTTGAATATTGCCAAGCAGGTTTCTGTATTCGTGGTATTTTTCAACGATTCGGGTTAAATCTTTGTACTCTTTATTGAGTTGTTTAAATTTTTTCATATCGGCCAAAACACCCGGATCGGTGAGTTGTTCACCTACTTGTATATGTCTGTTTTCAATGGCTTCGAGTTTATCTAACATATGGCTGATTGTTGAAAATGGAGGGCAAAGATAGCAGGATGGCGGCACTGTGCCAAATGTGTAAATTAGCATTGAATGAACACACCGTAAGGAAGAAGCAAGGTTGTTGCCCCGTTTTGCATCAAGAGTTTAAGGTATTTTTAATAAATAAAACAAGCTGATATTCAGGTTTGCAAGGCGCTTATTGATAATACAGCGCACACCTCAACGTTATGAAACCAATTTTGATATATTTGCAATCCTTTGAAAAACATTCGATATACATAGCAACATGAAGAGATATTCATTTTTACTTGGAGTAGCCATTACCTTGGCAGTTACAACACAAGCGCAACAACCAAAAAAGTCGACTAAACCTGCTGTAAAACCAGCCCCTGTTACAGCTGCGAAGCCAATACCTGCTCCGCCTCAGTGGGTATTTACATTTGGATCGGATACAGTGTATCGCGCAGAGTTTGAAAGGCTCTTGTCTAAAAACAAAAAAGATAAGGAAGTACCAACCCAAGCTGAAATTGTAGAATACCTTGAACTTTACCAAAACTTTAAAATGAAGGTAAAGGAGGCGGAGATTATGAAACTAGATACGCTAGCTTCTTTTAAACAAGAACTAGCAGGATACCGCAAGCAGTTGGCAAATCCTTATTTAACAGACAAGAAAGTTTCGGATGCATTGGTGAGAGAAGCATATGAGCGAATGAAAGAAGAGATTAATGCTTCACATATCTTAATTAATTGTGCGGAAAATGCTTCTCCTAAAGACACACTCGCTGCTTACAATAAGATTGCAGCCATTCGCAATCGCGCAGTAAAAGGAGAATCGTTCGACTCATTGGCAGTGCAAAATTCTGAGGATCCATCAGCAATTAAAAATTTTGGCAGTTTAGGATGGTTCACCTCTTTTAACATGATTTACCCATTCGAAACCCAAGCATACAATACACCTAAAGGTCAAATTTCACAGCCTTTCAGAACGCGTTTTGGTTACCATATTGTGAAGGTAATTGATAGGCGACCTGCTCGCGGTGAGGTGAAAGTGCAGCATATTATGTTGCAAACAGGTGGAAGCGCTAATACAGAAGTAATTCAAGATGCAAGGGTTAAGGCAGATAGTATTTATGCACAGCTGATGGCGGGTGCAGCTTTTGAAAAAATGGTTGAACAATATTCTCAAGACCAAGGAAGTAAAAACAATGGTGGCAACATGAACTACTTTAGCAGCATGAGTAATTATCCTGATTTATTTAAGGAAACAGCTTTTGGATTGTCGAAAGGAGAAATCTCTAAACCGTTTCAAACAGAATATGGTTACCATATTTTAAAGTTAATTGATAAAAGAGGAATTGCTGAGTTTAAAGAAGTAGAAGAGAACATTAAAAATAAAGTTGGTCGCGATAGCCGAGCAGAAAGTAGTAAGTTGGTTGTTGCTCAGCGAATCAAATCGCAAAACAATTACAAATCGTTCCCAGCAGTAATCCAAGAAGTGGCAAAAGGTATTGACAGCACATTCTTACTGGCCACTTGGCAACCAAATGAAAAATTATTAAGCAACACCAAAGCCGTTATGCAGTTGAATGACAAAGTATATACAGCCGCAGATTTTGCTTTGTTTTTAAAAGGGAACCAAGAAGGTAGACCTGGAGAGTCTGTTCAAATGCTGGTAAATGGCTTGTTTAAAAAGTACAGTGATGAGATGGCATTAAGCTATGAGGAGAATATGTTGGAACAAAAATATCCAGACTTTAAGAACTTGATGCAAGAGTACCACGATGGTATTTTGTTATTTGATTTAACTGATAAAAAAGTGTGGAGCAAAGCAGTAACAGATACTGTAGGACTCGAAGCTTATTATGAAGCCAACAAACAAAAGTACCTCTGGAAAGACCGCGTACGTTTTGAAACCTATAATTGCCTTGACGTAAAAGTGAAAAAGGAGGCGATGAAAATGGCAGCCTCAGGTAAAACTGCAGAACAAATTAAGGCTAAATTGAATAAAAAATTGGCAGGGAGCGTGATGGTAACAGAAGTAAAACTCGAGAAGTCGGAAGCGTTGGGAAATACCTTATGGAACCAAAAAGGAGTAGTAGATGCAACAGAACCAAACAGCTTGAAATTTTATGTAGTATCGGGCATTGTAGGTCCTGAACCTAAAGCACTCAAAGATACACGTGGCATCGTAACATCAGATTACCAGGCTTACCTCGAAAAGGAATGGATTGCAAGCTTAAGGGCTAAGTATCCTGTTCAGGTAAATGACTCGGTGGTTCAAAACCTCTTTAAATAAATTGCTAATCAAACAAAGGCTTGCTTTAACGAAGTAAGCCTTTTGTATGAAACCGCAACACAATAATCCTTATCTTGTGCGCATTGAGTTAACCATGAGAAAACGTATTCATTATTTGGTATTAGGCTTTGCAATTGCAACTTGCATGTTCAAGTCGTACAAAAGTTATGGCCAAAACCAACCAGGCATGTTGATTGATAAAATTGTAGCGGTGGTAGGTGATAACGTCATTATGCAATCGGAAATTGAAATGGAATACAGCCAAGTTCGCAAGGAATTTCCAAACGCTCCCGATAGCATTAAATGTGATTTATTAAGGCAACGCATGATGGAAAAAGTATTGCTTGCAAAGGCACAACTTGACAGCGTTGTTGTAAGTGAAGAAAGGGTTGAAGGAGAGCTTGAACGAAGAATCGCCTACTTTGCAAGTCAAACGCCAGGAGGCGTTAAAGGACTTGAAGAGTATTATGGCAAAAGCATTACAGAGATTAAAAACACAAACCGAGAAAAAATAAAGGAAGGTTTGCTCGTGCAAGAAATGCAACAAAAGGCACTAAAAGATATTAAGGTTTCGCCTACCGATATCAAAAACTTATTCAAAGAAATGGAGTCGGTTGACAGTTTGCCTTTTTACAGTGCCGAGGTCGAAATTGCCCAAATTATTATCGAACCAAAGGTAAGCAAGGAAGCAAAGGAGTTGGCTTTCGAGAAGATTACGGAGTTACGCAACCGCATACTTGCAGGAGAAGATTTTGCAACGTTGGCTTTAATTTATTCGGATGATAAGGGTTCTGCTATTAATGGTGGCGACTTGGGTTTTTTTGGACGTGGTGACATGGTTCCAGAATTTGAGGCTGCAGCTTTTCGGTTAAGACCAGATTCGATTTCCAAAATCATTGAAACCAAATTTGGGTACCATTTTTTAAAATTAATCGACCGTAAAGGTGACAATATTAGTGTACGTCATATTTTAATCAGACCAAAAATCTTTGCTTCTGATATTGAAAAATCGAGGCTATTTTTGGATAGTATTTTGTGGCTTGTAAAAGTAGACTCAATGACATTTGAAGCAGCTGCCAAAAAATTCTCTGACGATTCTTACACAAAGGGCAAGGGTGGATTTATTACTGAAGATGGAACTGGAACAACACGTGTCCCAATCGATGAGCTTGAAAAAAGCTTGTACTTCCGAATTGAACAAATGAAACCTGGAGAGATTGGCCAACCCGAGTTGATATCAAAACCTGGCCCTGAGCGGGAGCAAATGTGGCGTGTATTGTACCTCAAATCGGAAACTCCTCCGCACCAGGCGAACTTACGTGATGATTACCAAAAGTTTCAGATGATGGCCGAAAGCCGCAAGCGTTCAAAGGCCATGAATGATTATATTCAAAAGCATAAATCAGCAGTGTATATTCATGTAAGCGATGAGTATGCAAACTGCCCCTCAGTTCAGGTATTTATTAAAGGAAATTAAATGACAACGAATACAACAGACGTTGCTGTAGCAGATTCATTGCATCGGGATTACCAGCTGCTTAAGAAGGAGATTGGCAAGGTGATTATTGGACAACATCAAGTAGTTGATGCTGTGCTAATGAGTATTTTTGCAGGTGGACACACCTTGCTTGTTGGGGTTCCGGGATTAGCGAAGACATTACTTGTTCGCACGATTTCGGAGGTACTTGATTTGCAGTTCAGCAGAATTCAATTTACTCCTGATTTAATGCCAGGAGATATTACTGGTTCCGAAATATTGGATGAAAAACGTGAGTTTAAGTTCTTGCGAGGACCACTTTTTGCAAACATTGTACTTGCTGACGAAATTAACCGAACACCACCTAAAACACAATCTGCATTGCTTGAAGCCATGCAAGAAAAAAGTGTGACTGTTGGCGGAAAGGTTCACGAGTTGGAACGCCCATTTTTTGTATTGGCTACCCAAAATCCAATCGAGCAAGAAGGTACTTATCCATTACCAGAAGCGCAATTAGACAGGTTTATGTTTAATGCGGTACTTGATTACCCAACTTTTGAGGAAGAATTACAGGTTGTAAAAAATACAACTGCAGCTGCAATTCCTCAAGTAAGCAAGTTGATGAATGCTCAGCAGATTATGCATTACCAACAATTGGTTCGGAAGGTACCTGTTCCGGATAATGTGCTTGAATACGCAGTGAAGTTGGTAAGCAAAACGAGGCCAGGAACTGCCATGGCAACCACGCAGGTAAATAATTACCTTGAGTTTGGAGCAGGTCCGCGTGCAGGGCAATATCTTATTTTAGGGGCAAAATGCCATGCCGTATTAAATGGAAGTTATTCGCCCGATATCCAAAATGTGCGAGCAATTGCGAAAGATGTTTTGCGCCACAGGCTGCTTAAGAATTACAAGGCTGAAGCAGAAGGAATATCGGTTGAACAAATTATTGAAGGCTTGTTGTAAATGCAGGACTCATTTGTTCCCCCTAACAAGTACAAATGAAAAAATTCTGATAGGGTTAAATATGAATCGGCAAATTGCACTTGGTTTTTCGGTATTGCTTCACCCTATTTTTGTGAATGTATTCAGCTTGCTACTCGTATTCACTTATTCTCCATACCTTCAATCATTAACTGCGAACGCACTTTCTTTTTACCTTTTTTTTGTTATCGGGTTCACGGCTGTAATCCCAATGATAGCAGTGCTGCTGCTTCGATTGGTTGGAGGCATTTCTACCATCCTATTAAATGAGCAGCATGAGCGTAATTTACCATACCTGCTTACGGCTTGCGCTTACCTTATCTTATATTATGTGCTTGCACGCATACCTGCCCCTGGTATTATTCAACAATTTGTCCTTGCCAATTCATGTGTTGTAGTTTTGGTTGCGGTAATTAACCATTTTTATAAAATTAGCGCACATGGTGTTGCTTTGGGCGCTTGTGTGGCAGTATCAATGAACTTGGCCCAGCAATCGGTTTTTGAATTGAGATGGCTTATTGGGTGTATGTTTATAGCTTCAGGGATTGGATTGTCAGCGCGACTTTTTTTACAAGCACATCAGCTTGGTCAAGTGATATTGGGATGGGTACTTGGGTTTGTTGTATTGTTTATTTTGTTATAGGCATACCATTATTTACCTTACACAATCAATGATTTTTCGATAGAAGGTGTATTTTCGCCAACTTAACAATACCAATAACATGAGCACACCAAACGCAACATATGAAACCATTCTATTTAATGTAAATAATGGGATAGCGACCTTAACCTTAAACAGACCAGAAGTGTTTAATGCATTTAACGAACAACAAAGTTATGATGTATTGGATGCCTTAAAAAGAGTAGAAAAGGATAAAAGCATACGGGTATTGGTTTTTACTGGCGCAGGCAAGGCATTTTGCTCGGGTCAAGATTTAAAGGCGATTTCAGGAATGAAGGAACGCTCTTTAGCTGAGTCGTTGCAGAAGCGATACAATCCGATGATTAGAGCAATGCGCAATCTGCCAGTACCTATTATTTGTCGGTTAAATGGGGTTGCAGCTGGTGCCGGGGCAAGTTTGGTATTGGCGTGTGATATGGTTGTTGCTTCAGAAGCGGCTTCTATTATTGAAGTTTTTGTAAATGTAGGATTGGTGCTTGATAGTGGTTCTTCCTATTTTTTGCCAAGATTGGTTGGGTCAGCAAGAGCATTTGAACTGGCAACTTTGGGAAGCAAGGTTACCGCCAAGCAAGCATATGAGTGGGGTATTGTGAACAGGGTGGTATCACCAGAAGAACTTGATGCCGAAACCGAAAAACTTGCAACATACTATGCGCAGGCACCAACAAAGGCGATTGGTTTAATGAAAAAGATGTTGAATAAATCCTTTCAAAGTGATTTGGAAACAATGCTTGAGTACGAGATGCACTGCCAAGAAATTGCTGGACGTACCAATGACAACAAAGAAGGAGTTGCTGCCTTTAACGAAAAAAGAAAGCCTCAGTTTACGGGCAACTAGCCAGTTGCCCAAACAAAAGGTTTGGAATATTGTGGAATTGTGTTAACTTGACATTACTAAAATCTACTGCTATGCCAACCTCATTTAACAATATTTTAGTTCCAGTTGACGGGTCCTCCCAGTCAATGGTAGCATTTAGATCCGCTATTTTCTTTACCCAAAAATTTGGCTCACAACTAACTGCTGTGCATATAGAAGAAGATTTTGATGAGGCTGCGCTTAAGGCCAAGTTAGAACCTGATGCGCAAGGTGTTTCGTACCGATATGTTCATAAGCGAGGCTCTGTGTTCAAGGGAATTTTATCTGCAGCAGAAGAAACAGATGCTAACTTGATTATCATGGGGACACATGGGGTGACAGGTTTTGAAGAGTTTTGGATGGGCAGTAATGCATACAAAGTAGTAAGTTCATCAAAGTGCCCTGTGTTAACCATGCGCGAAGATGGAGCAACCAATGACTTTAAAACAATTGTATTGCCAATAGACACTTCTTTCGAATCGAGGCAGAAGGTTCCATATGCTGTATCACTTGCTAAAAAGTTTGGAGCTACAATTCATGTTTTGGGCGTTTCTGTTGATAAAGATAAAGAAACCGAATACCAAGTAGCCGCTTATTGTAGGCAGGTATTGCACTCGCTCGATGATGAACGCATTCCTTATGTTCACGATAAACGATTGGGAGGAAATATTACTCAAATCACAATGGCTTACGCATCAGAGGTGAAAGCAGATGTTATTCTGATTATGACCGAGCAAGAACCTCAAATAGGCTCTTTTTTCTTGGGAAAATTTGCCCAGCAAATGGTTAATCGATCTACCATACCTGTAATGAGTATCGCTCCGCGTGAAGATCTGTTGATTTCAGAAGCAAAATTGTAAGTGTGAATCTTGCAATTACTTTAGGTTTCCTTATTTTTATAACGTTACATACCAACATTATCCTTCAACAGCGTTATTTTCGTGCGTTATAAACTTTTACCAATAAGCGCTGTTTTTATTCTATTATGGAGATAAAACCCGGACCGTATTTAAACCCCATCCTATATCCTGCTGATTTACGCAAAGTGCGGGAGGAAGATTTAGTTAAGGTTTGTGCTGACCTTCGGCAGTACATCATTGATATGGTTTCTGTTTATGGAGGCCATTTCGGAGCCAGCCTTGGAGTGGTTGAATTAACCGTAGCCCTTCATTATGCATTTAACACTCCCTACGACCAATTGGTGTGGGATGTTGGGCATCAAGCTTATGGGCACAAAATTTTAACTGGTCGCAGAGAGCGTTTTCATACCAACCGCACCTACAAAGGGATATCGGGCTTCCCTAAACGTGCCGAAAGTGAATATGATACTTTTGGAGTTGGTCACTCCTCAACATCCATTTCAGCAGCCTTAGGTATGGCCGTTGCTTCAAGGCTCAAAGGGGAATTCGATAGGCAACATATTGCTGTTATTGGTGATGGAGCCATGACGGCCGGATTAGCGTTTGAAGGATTAAACCACGCAGGCGTTGAAGACAGCAATATGATTGTGATTTTGAATGACAATTGCATGTCGATTGACCCGAATGTTGGCGCATTAAAAGAGTACTTAACGGATATTACAACATCTCCAACCTACAATAAGTTCAAAGATGATGTATGGAAAGCGTTGGATAAATTGAGTAAAGTAGGCCAAATTTCTCAAGATATTTTAAGCAAAGTACATGATACCATGAAATCAGGTTTGCTTAAGCAAAGTAACCTCTTTGAAAGCTTACGCTTCAGGTATTTCGGACCAATAGATGGACATGACGTAGACCACTTGGTAAAGGTGATGAAAGACTTGAAAAAAATTCCAGGACCTAAATTATTACATGTAGTTACTGTTAAAGGAAAAGGTTTTGCTTTGGCAGAAAAAGACCAAACCAAATGGCATGCCCCAGGATTATTTGATAAAGTAACAGGCGAAATTTATAAAACCGTAAGTGAAAAGCCCCAACCACCTAAATACCAAGACGTATTTGGCCATACCTTGGTTGAACTTGCAAACCAAAATGAAAAAATTGTTGGCATTACGCCAGCAATGCCATCTGGTTCATCGATGAATATCATGATGAAAGCAATGCCAAAAAGGGCATTTGATGTTGGTATTGCTGAACAACATGCTGTTACGTTTAGTGCAGGACTTGCTACACAAGGTTTAATTCCGTTTTGTAATATTTATTCATCATTTATGCAACGAGCGTATGACCAAGTGGTACATGATGTGGCATTGCAAAAGTTGCATGTAGTATTTTGCATGGATAGAGCTGGTTTGGCTGGAGCCGATGGTCAAACACACCATGGCATGCTTGATATTCCGTTTATGCGTTGTGTGCCCAATATGGTTGTAAGCGCACCTATGAACGAAGAAGAACTCAGGAATTTAATGTACACAGCAACTTTACCTCAAAATGCTGGGCCATTTTCTATTCGCTATCCACGGGGTAACGGGGTAATGGCCGATTGGAAAACACCACTTGCTGAACTTGAAATAGGAAAAGGACGTAAGTTAAAAGACGGAAATGAGGTAATGGTACTTTCCTTCGGCACAGCAGGTAACTTAGCAGCGTCAGCTATTGCTCAATTGGAAAAGGATGGAATACAAATTGGTCACTGCGATATGCGTTTTGTAAAGCCAATTGATGAAGCATTGTTACACGAAGTGTTTGCTAAATACTCAAAGATTGTAACTGTAGAGGATGGAACTGTTGTTGGAGGCTTTGGAAGTGCAGTACTAGAGTTTATGGCAGCACATCAATACAACGCTCAAGTAACAATGTTGGGTATGCCTGATGCGATTACGGAACACGGAGAACAAGCGGAGTTATATGCAGAATGTGGGTTTGATGCCCAAAGCATCGCCAAAGCCATTCAACAGCTTCTTGAGTTAAAACTTGTAGGTTAGCTTATGCATCAATATTGCGTTCAATGTAATCAATAAGCGCATGGATGCATTTGATATGAATTTCTTGTGCTCTATCCGCGTATTTGCTTTGCGGAGCGCGTACCTCTACGTTGCATAATGAAGCCATTTTACCCCCATCTTTGCCAGTTAACCCAACAACGTAAATTCCCTTCTGCTTTGCTACTTCAATTGCTTTAAGCACATTGGCAGAGTTGCCACTTGTTGAAATTGCAAGCAATACATCACCTGTATTACCCACTGCTTCGAGGTATCGGCTAAATACAAATTCATATCCATAATCATTTCCTACACACGCCATATGTGATGCATCACTTATTGCAATAGCCGCTAATGGTTTTCGGTTATCGCGGTACCTACCAGTGAGTTCTTCCGCAAAGTGCATTGCATCGCACAAGCTTCCTCCATTGCCACAACTGATAATTTTGTTGCCTGATTTTAAAGCACTCACCATAAGTTGTCCGGCTTGCTCTATGGCATCAAAATTTGCTAGGTTTGCCATGAATTGTTCAAGTATTTGAGCGGCTTCGATAAAGTGTTGTTTAATGGAACTCATTTATAATTTGGATGTTTTGAACAAATATAATTGATTCACCTTTGTGAACCTTGGATTGATGTAAATCATTGCATGAACTCGGTTATTGGCTAACTTGCGCCACCTTTAATAATTAAGTAAACAATGGCGAATATCCAACAACTCATTAAACGTTACGAAGAAAAACAACCCGAAATTGTTTTTGAATGGAAAGATTCTGAGACTGAAGCAGAGGGCTGGGTCGTGATCAACTCTTTGCGCGGTGGAGCTGCCGGAGGAGGCACGCGTATGCGTAAGGGGCTTAACAAGAACGAAGTGGTTTCGTTGGCTAAAACGATGGAAATTAAATTTACCGTTTCTGGTCCTGCTATTGGTGGAGCTAAGTCTGGAATTAACTTTGACCCGGCTGATCCTCGTAAAAAGGGAGTTTTGGAACGTTGGTATAAGGCGGTAATGCCGTTGCTAAAAACGTACTATGGAACAGGTGGTGATTTGAATATTGATGAAATTCACGAAGTAATACCCATTACGGAACAATACGGGCTGCAGCATCCACAAGAAGGCACTGCAGTTGGACATTACCATCCAAACGAGGCGGATAAAGCACGCATGATTCAGAATTTGAGAGCAGGTGTATCAAAACGATTGGATGATGAGCGGTTTTCACCTGATACGACAAAACCATATGTGGTGGCTGATATGATTACGGGTTGGGGTGTTGCAGAAGCAGTTCGTCATTATTACGATTTTTGGGGACCAAATTTTGCATATAAACGCGCTCTAATACAGGGATGGGGTAATGTAGCTGCTGCTGCTGCTTATTACCTCTCTCAAATGAATGTGATGGTTGTCGGTATTATTGATCGTGAAGGAGGAATTATTGAACCTAAAGGGCTTTCAAAAGAAACCATTAAGCAATTGTTTATGGAGCGTGATGGCAATAAACTTTCAAAAGCAACATGTGCCGCTATGGGCTTAACATTTTTAGATTACGATACAATCAACAAGCAAATTTGGAACGCTGGAGCAGAGATATTTATTCCAGCAGCAGCCTCGCGAATGCTTACACAAGCACAACTTGATGCGATGATTGAACATGATTTGGAAGTAATTTCATGTGGGGCAAACGTGCCTTTTGCAGATACTGAGATTTTTTTAGGACCGATTGGAAACGATGCAGATGACCGCGTTGCTGTTATTCCAGATTTTATAGCAAATTGCGGTATGGCAAGGGTTTTTGCGTATTGTATGAGTGAAGGGTTTGAGTTAAGTGATGAAGCAATATTTAAGGATGCATCTATTACTATTCGCCAAGCATTGATGCGTTTAAATCAGTTTAACCCTAAACATACTGGGTTGCTTAAAAAGGGTTTGGAGATGAGCATGGTAAATTTGGTGAAATAATTCAACGTGAGCTAAGCTATTATTCTGCCATAGAGTGCATAAAAAAAAGCGACTGGGTTCCCAGTCGCTTTTTTTATGTCAAACCTAAATACAATGTTAGTTCAGTTTTTGGATTTTGAGTTTACGCTCAAACTGGCCTTGTTTCACAATTGCGAAATAAATACCAGCGTTCAAGTTACTTCCAACTTCAATCTCCGCATTCGGTTCACCATCTTTGAACTCGCTTACAAGTTTTCCATTAATATCATAAATCATTACATGAACTTTTGTATCTGTATCCATCGAAGTCAACTTTAAGTTGATATCACTTTGAGATGGGTTAGGGTAAGCAGTTACTTCAGTAGGAACATACATTGGCAATGTGCTCATGTCTTCCACTTCCAAATCGTTTTTATTAAATGAGTTTCCACAAGTTGCGTTACAAAGGCCAACTCTTGCATTTGGCAAACACATAAACAGTGGCATGAGCGGCTCGAATACTAAGAAAGAAATACCATTGTAGCAGCCCAAAACAAAATTGTTTCGGATAAACGAGATGCTGGTTACAGGACGTGCATCAATTACGCAAACATTGATTGTAGCATTAGCACTGCCGCTAGCAGAGTTAGCCGATGCAACCAAGTTATAGCTTCCAGGAACTGTAGGTCTGAAAGTTGTATTTGCCCTGTTGGTATGGGTAAAACGGTTTGAGCCAGACCACGAGTAGGTAAATGGACCTGGTGAGCCAGCAGCATTAGCTGATAGATTCACATTTTGTGGACCATAACCCAAGTAGATTGTTGTAGCTGGAACGTTGGTAACAGGACCGTTGCCTCTTGTAGCAGTTATGGCTACAGTTGTTGAAGGGGGAGCAATTACTGTAACAGTTGCTGATGCAGAAGCTGTGTTACCAGCTAAGTCTGTCACAGTTAAAATAATAGGGAACGTACCAGCGGTTGTAAATTGGCTAGGAGATACCGATAAACTGTTAACCGTACAGTTATCAGTAGTACCATTATTAACTTCATTTGCGTCAACAACTGCTACACCGCCTACCATATTGATGGTAACATTTTGTGCGGAAGCAACTGGTGCTAAATTATCGATAACTTCAACTATTGCAGTAGCAGAAACCGTATCACCAAAAGCATTCCAAATATTGAGAGTTACCGAATTCGAGCCTATGCTGCTGCAATCAAATTGTGATGGAACTACCTCTATTCCTGAAAAATTAAGTGAGCCACTGTCCACCATTGATGGGTCTAAAGTAGCAACACCATTTGCATCAAGTGCTAGGGTTGAATTTTTTACTACTACTACAGGAGGCTGAATAACATTGATTGTAACCAGGACAACAATTGAAGTTGAGTTGCCTGCAAAGTCAGTTGCTGTAACAGTAACTGGATTTAGTCCTTCGTTTGTAGCGTCTAATACAGTTGGTGTAATTGTTACAGAGGCAATGCCGCATTGATCGTTTAATTGACTAACCAAACTAGACTGACCTAATGTAACATCTTGGTCAGGACGAATAGTGAATATTGGGTCTGGAACACCAATAAGTGTTGGGCCAACCAAATCATTTTCGGTAGCAACCGTTACCGGAATAATGGCACTACATGATTGGGCATCGGTAACAGTAATTGTGTAATTACCAGCAGCCAAAGCATTAAATGAACCTACAGGAACAGGGCTTGCATTGTTAAGTGCAAAGGTGAATGGTGATGCCCCTGAGGCAGACGCCAAAATAGTTCCATTATTTGTATTGGCGCAACTTGCAGTGGTTGCAATGGTAGCGGTTGGTAATGGATTTACGGTAACAGTTACAGCGTTTGAAACCGCGCTGCATGGTCCGTTAGAGGTAACCACATCATAAACTCCGCTTGAAGTTGCGTTGAGTGAAGTTACCGTTCCACCAGGGATATTTGCTCCATCTTTACGCCAACGAAAAGTGTAACCTGGTTGATTGAATGCGTTGAGTTGGACACTTCCGTTTTGGCAGAATTGTAATGGTGAAGTATATGTAATTGTGCTAAGCACACTGATGCTTGAGCTGATGGTTGTGGTTCTTGATGGTGTTAAAACACCGTTGGCATCCTTTACCACTAAAGTGTAAGTACCTGCAGGTAATGAAGTAAAGCTTGATGTAGATGAAAACGTTGCGCCTCCGTTTATTGAATAAGACAATGGAGTTACACCACCAGAAACGGAAGTGAATTGAATACTTCCGTCAGCAGATCCTACACATGGAGTATTGGCGCTTGTGAATGCAAAATCAAATGTCGATTTTACAACTACATTATCTATGAACCAGCCACGCGAAGACATGTCTGAGTAATCATCTCCAGTATCCATTCTGAAGCGGATGCGCACAGAAGTACCTGGGACTACTGGAACAGAAAGTGATACATTTCGCCATGTTTTATCTTCATAACCATCATGAATCGCTGTTATATAACTGTGAACGGTTGTCCATGTAGCGCCATTATCTGTAGTCATCTCAATATACTCAGCATCAAAATAACATGGGAAACCAGCCTCGTTTGATGTCCATGAGTCAAATTCAATGGTCAAAGGTGATGAAGTTGCTATGAAAGCAGGCGATTGTATCCATGAGTTTTCAGCACCAAGGGCACCATCGTTAGGTGTGCCAAAGGCGTTTGAGGCAAATGTTACAATATTAGAACCCCCACTTTGGTTGCTAACGTTCCAAGTTGATGGAATGGTGCTGAAGCCTTGGCAAGTTATTGCATCTTGTGAGGTGGTCCATCCCTCTGGTCCAGTGTTAAAGTTACTTGAAAGCAATACCTGGCCATACAAGGTGGTGTTGATAGCTGCTAATGCAATACAGGTGCTTAGTAATACTCGTTTCATATTTTAAATTTATAATCTTAGGTTAATCGATTTTTAGCCTGTCGAAAGTAGGTAATGAAATTTAATTGTACTAATGCTGTCATTCGTTGAAACCACAAGCTAATTCCCGTTTTCTAATAAGGGTAGTTCGTATAATTATTCTGCTGTTAATTTTTTTACCATTCTGCTTTAATGCGACATTCCCCAAGTTATCCACAGTATTACATGCTTTACATTTAGTTATTCGCCCATTCGAATAATTTATGGAGAAAACTTTACTTGTATAAACAAATGATATTGACGCCAACGTGCTCAACTGCAAAATATCATGCTGATGATTCCTCAAAAGATAGTAACATTGTCCGAAACAGACATTCTAAATTCATGAAATTTGAAAACACATTGGCCTTTGCCCAAGAACTCGACTCTAAAGATGAGCTAGCTGGATTTAGGAACCAATTTCATTTATTAAAACATGAGGGTCATAACCTGATTTATTTGTGTGGTAATTCACTTGGATTGCAACCCATTAGTGTGGAGGCAGCCATTGCGCAGGAACTGAAAGATTGGGCGGAGTTAGGTGTTGAAGGTCATTTTGCAGGAAAGAACCCTTGGATGTACTACCATCATTTTTTAACAGAGAAAGCAGCGAAAGTAGTTGGAGCTAAACCTAAAGAAGTGGTTGTGATGAATAACTTGACCGCTAACCTGCATTTAATGATGGTGAGTTTTTACCGCCCAACAAAACAACGATATAAAATATTGATGGAAGGGTCGGCATTTCCAAGCGATCAGTATGCCATGGAGACACAAGCTCGGTTCCATGGATACGACCCACAAGATGCTATTATTGAATTAACACCACGCGCTGGTGAGTATACTTTACGTACAGAGGATATTGTTGCTAAAATTAATGAACACCAACACGAATTAGCCATTGTGATGATGGGTGGTGTAAATTATTATACTGGACAAGCATTTGATATGAAAACCATAGCTTCGGCTGCTCATCAAGTAGGGGCAACTGTTGGATTTGATTGTGCGCACGCTGCAGGTAATTTAAAACTACAATTGCACGATTGGGATATAGACTTTGCAGTTTGGTGCTCGTACAAATATCTAAACTCAGGACCGGGAGGTACAAGTGGTGTTTTTGTGCATGAGAAACATGGCAATAATCCTGATTTGATTCGTTTCGCGGGTTGGTGGGGACATGATGAGAAAGAACGTTTTTTAATGAAAAAAGGATTTATTCCAATGGAAGGTGCAGCTGGTTGGCAATTGAGTAATGCGCAAATTTTTCCAATGGCAATTCACAATGCTTCACTAATGTTGTTTGAAGAAGCGGGCATGGATCGATTAAGATCCAAGAGTGTTATGTTAACGGGTTACCTCGAGTTCATTTTGAACCAGTTTTCAAATCACTTAACCATCATTACACCTTCTGATCCTCAGCAAAGGGGTTGTCAGTTATCAGTAGTTGTAAAACAAGATGGTAAAAAACTATTCGACTACTTGGTAGCACATCATATTTTACCTGATTGGAGAGAACCTGATGTAATTAGGATGAGTCCAGTTCCTATGTACAACTCTTTCGAAGATGTTTATAAAATTGGGCAAGCATTATCAACTTATTTTACAACATAAAAACCATACCTAATGAAAACAAAAATTACCATTGTTGGCGGAGGATTATCGGGTAGTTTATTGGCTATTTATATGGCTAAGCGGGGTTTCCAAGTGGAGTTGTTTGAACGTAGACCTGACATGCGCAAAACAGCTATATACCAAGGCCGATCGATAAATTTGGCTTTAAGTACGCGAGGTTTAAACGCATTGGCAAAAATTGGATTAGATACCGAAATTTTAGCTGATGCTATTCCTATGTACGGACGAATGATGCATAGTAAAACTGGCGAATTATCATATCATGCCTACGGAAAACAAGGTCAAGCAATTAATTCGGTATCAAGAGGAAGATTGAACCAGAAGTTGATTGAATTGGCAGATGGATTTGAGAACATCAATATCCATTTTAATGCAAGGTGTATTGACGTAAATATTGATGAAGCAAAGGCTGTATTTGAACTAGAAGACGGTACACTCCATACTGTTCAAAGCGACCGCATCATTGGAACAGATGGTGCATTTGCAGCAACCCGGGGTAAATTGCAAATCACAGATCGATTCAATTATTCACAAACATATCTGCATGTAGGTTACAAGGAACTTGCTATTCCAGCGGGTGAAAATGGAAGTTTTTTGCTCGAAAAAAATGCACTGCATATTTGGCCGCGTGGTTCATTTATGATGATTGCGTTGCCTAATCCTGCAGGCGATTTTACGTGTACCCTCTTTTTCCCCTACGAACTTTTCGATCGGTTGCAGACTGACAAATCCATCGTTGATTTTTTTGAACAGGAATTTGCAGATGCGGTACCATTAATGCCAACACTGTTGGCAGATTTTAAACAAAACCCAATTGGCAATTTGGTTACAGTAAAATGTTACCCTTGGGTAAAAGCCGATAAGATTGCCTTAATGGGCGATGCTGCACATGCGATAGTTCCTTTTTACGGCCAAGGCATGAACTGCAGCTTTGAGGATGTTGTGGTATTTGACCAAATGATTGATCGTTTTGGAGATGATTGGAATGCCATATTTGATGCATACCAAAAAGAACGAAAGCCTAATGCAGATGCAATTGCTGACTTAGCTGTTCAAAATTATTATGAAATGGCGGATAAGGTTGCCGACAAACATTTTTTGCATAAAAAGCATATTGAACATGAATTAACCGAATTGTATCCAGACAAGTTTAAGTCACAGTATGAACTTACTACTTTTAGTTTAAGTGGATATAAGTATGCTTGGGATCAGGGCCAAAAGAACGATGTTTTGCTTGAAAAAATAATTGCTGATGGTGGTGAAGAAAAAATAAAAGATGCTGTTTACATGGAGCAATTGTGGCATTTGATTCAATAAAAAGGATGATATTTAATCGGATCGTTATTCTTTGGTTTTTATTTTTATGGAGCGCATCTTCAAATGCACAGCAACAAGATACCGCGCTAATACGTAACGTACTGCATTTACAACAGCATGCATGGAACAATGGAGACCTTGATGGTTATATGCAAGGTTATTGGAAAAGTGATTCGTTGGTTTTTGTTGGTAAGAAAGGAGTAACCAAAGGTTGGCAGCAAACCTATACACAATATCAAAAATCGTATCCGGATAAAAGTGCGATGGGCACTTTGTTATTTGACATCATATCTATTGAACAAATCAATCATGAAACGGCTTATGTAATTGGTAAATGGCATTTACAGCGAAACCCAGTTTTAGGCGATTTGCAGGGCCATTTTACCTTGTTGTTTAAAAAAATAAACGACCAATGGCGCATCGTTAGCGATCACAGCAGTTAAGGTATAGCTGTTCGGTAACGCTTAACATCATAAGCGGCAAACAAACCAAGTACATCTTCTCCTCTCACATTTGAAGGCAGGTTAGCCGGAGGTGTAGAAAAAGGTCCGCCTCCATCAGTTCGGTTGTTTAAGGCCAAAAAGTAACGGTACACCGATTCGTCTACAGATCGGAAAACAAGGATATTGGTATCACCTGGTTGCAATCGTACAAAGGGTACTTCAAACACAACGGGCTTATTCGGATCTTGTCCTTTATTGTCAAACAAAACCCTAAAATCATCAATAAAGTCTTGGATAGAATCTTTACCCTTAAATCCAAAACGCAAGTAGGTATACTTGAGTTGCGGACGTGTATCTGTACCGAAATAAGCTACCGTATATCCTTCATCTAAAAAGCCTTCGGCTTGTTTAAATACAGGAATAATGGTATCAATTTGAAACATGGGTTCAAGTAAAGAACTTGAAGTATACTGTTTGCCGTTATGATTTACACTGAGTTGGTAATTGGTTCCAATAACGCCAACGTATCCAGCAGTTGGCCTGTAATATCCACTATCAGTATAGCTAAATGGAATACCATTTACTGTAACAGTTGCGTTGGTTACATAAGGTGTTTGCGAGGTGTTGTCGAAAAAACCAACGGATTGGGTAAGCCTTACAAACGAACTATCTGTTTCAGTTGTAATGGCACCTTCAACAACGAGCTTTACAGTGTTCTCTGGCACTTCAACATCTATTACTTCAGTACACGAAGCCAATACGAATACACAAGCGATGGTATAAAATAATTGTTTCATATTGTTTAGAATTTAAAGTTATAAGTAACAGATGGAATGATTGGTAAGATCCAAGTTTTTACGGCTTCGTTTTTGCCGGTCTCTGGATTTTCTCTAAAGTCAATACTGTATGGGTTTTTGCGACCATATAAGTTAAATACAGAGAATACCCAGCTACTTTCGTTTTTATAAACTTTACCAGGTATTATTTTCCGACCTAGTGTAAGTGAAATGTCCATCCTATGATAAGACGGTACTCTAGCACTATTGCGATCACCATATTCAATAATACGTTTTCCTTCAAATTCAAAATAACCAACGGCAGGAGTGTACGTATCACCAGTTGCGTAAATAAAATTGGTGGACACACTTACACGCTTAGAAAACTCATGGCTAATAACAAATGTTACATAGTGCCTCCTATCAAATCGAAATTGATACCACTCATTGTTGTTTACGCCTTCGGCTTTACGTTCTGATTTAGACAAAGTGTATGATACCCATCCTGTTGTTTTGCCCCGTTGTTTACGGGCTAACAACTCAAGTCCGTATGAACGACCAATACCAGATACCAATTGTGTTTCGATATCTTCTCTGAATTGCACATCAGCATTGTCAATCAATTCTACGGTATTGTGCATCCACTTATAATAAACCTCTCCTGATAACTCGATGGTGTTTTCCAAAATATTTTTAAAATAACCTGCTGCTACTTGATCAGCTGATTGGGGTTTAATGTATTTATCAGTAGGAATCCAAAACTCTTGACCAGTGCTGGCATTGGTTGGTTGAATTAGATGCATGTATTGGTACATCCGGTTATAAGAAGCTTTTACCGAACTGCTGCTATTTACAATATATGTGATATTTAATCGAGGCTCCCATCCAATATTGGTATTGTAAATTGTACCTGATTTATATATTGTTGTGTCAATGGGTTTGGCAGCGTTCATAAAACCATTGTCGAAAAAGTTAGGTTGGCCATTGGCATATTGCAATTCGGTTCCTTTACCAATATTTTGAAAAACAGAAACCCTTAAACCGTATTCAGTGGTTAGCCGGCTAGTCCATTTAATTGAGTGGCTTCCATAAACAGCATAATCGAGTGCGTGTTTTTTTGTGAGTTTATCAGCTGTGATTACCGACTCTGGTTTTAGTGGTTTGATTTCGCCAGGCGAAAACGTATGGTGTGTAGCTAAGAAGCCAAACTTAAAATTGTTTTTAGGATTGGCGTAATAGTTAAAGTCTTGTTTGATGCTGTAATCAATAATATAGTTTCTCCTATTTAAATTTAAGTTAGGTGAAAGGTTAAACTCAAACTCATAATTGTACCTGCTGAAGATAAAACTGGTATTCGAAAATAAACGGGCGTTGAAGATATGGTTCCACCTAATTGTTCCGGTCGTGTTGCCCCATCCTAGACCAAAAAGGCCCCCGTTACCAAATACGTCTTGCCCGGCATATCCTGAAACAAATAATTTGTTTCGCTCGTTAAGTTGGTAATTGAACTTTACATTCAAATCACCAAAATTAGCTTTTGCATCTTTAACAGCATTATCTGAGGATAAGGGGAAAAACAAATCAAAGTAACTTCTTCTACCCGAAATCATAAAAGAGCTTTTGTCTTTAACCAATGGCCCTTCGATGAGCAAACGTGAAGATAACAAGCCAATGCCTCCTGAAACACCAAAAGTTTTAGCATTTCCATCCTTCATCCGCACATCAAGAACCGAAGCCAACCGACCACCATAGTTTGATGGAATGCCACCTTTGTAAATTTCAAAATCTTTGATGGCGTCACCGTTAAACACGGAGAAAAAACCAACAACATGAGAAGGATTGTACACCACAGCTTCGTCTAACTGTACCAAGTTATGATCCACATTGCCACCACGTACAATAAACAAAGTATTACCGTCCCCTGCAGCTTGTATTCCGGGCAATAACTGAATGGCTTTGATAATATCTGTTTCTCCTAGCAAAATGGGAATCTTCTTAACCTCTTTCATATCCATCTTAATTACACTCATCTTGTTTTGTTCTACATTATTCGCATTTGGCTTATCGCTATTAATAACTACCTCTTTTAGTTCACGCTTTTCTTCCGTTAGTTCGAGGTTCAAACGAATATTTGCTGCTGATAAGTCTATTTGCTTTGTAATGGTTGCATAACCGATATACGTACATACCAAAGTGTATTTACCTGCCGGTAAATTCAATGCATAATAACCATATGCATTGGTGAGCACCCCTGTTTGCAACTCTTTAACAACAACTGATGCGCCAATCAATTCTTCACCATTTTTGGAGTCGGTAATATTACCACTCACCGTATATTTAGTTTGGGCGTGTCCAATTGACGCTATAAGCGATAGTAGCAAAAGTAAGGTGTTAGATAAAAGTAGGTTTTTCATATTGCGGCACGAAAGTAATTAAGCCGACTTAATATTGAACCACACTTAGATTAAGTTATTGAATAAATCGGTTAAGCGGTATTTTAGATAGGCTAAAAGGTATTTGTTCTTTTTGAAGAATCTCAAATATTTTGGTTGGTCTTCCCTTGGATAGCTAATTTACTTTTATGTCTTCCATACATCAGGTATACAATCAACCCGATGAAAAGCCAAATAAAGAAAGCAGCCCAATTGGTAAAGTTAAGTTGGGTCATCAGGTAAAAATTGGTAATCATGCCTAGCACGGGAATGGTTGAGTATCTTTTGATAAACGTGAGGACGCTTAGTACGATAAACAATAACCAAAACAAAAAAAGAGGTAGGTATTCGAATTTGGGATGCAAAAAGATTTGATCCGCATCGTAAACAATAAAGGTAAAAATGGAGATGAGGCATAACAACGGAACAAGCAACCTGCCGTTAATATAAGGTACTTTGAAACCCGTATGTTGTTCATTGCGGTGGCTTTGCATTTGAATAACTCCTGCATTCACAATCACAAAGGCAAACAATGTTCCGATGCTTGACAAATCAGTTACTTCCTTTAGGTTTAAAAACAAAGCAGGCGTAGCTACAAACAACCCTGTGATGATGGTTGAGAACCCAGGCGTTTTAAATTGAGGATGAATCGCACTAAACCTTTTGGGTAATAATCCATCTCGACTCATGCTCATCCAAATGCGAGGTTGGCCGTTTTGAAAAACAAGCAATACACTTGCCATTGCTATCACGGCACTCACTGCAACGATACCACTCATCCAATTAACATTAATTAAGCTAAAAGCATGGGCCAATGGATCGCCTACTCCAAGTTGTGTATAAGAAACCATACCAGTTAGTGTAAGGGCAATTAATATGTACAGAATTGTGCAAATGATAAGCGAAGCCATCATGGCTTTGGGTAAATCACGTTTGGGATTTTTACATTCTTCGGCTGTTGTTGCCAATGCGTCAAAACCTATATATGCAAAAAACACAGATGCTACACCTTGTAAAACTCCTTTAAGGCCATTTGGGGTAAAAGGGTTCCAGTTTTCGGGTTGTACATAAAAGGCTCCGACAATAATCACAAGAACGATTACAAAAAGTTTGAGTGCAACAAAGTAATTACCCACTGTTTTGGTTTCGTGCACACCACGGTAAATGAGTGCAGTTATAGCACCAACTATTGCTAAAGCAGGCAAATCGCAAATAATTTTAAGTCCGAATACTTCAGGTGCATTTTGCCATGCGAGTGATTGTTCCTGTAAGTAATGCGTGAGTATTTGACCATTTGTGATGGCTTGTTGCGCTTCAATAAATCCGTTTTTTGCGCTGATGTAATCCATGCAAAAATACTCAGGAATATGCCAACCGATACCTTGCATGAGCCCGGTAAAATAATCACTCCAACTGATGGCTACCACAATATTGCCAATTGCATATTCAACAATTAATGCCCAGCCAATAATCCAAGCAATTAATTCACCAAAGGAAGCATATGCGTAGGTGTAAGCACTACCCGAAATAGGAATGCTTGAAGCAAATTCAGCATAACTCATTGCTGAGAACGAACACGCAAATGCGATAAAGATAAAAAGGAATACCACCGCAGGTCCACCAGCAGCGCTGGCATTACCAATGGTACTAAAAATACCAGCCCCAATAATTGCAGCTATGCCTAATGAAGTAAGGTCGCGTAATGAAAGTGTTTTGTGTAGGCGATGCTCACCAGTGTTGTTAGCGTCAGCTTCGCTTTGTATTTGCTTGATTGTTTTTTTGCGGAATAGCAGTTGGCTCACGGTATGCTTTATTTGCAACCAATATAACAGTTTTTTACTACTCGCAACTTATAGCTAACCAATCCTTTGTTTTTTTGTTATGGGTTTTGCGCATCCGCATGCTCCACTTTCACACGCATGACCCTTTGCATTTTTGTAAAGGGTGCGGGCAACAAATACAATCGCACCCCCAACAATCAATATTACTATAGCAGCTTGCATATAAAACGAATCTGTTAAAACTGATTAGTTATTTGCCAGAGCAATTTTTCGTGGTTCGTATTGAGCAGCCATATCAGCAATGGCTTTAATATGGTCGGGTGTTGTACCGCAGCATCCACCTAAGATATTCACCAAACCTTCTTTGCAAAATACTTCTACTTGTTTCATCATTGCTTCAGCACTCTGGTCGTATTGACCCATCTCGTTTGGTAAGCCTGCATTAGGGTATGCACTTACAAAAAAGGAAGATTTAGAAGCAAGTACTTGCAAATAAGGGCGCAAGGCTTCTGCGCCAAGTGCGCAGTTTAAACCAATACTTAACAATGGCACGTGCTCCATTGATATAAGAAACGCTTCGGTTGTTTGACCACTTAAGGTTCGGCCAGAAGCATCGGTGATGGTGCCCGAAATCATGATTGGATAGGTTTTACCCATTTCATCAAACAATTCCTGGGCAGCGTATAAAGCGGCTTTTGCATTTAAGGTATCAATGATGGTTTCAAACAATAAAATATCAACTCCACCTTCAATAAGTGCTTTGCACTGCGCTTTAAATGCAATCACCAACTCATCAAAAGTGATACCTCTAAAACCAGGATCGTTTACATCTGGAGAAATAGATGCCGTTTTATTTGTTGGGCCAATCGAGCCTGCAACAAATCGAGGTTTGGAAGGGTTCTTCGCGGTAAATTCATCAGCCACTTCGCGTGCAATTTTGGCCGATTGGTAATTGATTTGGTATACCCAGTCTTCACCAAGTCCGTAATCAGCTTGTGCGATGGTTGTTCCGCTAAATGTATTTGTTTCGATAATATCAGCACCTGCTTCGAGGTATTGTGCGTGTATTGCTTTAATCACATCAGGGCGTGTAACTGAAAGTAAATCATTGTTGCCCTTTAATTGATGGTTGTGGGAGCTTAAAGCTTTATTCCTGAAATCAGCTTCTTCCAATTTGTATCGTTGAATCATGGTACCCATTGCTCCATCAAGGATTAAAATTCGTTTGGCTAGTTCAGTTTGAAGGCTCATTTTGCTATGAAATTAAGATTCAAAAGTAAGGCTATTTTACCAAAATTATCTCGGTGGCATTTAGCATATCTTAAGTGGAATGAATCAGGATTTCTTAAAAATTAAGAAAGCATTAAATATTATTGACTTTTATCAGTTTTTAGTTATAATTTAGTGCAACATTTAAACCAGTCGAATATGAAAAAAATCTACTATCTCATCACCACATTGTTGTTACTCAGTGCAATGAACATTCATGCCCAAGTAACAGTATCTGCGAGCGCAGGGACGCTTTCGGGTTCGTACAGTACATTAAAGGATGCATTCGATAACATCAACAACGGAAGTCATCAAGGAGTTGTTGACATTGTTATCTCGGCAAACACCATTGAGTCGGCATCGGCTCGATTGGAACGCAGTGGCTTTAATTCAGCTTCTTACACTAAGGTTACAATTAAACCAAGCGCAACAGCTACCGTTTCGGGTAATATTGTTGGTGCTCTGGTTCATTTAAGAGGGGCAGAAAACGTGACTATTGATGGCCGTGTTGGAACTAATCCAGGTAACGAACTCACCTTCGAGAACACCAATTCAACATTGAACACGGCAGTTATTCAACTTTCAACCAAAGGAGCAGGTTTGGGTTGTGTATTTGACACGGTCATGTTTTGTAATATCAAAGCTGGGGGACATACTGGGGGTGTTAATACTTTCGGTATTTTCATGGCAGACTCAGTTATCAGTGCTACAGGAAGCGGTATCAATAACAACTACAATGCTTTTGTAGGTAACAATATTATGAAATGCAGGTTTGGTATTTATGCAAGGGGTAATGCTGTTGCTGTAGCCAACTACAGTAAGTCAATTTACATTGCCAACAACACGATTGGCAGTGATGCTGATTCCTTAAATGTGTCATTTAATGGAATTAATTGCCAGAATATGGATTCGATGCGTATTGAAGGTAACCAAATTATTAATATGTTCGAAACGAATTTTACAGCGATAGTACGTGGAATGGATTTGGGAGCTAACATCATTAACACTACCATTAATGGTAACTACATAAACAATATTAGAAATACAACAATTACATTGTTTCGGTCGGGTCAGGGTATTTTTTTGGCAACTACTGCTGCTTCTAATACTGTTATCTCAAACAATGTTATAACCAATTTGAATGGACATGGTTCTAATACAATTACCAATAATACATGGGGTATTCTTTTAAATGCAGGTGGAGGTGTTCGAATATTGTTTAATACCATTGCTTTAACTGGTTCTGCTGCTAATACCGGTTCTAGTGATTTAAGTGGGTGTTTATTGTTAAACAGCGCTGCTTCAACTACTGTTCAAATAAGAGGCAATATCTTTTTTAATACACGTCAACCTGGTAATAATGCAACAGGAACAAGTTATTGCGTGCGAAGTGCAACTGCTAATACAAATATTACCATTGATACAAATATTTATTATGTAGTTCCAGCCAATGCTCGCTTTGTGGTAGGATTTATAGGGGGCTTAAACAGGAATACGTTTGCAGATTGGCAGGTAGGTACAGCACAAGATTTGGGATCGCTTGGGACGAATCCAATTATAGCAACTACAAGTGGGGGAAGGGGTAAAATTGGAACAACAACTCCTGCATTATTGGTTGGGCCTATCGCAACAGGTATCACAACAGATATTACAGGTGCGTTAAGAGGACCAAACCCAAGTATAGGTGCGTATGAGGGAACATCTGCCTATATCGACTTTCAACCTACTAACATTTACACATTAGGAAAAGTAGCAATACCATATGCAAATCCGCATACTGTTAGGGCTCGTATTTTTAACTTAGGAAATGAAAATGTTGGCTACAAGGCTTATATTCAAATTTCTGGGGTGAATAGCTTTCTCGATTCGGTGAGTCTGCCTCCTCTGGCACCTGGTGGGTCGGCAACAGTTGATTTACCTGCTTTTAATTATTCTAATCTTGGGGTTGATACTGTTATAGTAAGTGTAGAAACGGATTCGAATAACACAAACAACAGATTATCCCTTATTCAAGTAATCACTTCAAATACCTATGGTTATGCTGAGCCATTTAGGCCATCTGATGGTGGTGTTGGTTTTACTGGAGGAACAGGTGATTTCGTAGCCAAGTTTCCTTATACTGGTTCCAATAGCATCAATCAAATTGGTGTAAACTTTAATACTGGAGGACAAACCTTAAGTATAGGAATATGGGATACTGCTGTTACTGGTGTTCCAGGCACTAATTTATGGACCTCTGCTCCATTTACTTCTGTTACAGGTTTAAACACAATTATTGTAAATCCACCAGTACCAATTAGCGGTAGCTTTTTTGTTGGTGTTCGACAAACTGGTACAACCAATGCAGCATTTGCTTACCAAACGGAGTCACCAATAAGGCCGGCAACATTTTATTTTGCTTCACCAACTGGCTCAACAACTTGGAATGATTTTGCGCCAAATAATCCTTTCCGTTTTATGATTGAGCCGCGTTTGCAAGAAGCAAATGATATAGGAGCTACAGGTGTTATCTTGCCATGCATAAACGTAATTCAGGGCACGCCAGCATTCAATCCTGAAGTGAATGTTTTTAATTATGGTATCAATGCTCAATCAAGTTTTATTGTTCAAAGTTCAATTACAGGCCCTGTTAGTTCAACGTCCTCAGATACCTTCACAACAACTTTAAATAGTGGAGCAACTTTGGCATTCAATTTATCTACATTATTTAATCCAACAACCGTTGGAACATACACTATGAAGGTTTGGACAGTAATGGCTGCAGACGCTCAAATAGGTAATGATACGTTTACCTACCAATTTACAGTTTCTGATATCAATACTTATACAAATGCAGGTAATCAATTAAACATTAGTTCTGGACAATATGGTTTTGTTGAGAACAAACCTTCTATTGATATTACTACTGATAAATTAACACTTGAAGCCTGGGTTAATTCGGCAGCCACAGGTACCCGTGTAATCCTCAATAAAGATTCATCTGCCGCTGTTCCTGAATATTCGCTTTATTTAAAGGCAGGAGACACGCTTGTATTTAAAATGCTAACGACAAATGGTATAGACTCTGTTGTTTCCAATCGTGCAGTTCCATTTTTAACTTACGCGCATGTTGCGGCTGTTTATGATGGAGCCGAGGCTCGTTTGTACATTAATGGAGAATTAGCTGGAGTAAAAGCAATTACTGGAACCATTATGGGTAATACCAGACCGCTATACGTGGGTGCTGGTACTAATGGAGCTTCAAATTATTTTATAGGAAGTTTGGATGAAATTAAAATATGGGATACAGTTAGAAGCCAACATGAAATTAGAAGTCAGATGCATACCCGATTGGCTAATTTTGCCAACTCACACTTAAAGGTTTATTGGAGGGCTGACGAAATAGTTTCTACATCAATGGCTGATGCTTCTGGTAATTGCAATGCAGCAGCCTTAATTAGTAACCCAACATTTACAACTTCAAGTATTCCGTTAGGCCTTCCGGTTGTTAGCAATCAAACAGTTAATGCCTCTGGTGTATTTAATTTTGCTGGAACTAATATTGCTCTTAATGTATTTAATCAAGTTGATTCTAACCAGGTATATATTCACAGATTTAGTGGTTTGCCAGGAGGAACCTTGCCAAGTGTTTCTCCAGGTACCGTAACCAATACCAATATTAACAACTGGGTTGTATACCGTTATGGTTCTGGTACAATGGATAGTGCTGAAGCAACATTTTCTATATCAGGCGTATCATTAGCTGCAGTACAAACCGACTTGCGTATGTTTACAAGGGCAAATGGCGCCAACGGGGGGTGGATAGAAGCAGATACTGCCAATGCGGTTGATCCAGCTTTGCAAACGGTAACCATGCGTTTGATTGCAGGAGATTTTACGAAACAAATAACTTTAGGTGCAACAGGTATGGTGCTTCCTGTATCGCTTTTATACTTTACTGGTAAAAATACGCGTACAGATGTTACCTTAAATTGGGCTACAGCAAACGAGTTGGATAATGCAGGGTTTTATGTTGAACGCTCTACAAACGGACGTAACTTTACCCAAGTTGGGTTTGTTCAAGGTAAAGGAACAACCAATTCAAATACCCGATATGCTTGGGTTGATCAAAACGCATTTGTAACAGCAGGTGCACGTAAACTCTATTACCGACTTGTGCAACGCGATTTTAGTGGAGCGCAAACAACTACGCCAATCGTTACCGTACTATCAGAAGTAGCTATTACGAATAAGGCTACTGCATACCCGAATCCATTTAGCAATGAAGTTTCAATTGCGGTTGATAGTGAGCGTGACGGAATATTGGAAGTAACTGTATTGGATGTTACAGGTAGAATAGTGTACCAAGCCTCAGAGTCAGTTAAAGCAGGGTTGTCAAATATTGAAACAACTGGTTTGCAAAAACTTGGCAACGGGATGTACATTGTTCGTACTAAACTGAACGGTATTACTGAAACACAAAAATTGTTAAAAGAATAATCGCGTAAGGCTATAGCCTTTCAATAGCCCGAAGCATCCGCTTCGGGCTATTGTTTTTTTATGTACTTTCGCGGCTTACTACCAAAAACAAACACAATGGATAAACATGCTTTAATTGAGTGCGTGCCTAATTTTAGTGAAGGCAATGATATGTCAGTAATCCAATCAATTACTTCTGTTATTGAACAGGTGGAAGGCGTTAAGTTATTGGATGTAGACCCCGGCAAAGCGACTAACAGAACTGTTGTTACGTTTGTTGGTCACCCCGATGCTGTTATAGAAGCAGCATACAGGGCCATTGAGCAAGCATCGAAGGTCATTGACATGAGTAAGCATAAAGGAGAGCATCCACGTATGGGCGCAACAGATGTGTGCCCATTGATACCCGTAAGCGGTATTTCGATGGAAGAAACTGCTGCTTATGCTGTGCAATTGGCAAAACGTGTTGGTGAACAATTGTCGATACCAGTTTACTTATATGAAGCTGCACAACCCAATGCCTCCCGCAATAATTTATCCGTTATTCGTGCAGGAGAATACGAAGGTTTTTTTGATAAAATTAAATTGCCAGAGTGGAAACCAGATTTTGGCCCTGCTCAAATGCATGTACAAGCAGGTGCAACAGTAATTGGGGCGCGCGATTTTTTAATTGCCTATAATGTGAATTTAAATACCCAATCAGTAAGATTGGCCAATTCAATAGCTTTTGATGTGCGGGAAGCAGGAAGAGTTAAGCGTGAAGGACATCCTGTTACTGGTAAGGTTGTGAAAGATGAAGCAGGGAATGATGTGCGCATTCCAGGAACATTAAAAGCAGTAAAAGCAATTGGCTGGTATATTGAAGAGTACAAGATTGCGCAGATTTCAATGAACCTCATCAATTATAAAGTCACTTCGGTTCACCAAGCTTTTGATGAAGTATGCAGAAGCGCTCAAAGCAGAGGCGTACGGGTTACGGGATCTGAATTGGTGGGACTCATCCCATTAAATGCATTATTGGATGCTGGCAAGCATTACTTACGCAAACAAGGCAGGAGTGTTGGTGTAAGCGAAGCTGAGTTGATTCATATTGCAGTTAAATCTTTGGGGCTAGACGAACTTGCTCCGTTTGATCCCAATCAAAAAATTATTGAATACAAGTTGCGCAATGCCCAAAATGAAAAACTCATTCGCATGGATTTACGGTCGTTTGCAAATGAAACCGCAAGCGAAAGCCCTGCTCCAGGTGGAGGTTCAATTAGCGCGTATGCGGGCACCATGGGTATAGCTTTAGGCAATATGGTTGCTAATCTTTCTGCCGGTAAACGCGGTTGGGAAGATCAAGTAACATTCTTTAGTGATTGGGCTGAGAAAGGACAAACCTTGCAAGCTTCGTTGTTGCAAATTGTAGATGAAGATACCGCAGCATTTAATGCAATTATGAATGCATTTGGATTACCTAAACAAACCGATGCTGAAAAAGCGATTCGAACAAGCGCCATTGAATCGGCAACGGTGTATGCGTGTGAAGTGCCCTTGCGCACCATGCAATTGGCAAATGCCGCATTGGATTTATTAGCCGCAATGATTGAAAAAGGAAATCCAAATTCAATAACAGATGCAGGCGTTGGCGTATTATGTACGGTAACTGCCGTTAAAGGGGCATACCTCAATGTATTGGTTAACGCCAAATCGTTAAAAGATAAATCACGTGCAACAACTTTTATAACGGAAGCCACCACCATATTAAAACAACACGAGCAACGAGCAGCTAAGTTGGTTCAACAGGTGGAAGCTGCAGTGGCCTAATGGGCGATTGTTACCTTCTGTGATCAAAATAGTATATTGCTGTATGAAAAATCCAGTTATCAAAAATATCCTTGCAGTCGTACTCGGATTAGTTGGCGGTAGTATCCTCAATATGGGAATACTCAATATTGGCTCATTCATTATTCCACCACCAGAGGGAGCGGATTTAAATACAATGGAAGGGCTTAAAGCATCTATGCACTTAATGGGTCCTGAACATTTTGTGATGCCTTTTTTGGCTCACGCTTTGGGAACTTTGCTTGGAGCTTGGATCGCCCTTAAAGTAGCGAATAACGGCAGATATGCAGTGGCTATCATTGTAGGTATGTTTTTTCTATTAGGTGGTATTATCAATGTTATCATGTTGCCATCACCTGTTTGGTTTACAATACTAGACTTGGTGTTCGGTTATTTGCCAATGGTTTACCTCGCTACATTGTTGGTTCAAAAAAAGGTGTAAACGCTATATGAATTAACTACGTTTTGGTGGTATGCGTTTTTTAGATACCATTGCCGCAGCAACTGCCTTGCGAACGTTACCATGTTTTTGTAACAACGCATTTGCTTGTTTGATACTTACATGCAACTCTTCTTGTATCATCAGCACACCTCGTTCAACCAATTTGTTATTGGTTGGTGTCATATCCACCATTTTATTTCCTTTTACACGTCCAAGTTTAATCATCACTGCAGTGCTTAGCATATTCAAGACCATTTTTTGAGCCGTGCCACTTTTCATTCGAGTGCTACCGGTAACAAACTCTGGTCCTACAATAATTTCAACAGGAAACTGCGCAGCTTTTGCAACTGGAGAGTTTTGGTTGCATACAATACAACCTGTTCCAACGCCTGCTTTAGCCGCCTGTTTTAATGCTCCAACTACATATGGAGTGGTTCCACTTGCCGCTATGCCAACAACCATGTCTTTTTTGGTAATGTTAAATGATTTTAAATCTTTCCATCCTTGCTTGGTATCATCTTCTGCAAATTCAACTGCTTTGCGAATGGCCTTATCACCGCCAGCAATAATACCTATCACCAACCCATGCTGCACCCCAAAAGTAGGTGGACATTCGCTCGCATCCACAATACCTAATCTGCCGCTTGTTCCTGCGCCAATGTAAAAAAGCCTTCCACCTTTTTTCATTCGGGTATAGGTTGCTTCAATGAGTTGTTCTATTTGTGAAAATGCTTTTTTGACGGCTTTAGGTACTGACTGATCTTCTTTATTGATGTTTTTAATCAATTGTGCCGTGCTCATTTTTTCAAGATGATTGTACTTTGAGCTTTTTTCGGTAATACGTTCAATACTGGTTTTTTTCATAAGGTATGAAATTGAATAAGTCCTTGAATAGGTTCTTTAATAATTTGGCTAATGTTCACACCATATCGTTTTGCAGTGGTTCTAAGTTGTTTCTCGAAAACAGTAGCAATTGATCCGATTGCCGCCAAGGGATACTGTTGGTATTGATTATACGATGAAACATGATGCTTAAAAAAAGCATCGAAGGCGTCTGATACAAGCTGCTGCAAATATGGATGTGCTAGATGTTTTGAGATAAAAGGAGTAAAACTTGCAGCAAACCTATTTGGCATCGGTTTTTGGTAAATATGTTCTAAGATATTTTCTTTATTCAGTTGGTAAGTGTTGCTGAATGCTTCCGCCAAATCAGTTGGAAGTTCTCGGTATAAATAATGTATCAATAGTTGTTTGCCAATATATCCACCGCTGCCCTCGTCACCTAACATAAACCCTAAAGATGGTTGGTTGGCAATAATGTCTGTTCCATTGTAAAGGCAAGAATTGGAGCCCGTTCCTAATATAATGGCAATACCTTTTTGATTGCCACAACCGGCACGAGCAGCAGCAAGCAAATCATGGTTAACAGTGATGTCTGCATTATCAATTAAGGAACGTAATGAATTTTCTACGATTGTGCATAATGATGGAGATGAACAGCCGGCACCATAGTAAAAAATTTGCTTTAATGCACTGCAAATATTGGGTGATAAGGCGGGTATTAATTCTGCTCGCAATAATGTTTCAATTGCTTCTGTGTTTTGGTAATACGGATTGATTCCTTGTGTATGGTGTTCAAGCACCACTTCATTGTTATTGAGCACTACCCAATGTGTTTTAGTTGAACCGCTATCAGCTATCAATTTCATGTATTGCTTTGTTGGTGTTTGATACTTATTATCTTTGAAACCTCACGCAAATATCCATGAACAAGAGTAGCAAATGGCAACCATTTATATACGGAGTGTTGATAGCTCTGGGAATTTTAATAGGTATATGGCTTAGGCCTGGTACAGTTGGTTCTTGGGGTAATGCAGGAAGGTTTAAACTAGCAGAAATTCTCAATTTACTCGACCAAACCTATGTTGATTCTATTGATACAAAGGCAATTGAATCTGAAACATACAACCAGCTGCTTACACAACTTGATCCCCATTCGGTTTATATTGATGCAGGAGATGTAGCAAAAGCTAACGAGCCACTTGAAGGCAATTTTGAAGGCATTGGTGTTGAGTTTACGTTGTACAACGATACCATTATGGTTGTATCAGCAATCCCTGGTGGACCTTCTGAACAAGCGGGTATTCAAGCTGGCGATCGCATTATTAAGGTCGACTCTATTGGGGTTGCAGGAATTGGAATTACAACCGACACGGTCTTTAAAAAATTGCGTGGTCCTAAAGGTTCGACTGTTATGGTCACTATATTGAGATTGGGTACAACAAAAAACATTAACCTTATACGCAATACAATACCATTACACAGTGTAGAGGTAAGCATGATGTTGGATACCCTAACTGGATTTATTAAAATTAATCGATTTGCGGCTAACACCCATCAAGAGTTTATTAACGCATTGCAAAAGCTACAATTGCAAGGAATGAAGCAGTTGGTGCTCGATTTGCGAGACAATCCTGGAGGGTACCTTACCGCAGCAATTGATATATGTGATGAACTGTTGGCTGGAAACAAAATGATTGTGTACACCAAAGGACGTAAGCAACCGTTAAAGGATTATAAGTCAACCAACAAGGGCATTTTTGAAAAGGGAAGTTTGGCTGTTTTAATTAATGAACAATCGGCATCTGCAAGTGAAATTGTTTCGGGTGCAGTTCAAGATTGGGATCGAGGAATTGTTGTTGGCCGCAGGTCGTTTGGTAAAGGTTTGGTTCAAGAGCCATTTGAACTATCAGATGGTTCGATGGTGCGCATTACCGTGGCACGTTATTATACACCTTCGGGAAGAAGCATCCAAAAACCTTATGATAAAGGCTATGATGCTTACGAAGGTGAGGTGTACCATCGTTTTGAAGATGGGGAGTTAATTGATTCATCAAAAGTAAAACAAGTAGATACAACCAAGTATCGAACTGCTTCGGGCAGGGTTGTGTTTAGCAAAGGCGGTATCATGCCAGATGTTTTTGTACCAATTGATACAAGCTACCGAAATGAGTATACCATTCGTTTGCTTGAAGCGGGCCTGCTTAATCAATTTGCATTTTCTTTTGTAGATAAGAACCGAAAACGTTTGTCCGTTTATTCCAACCCAATTGATTTTCAAAGGCGGTTTGCCGAAAATGTTACGACTGTATTTATTGGATTTGCAGCAAGTAAAGGTATACATGCTAACCAAACGCTAATTAAAGAAGCAACTCCTTATTTGCAAAAACAATTAAAGGCACTAATTGCCCGCCAACTTTGGCGAGATATGGGTTATTTTACGGTAGTAAATGCTACAGACCCAACGGTACAGCAAGCTTTAAAAGGATTCAACAATTACCGTCAATTACTTAACCCAACAGCTTTGTAGCAATGGACTCATTAGCACAATACATAAGCGTGGTATTAACCAGTAGTGTTAAATTTATTTTTGGTGTGCTTGCATCAATTGCGGCTGGGTTTTCACTTATAGAAATACTTGTTACAACTGTTGGTGGAGGTATGTTGGGTGTTATCGTTTATATGTATTTATGGGAAGCATTGGTATGGATTTACCGAAAGGTAGTTCCGCAAAAAATAAAAACAATAGATGGAATTCGCATTAACAAGCGTTTGCGTTTGTTGGTTAAAGTGATTCAAAAGTACGAACTATATGGAGTGGCATTTTTAACCCCACCGTTGTTATCGGTTCCGGGCGGAGTGTTGATTGCACTCGCTTTTGAAGAAGATAAATGGAGAATTAAACGGTTTATGTTTATTTCGTTTTTGGGATGGGCCTTGTTTTTATCAGGCCTGAGCTCACTCCTCAATATTGATGTGCAAGCTTGGTTGAAGTAAACGTTAGATTTTCTCTAACAACTCGTACAAAATTCCATCTTTAAGGCCGGCACTTGGAGCGTGTAGTTTATCAATGTTTCCCCAACCTAGTATTTTTAAATAAATGCTTGCCGAAGGAGCAATTACGTCCGCTCTATCTGGATTGAGTTTATACTTTTCAATACGTTCTTTCATGCTTAATTTTTTTACATCTTTATAAAATGCTTCCAATTGTGCAGTTGTAATATGGGGGTCCACAGCTGGATTAATGATCATTGCAATTTTGTTAATGGTTCCGCTGGTGGCAATGGCTTCCGCTCCTTTAAAATCATCGATATGGCTTTTAACATATTGCTCCAGTTCTTCCCAGCTTTTCTTTTTTACGGCATTGTCGAGCAAGCGTACTGTACCCACGTCAAATGAAACAGAGTCGTATGCCTTTCTATTTTTGATAACCGTCATTTCAGTACTGCCTCCACCAACATCTATGGTGAGGTAGCTTTGCCCTGGAATTAAGTGTTGGTCAATTGATTTGAGGATGAGTTCAGATTCGCGTTTGCCATTGATAATATCAATTTGAAGCCCCGTTTTTTTAAAGACCTTCTCTACAATCTTAGGTCCGTTTTTAGCCTCACGCATTGCCGAAGTAGCACAAGCCATGTAATGTTCTACCTCAAATACTTCCATCATCAATGCAAATGATTGCATGGCTTTATAGAAAGTTGCTTTTTTTTCATCGCTAATTTTGCCATGGTTAAATGCATCATCACCCAATCGGATGGGTATGCGCACAAACTCTACTTTCTTAAAGGGTTCGTTTTCATGTTCAGGATTCACACGAGCTATTTGCAGGCGCACTGCATTAGATCCAATATCGATAGCGGCAATTTTCATGTGGGTATGATTTCAAATCAAGTATACATGTATTTGTGAAAATGTAAAAAGAAAAATCAAAATTGTGCTAGTTGAAAGTGTTCTAGCCTGTTCAAACTTCATAGCAAAAAATGGCGAGTATGCGTTACTTTAACCAACGAACAATCCAAGGCAACCTGTTGATGCGCAGCTTGTAGTAGTTGCGTTTTTGTGCGCCAAATCCTTTAAAGAATCGCGCAATGCCAGGTATTTCCGACCCTTCAAAATCCAATATCATTGGGTGTTCACTAAAGTGTAAAATGATATCATCAAACAATAAATACATACCACGGGCTTCACGGCCTTGCTCCGAAGCACCTCCCAACAAATAAATCATCCTGCCTTTGTGAATCACAAAAATGCTTACCGCAAGCAATTCCATTTGGGCATTGAATACGCCACGAGCAATTACAAGTTTTCGTTGTTCAGCGGCAACCAATATTTGAACCAGTCTTTGGTAGTCCTTGTCTTCGAGTTGTTGTGTAACATCGCCTTTGTATTTTTGGTAGAATGCAACAGCAAGTGCTATGTCGATTGGCTGTATGAGTAAGTTGTTTTTTTTTGCCTTTTTAATGTTGCGTTTACAATGCTCGTCATACCCGCCCGACAAAACAGCGTGCGTATATTGTAAGTTGAGCAAATAGTTTTTACGTTTTTTGAGTTTATAAAGGTTACGCGGAACTTCGTTGCTTTCGTTTAAGTTGATATCAATAAATTTAAACCTAATAGGAATAGCATCTATAAACGCAAGTATCATTTGGGGCGATAGTGAAGTTTTAGAAAATACACCAAGTTGTTGCGTAAAATAAGGCTGGTATAAATATGGGATAAACAGTTTGGTATGATGTGTTAACGGCATAACCGCCTCGTAGTTGTTTAATACCAAAGCATCCCAGCCCGGTGCCGCAATATTCAAATACCAACTGTAGCCATAAACCAAGCTGTTGTTGCATTGGTCTAAACATAGATCCCACTGTTGTTGGTCAATTTCGCTATGTTTTAGATAGGTAATCATTTTGTAGCCTCCTTTTGCAACGCCTCAAATACCGATTTCCACTCGAGCCAACCATCTGTTTCGCTCAAGTTGCTATTGTGCCAAATACTCACGAGTACACCATTTACGTTTTTCACCTCTTGCACCAGTTGCTCTATTTTTTGTATAGCAGATGAAATCGTTAAGTTCATTAAATGACGTAAGCTCACGTCCATAATGGTTGTAGGGTAAATAAGCAATGGAACTTGTTTGTTTGTTTCGAGGTTGAAAAAATAAAAAGGATGCGCAGTTGAAGCCCTGAAACCACAAACTTTTGCATATGCCATTGAATAATCTTCTTCAATTCCTTGTTCCCATAAGGTTTGGTAGGTTAAGGGTAAACGAAAACGTAAAAAGTGTTGCCGACTTTTGGTTACTTTTTGCCCAAGCAATTGTTCGAGAAGTTGTTTTTCATTCGCAATTAATTCGGGATGGTCATAACTACCGTATGATGGGTGCAGCCCAAGTGGGTATTCTGTTTTGAGTTGGGTTAATAACCCTTGCATCTCAGGGGTATGAAGCGGAATAGCCTCGTCAAACTCAGTATCACCGCCACTTAATACAAAGTAGATGCAGTTTTGATTTTGATTCCATGCATTCAAGTATTCAAATGTATCATAAGGGTCGGTCAAATTCCCATGTAACACTTGCACTTGTTCAGCAAGTTGGTTAAACCGCAAAAGGGTAGCTGATTTAATGGTTTTGCGCAACTGCCTAAGATTCTCTAGACCCTTGTATAAGTATGCCGTATCAATATCGTAGGTTGAAATAAAGGTGTATTGAGGGGTAACTGTTTTAAATAACCCGAATTGTTTTTCTAATACCAATTTAAGTTGAAGTACCCACTTGTCAATTAATGGTGTTTCGATAAATCCATACTCAACTGCCAAACTTTGTTCGGGGTCAAATCTGCCATGATCGTCCATCTTATGAGGTAGGTATTCTTCATAGCGGGTAAGTAGGTAAAATGAGGCAGCCAACAAATCAAAAGGAACCACACCTTGTTGTTCCCAAATTAATGTATCCCAAACATGATGGTGCTTTGCCGCAACCGCATAATGCACAATTTCTGAATCGAATAGAATTTCGTGCGGTTTAAGATGCAAACAACCGTTTAATATGTGATGGCTGTAGTTAATTTTAGGTCCTTGGTAAGTTTCGATGGCTTGTACCGAGGTTGTGATTGCTGCATTAACACCCATTCTTCGGTGAAACAACTCCTTTACAATGTATTCGAGTCTGGGCGTTATCAGTTCAGCATACAATAACATCTACTTTCGCAAGTTAAGAACAATAAGTACCTATTGTCAATAGGCAGGGATAAAAACAATTTTTCCTGAAATGGCACCTATGCCTTATTTTCGCGCCACTTATGAGCGAAGAACTGTTTAAAAAAGTGGTAAGCCACGCCAAAGAGTATGGTTTTGTATTTCCGAGCAGCGAAATTTATGATGGACTTGGAGCAGTATATGATTATGGACAAAATGGGGTTGAACTGAAAAACAACCTTCGCCAATATTGGTGGAAAGCCATGGTACAATTGCACGAAAACATTGTGGGCATTGATGCTGCAATTTTTATGCACCCAAAAACGTGGAAGGCCAGCGGGCATGTGGATGGTTTTAGCGATCCAATGATTGATAACAAAGACAGTAAAAAAAGATACCGTGCCGATCAGTTGCTCGAAGATAAAATTGCACGTTATGAAAAGGACGGGAAAACCCAAAAGGCACAAGAACTTCAACTCGGTTTAGATCAAGCTTTGTTGGAGAATAACCTTGGGCAGTTGAAATCACTTATTGAACAACATGAGATTGTTTGCCCAATTAGCGGTACCCGGAATTGGACCGATGTGCGCCAATTTAATTTGATGTTTAGCACCGAAATGGGTGCGATGGCTGAAGATGCTGATAAAATATACCTGCGTCCCGAAACGGCACAAGGAATCTTCGTTAACTTTTTAAATGTTCAAAAAACCGGAAGGATGAAAATCCCTTTCGGAATTGCCCAAACAGGCAAAGCATTTCGCAATGAGATTATTGCTCGTCAATTTATTATGCGTATGCGTGAGTTTGAGCAAATGGAAATGCAATTTTTTGTGCGCCCAGGTACACAAAAGCAATGGTATGAATATTGGAAAGAAGCTCGCTTAAAATGGCACCATAAATTGGGTTTGGGTGATAGCAAATACCGTTACCATGATCATGTGAAGTTGGCCCATTATGCGGATGCTGCGGTGGATATTGAATTTGAGTTTCCATTTGGTTTCAAAGAGTTGGAAGGCATCCACTCGCGTACTGATTTTGACTTAAAAAATCACCAAGAGTTATCAGGTAAAAAACTCCAATACTTTGATGCAGAATTGGACGAAAATGGGAAACCATATGGTAACTATATTCCTTATGTTGTGGAGACTTCTGTTGGATTAGATCGTTTGTTTTTATCGGTTCTGTGTGCAAGCTATAAAGAAGAAGAAGTGGGTGAAGAAGATAAAAAAGACACGCGTGTAGTGTTAACGTTACCTCCAGTTTTGGCACCTTATAAAGTGGCCATTTTTCCACTTACTAAAAAAGATGGATTGCCAGAAGTAGCTCGTAAATTGATGGATGAGTTAAAGTTGGATTATACCTGTTTTTACGAAGAAAAAGACGCGATAGGCAAACGTTACCGCAGACAAGATGCATTGGGAACACCATTTTGCATTACTGTTGACCACGAGAGTTTGGAAAACCAAACGGTAACCATACGTTACCGGGATACCATGCAACAAGAACGTATTGCGATGAGCAAAGTGAAAGAAATACTGGCACAAGAAATTAGTTGGGGAAAATTGTTGGTGTAAGTTTCCCGCAGATTTCGCAGATAGGCGCTGAAAGAAATGAACGAAAATGATATTTCATACAAAATACGTGGAGCCATATTCAAAGTTTATAAAGAACTTGGGCCTGGTTTGCTAGAGTCTGTTTATCTGGCGGCTTTAATGCACGAATTGCTTAAAGAAAACTTAGATGTGCTAAAAGAAGTTGCGGTACCAGTGAGTTATGATGGAGTTAAATTAGATTTAGGATTTCGGCTTGATTTGTTGGTGAATGATAAAGTTATAATAGAAGTAAAATCAGTTGAAAATTTAGCGGAAGTTCATCATAAACAAGTTCTCACGTACCTTAAATTGTGTAACAAAAAGCTAGGTCTACTTGTTAACTTTAATACAGATAACATATCAAAGAGTATTTATAGAAAAGTCATGAATCTTTAATCTGAGAAAATTTGAGAAATCTGCGGGAAAAAAGATAGAAATATTGAATTTTTATTCTGCGAAACTCAACGAAATCTGCGGGAAATAAAAGTATGGAAAGCATTGAACCAATAGAAAACAAAGTAGCCAATAGCGGCTTAATTACCTTGAACTTAGAAGATTATTTCCATCAAGGAGAACGGGTTGTTTTGGACATTAAACCTTGGTTGTTTAGGGAACTACTTCTCAAAGAAAAAGACTTTAGAGAGTTTGTTAAAAACCATAATTGGCAGCAGTATCAGGGAAAAAATGTAGCGTTTATTTGTTCTGCTGATGCCATTATTCCTACATGGGCGTACATGCTTCTTTCCGTGCATATCGAACCGTATGCTCATCGCTATGTTTTTGGAGATTTAGCCGCATTGGAAACTATTTTATACCAAGATGCCTTGGCAAAAATTGATTTTGAACAATATCAAGATGTTCGTGTGATTGTAAAGGGATGCAGTGATGTTCCAGTGCCCGTAAGCGCTTATGTAGAAATTACCCATAAGCTCGCGCCATATGCTAAAAGTATTATGTATGGTGAGGCATGTAGTAATGTTCCTATTTGGAAACGTAAGTGATTCCTTAAATTACTTATCTTCAATAATTCTAAGTAGATTGCTTATTATTTTACCAAAACAGAAACCCAAATGCGTATGCGAAACAAGAATTCTTATTTAGTTATTTGCGTGATTACATTTGCCGCCTGCCAATCAAACATGAAAGACATACAACCACCCGTTGCTGCAATTAAGCCGCATACATTTACCGAACATGGGCAAACCCGAATCGACAACTATTTTTGGCTAAAAGAGCGCGAAAACCCAGAGGTAATAGCCTACCTTAATGCCGAAAATAAATACTGCGATGATGTACTGGCTCCCGTTAAGCAAAGAGAAGAAGCTTTGTTTAATGAGTTGAAAGCGCGTGTAAAAGAAAATGACGAATCGGTTCCGTATAAAGATGGAGGATATTACTATTATAATAAATACCAACAAGGGAAAGATTATGCCATCAATTACCGCAAAAAGGGAAACATGCAGGCCGCTGAAGAATTATTGATGGATGAAAATGAACGGGCCAGCGGTCATTCTTATTATGATTTAGGGTCGCTTGAGGTGAGCCCGAATGATCAACTGCTCGCTTACAGTGAAGATACGGTTAGCCGCAGGTTATATACGATTCGTTTTCGCAACTTAGAAACGGGGAGTGAATATGAAGAAGTATTGCAAAATACAACGGGTGAAGTTGTTTGGGCCAACGACAACAAAACACTTTTTTATGTACATAAAGATACAGAAACCTTGCAAGAGCGTAAGGTATTCAGACATCTTCTAGGCACACCGCAGAGCAAAGATGTGCTTGTTTATGAAGAGAAAGATGAAGAGTTTTCATTATCCATCACCAAAACAAAATCAAAAAAGTACATTGAAATATTTGCGAACAGCACCCTAAGCACCGAAGTTTTATTGCTTGATGCGGATAAACCTGAGGGGGCTTTTAAACCTTTTTTGCCGCGCGAAGAAGACCATGAATACTCACTTACCCATGATGGCAACACCTTTCTTGTGGTGACCAATTGGCAGGCCCAAAACTTTAGGTTGATGACCACTACCGAACCATTTAACAAAACAAAAAACAACTGGAAAGAGCGAATTGCACATCGTAAAGATGTATTGTTGGAAGGGGTTGATGTATTCAAAAATTATATGGTGGTTGAAGAACGTAAAGAAGGTTTATTACAAATGCGTTTTATCAATCGTATATCCAATGAGGAACATTACCTCAATTTTGGAGAGCCCACTTATGCAGCATTCACTTCTTATAACCCAGAATATGATACTGATATTATTCGGTACCGATACACTTCATTGACAACACCAGTGAGTACGTACGACTACAATATGGTAACCCGTGAAAAGCAATTATTGAAGGAACAAGCTATTATGGGAGGTGCTTTTGATAAAACCAATTATATCAGTGAGCGTGTGTATGCTACTGCAGCAGATGGAGTTAAAATCCCCATTTCGTTGGTATACCGCAAAGGGTTGAAAAAGGATGGTTCAGCCCCATTGTACCAATACGCATATGGAAGTTATGGCGCGAGTATGGATGCATATTTTAGCGCTTCGCGTTTAAGTTTATTGGATAGGGGTTTTGTATTTGCTATTTGCCACATACGTGGCGGACAAGAAATGGGAAGGCAATGGTATGAAGATGGAAAACTGTTGAAGAAGAAAAATACATTCACTGATTTTATCGCCTGTTCAGAATTTTTAATCAACGAAAAGTACACTTCGAGTAAGAGTTTGGTTGCATCGGGTGGTAGTGCAGGTGGTTTGTTAATGGGTGCCATCAGCAATATGCGACCTGATTTGTATAAAGTGATTGTAGCAGATGTGCCGTTTGTAGATGTAATTACAACCATGATGGATAGCAGTATTCCGCTTACTACTTATGAATATGATGAGTGGGGAAATCCGAATGAAAAAAAGTACTACGATTACATGTTGTCCTATTCGCCATATGACCAGGTAAAAAAGCAAGCGTATCCAAACATGCTTGTTACATCTGGTTTACATGATTCGCAAGTACAGTATTGGGAACCTGCTAAATGGGTTGCCAAACTGCGAACCCACAAAACAGATGATCATATTTTGTTATTTAAAACCAATATGGAGGCTGGACATGGTGGTGCTTCGGGTAGGTTTAGCGCGTTAAAAGAAGTAGCTTTTGAATACAACTTTATCTTTTTAATGCTCAATATTAAGGAGTAAGGTTATAACTTAAGGTGTTCAATGCGTTTGTGAAAGGCATCTTTTCGTTCGCGGGCCAAATGGGCAATTTGATTGTTATCCATTAACAAATGCCCGCCATCTTGTTTTACGTATTGCTTTAAATGTGCGAGATTGATGAGGTAAGAGCGATGTGTTCTGAAGAATGAACTATTGGATGCTAAATTCAATTCAAACTCTTTAATTTTTTTACTGATAAGCATCTTCGTTCCATCAGTTAGGTAAATATGAGTATACGATCCATCTGCCACCATTAGCACAATATGTTCCGTTGCAATAAATGAGAGTCCACTTGAGGTTGGTACGGCCAGTTTTTTAACTTCATGTGCTTCTAAATTTTCTTTCAAAGCAATAATGGTCTCAGATGGGTGGGCGCTTCCAATTAACTTTTTGGCCTTTTCTACAGCATGCACCAACTGATCAATTTGAATGGGTTTTAGCAAGTAATCAACAGCACTTACTTGAAAGGCTTGCAACGCGTATTCACTGTATGCTGTAGTAAACACTACTTGAAAGCGAATTTCTTCAAAAAAATCAAGTAACTGAAAACCTGTATAACCTGGCATTTCGATATCTAAAAAAACCAAATCGGGCTGGTGTTTATGTATGGCTTTAATTCCAGTTAACACATCTTCGGCCGATTCCATTACCGTCACAGTTGGGCAATGCTCTGTTAGGAGCACTTCCATAATTCGCCTTGCTTTGGCTTCGTCATCAATAATGATTGCTTTAATCATGGTTTCTTTTGCAAATAGCAATTTTTAGTTAGGTAAGGTAATTGGTAAATAGGTAACTGTTTTAAGGAGTTCATTAATGGTAGATTTGAATACACAAACGCTATATATCACTCTCTTTTTTTACAATTGGAATGGTTATGACTACACGTGTACCAGCAGCCTGTCCATCATGATGGAGCAAATCATCATAGGCAATTCCAATTGGATCGTTTAAACCAGCATTTAAAAGTTCCAATCTTTTTTCGGTAGCGCGGGTTGCAAAAGATGTATACGATTTGTTGCGGATTGCATTGAGTTCCATTGATTGTTTACGTCCAATTCCGTTATCTCGTATTTCACATACAATGGTACGCTCTGTATGTTCCTTAAACCAAATTGCCAATTTGCGGTCAGTTCTTTTATGTAGCAATCCATGTTTTAATGCATTCTCAATATAAGGTTGAATAATCATGGCAGGAATTTGAATTTCGTCTGGAGCCAATTGTTCAGACACATGAAGGTTGTACTCAAAATTGTCTTCAAATCGCATGGCTTCGAGCTCTAGATAAAGACGCATGGCTTTGAGTTCTGCACTTAACAATACTTGTGTTTGGTTACTCATATCAAGGTAAATGCGCATCAAGTCACTGAATTTCCCAAGATAGCTATTCGCCAGTTTTTTCTCATTTGTTAAAATATATTCTTGGATGGAATTAAGTGCATTAAAAATAAAATGAGGATTCATTTGTACTTTGAGGGCAGACAATTGTGAGGTACGAAGTGCCATCTCCAACTCTTTTTTGTCAGATTGTAACTTGTTGCGTTTTGCAATTTGTTTCATCCTAAGTAAGAACACAAAACTTACGAATACAATAATAGATAGGAGAAGGAGCGCAATAAACCACCAACGCTGCCAGTAAGGTGTGGCTATTGCAAAATTAAATCGTGCAGGGGTTAAACTTCGGATTCCATCTTCATTAATAGTTACAACTTCAAATATGTATTGTCCGGGAGGTACCGACACAAATCGGATATTATTTTCACTGGATGCAGCCTTTTTCCAATTGGAATCTAATCCATTCAAACGATACCAATAGGTAAATGCCCCTCTGCTTTTGAATGCGATTCCGGTAATGGTAAAGGAGATATTGTTTTGGGAATAGTCAAGTGTACTTCCCGTTTTTAAAGAGAGCTCATCGTTCACAAGTACGGATTCAATAGTAACCAATGGAGGTATTTTATTCACAAACGAAGCTGTTTCGTTGAACCACTGCAAACCCTTTGTTGTTGCCAAATACACAGTTTGGTCTTTCACAAATATATCAAGTACATCAGTAGTTACAAGCCCGTCAGCTTTGGCAAACAAATAGAACGCACCAGTTGAGCTGTGGTAACCTTGAACACCTTTATCTGTAACAATCCATAAAGTTTTTGCGCTCGTTTTTATTTTTCGTACATGGTTAGAGATTAATCCATCTTTTGTAGTGAGCTGTTTTACCTGCTTGCCATTTTTGAATGCAAATATTCCCTGTTGAACGGTGCTTATCCAAATAGTGTTATCAGGGGCTTTGTGTAAATAAGTAGCAAAAATGGTATCTCCTGTTGATGATGTTAATACTCTGTGTTTGCCTTTTTGGTAGATGTAAACACCATCCGTAAACGCAATCCAAATACTTGTATCATGTTCGTTAAATAAATTACAGTTGCTTCGTTGGTTTCTAAATACGTGTGCTTTATAGCTGTTAAACATGCTGTTGGCTGGGTATAATTGGCAATAAGGTGATTGGTTACCGGTAGTTGAAGGAATAAACATACATGAAGCCGCATTGCTCACCAAGGCATTTCCCCAACCATCATAGCTCAGGTGTTTTACTGCTGATAAGGAGGGTTCAATTTTAAATTGGTTTAGTTGTTGGTTTACAGCATACAAATCTGCATTAAGCACCATTAGCTTTTGTGTACGTGGATTGTATTGAAGCAATTCAATATCTTGTTGAGTATTGTTTAGTTTAAGCTTAGTGCTAATTACAGCATTATGGGGATTAAACTGGTTTAAATAACCCTGTCCTGTTCCGATAACCAAATTCCCGTTTTCAATCGATTCAATTCTGGTAACCCGGTTATCCGGTAACGAACTATTATTGGTATTTAACAACCAAACCTCCTTAGAAGGCATTACCATGATGCCATTTTTTAAAGTAGTGAACCAGTAGTTTCCTTCTCTGTCTTTTAATACATCTGAAACGGCATTACCCTTTAATATCGAAAGCTTTAGCATACATTGGTTGTTGTTATCAATAGTAAAGAGGTGTGCACCATCATACGTTAAAAGCCAATATTCGTTTAGCTCTGTTTCCTGTACTTTAATAACCCGGGCTTGTAAAGACTGGAGCGACTGTGTATTGATTGCTTTCCAATTATTTTTGTAGTAACCGTCTATTTTGAGGTTCGTTTTACCGACTGAAAATTGTAAAAATGCGTTCATTTTCGGAGCATGCATTAATCCGTCATACTTTTTTGTAAATGTTTGTATGCGTTTATGTTTTTGAATTGCGTAAATGGAATCACCAGTAACCATGATGGATTTGGATAACGGGCTGCCAGCGAGTGTTAATAAATAGCTATCCTTTGGCAAATCCTTAAATTGATGTAATACGGTATCGTTGTAATGAGCATACCAAAGCGATTGGTTGGAAGCAATAATCCAAATTTCGTTTCCGATAATTTGAATGGATGGGAAACCGGTTTTTTGTATTCGTTCAAATGGCTCATACAGTTTAAGCGAGTCATTTTCGATAATAAAAATTTGGCCAGCAAAGTTTACACACCAAATACGGCCAATTGCATCTTGCTGTAAGTGTGAAAACGCTTTACCTCGTTGCTTTGGATGGTAATATGTTTTAAAACGAACCCCGTCATACCTACAAATACCGTTATCGGTTCCTGCCCATATAAATCCATGTTTATCTTGTAGGACGCTAAACACTTCCATGCTGGGCAAACCATCGTCATCGGTAAGTTGCCACATATAAGGTTGTTGAGCTTTGCTTACCAATGATACAATCCAAAAGATACTTAGTAGCCAGTTTTTCATTCCATGCAAGGTAATCTTTACTACAAAAATCTACCTATACCGTTTATGAATTCAAATGAGCTGATTGTGAATTGAACATCCTAGTTATGAATATTCATGGGTTGTTTTGAATCAAAATAAATTCAATGAAAAAACTTTTACTCATGCTACTTAGTATTTATGGATTAAATGCAGTAGCCCAAAATTGGACCGAGGTTTATACCGCGTCAGATGTTAGCTTAAATGCTGTTGTTTTTACTCCTGATACCAATATTGCATTTGCCGTTGGCAACAATGGTGTGATTGTAAAATCTAGTAACAACGGAGTTTCATGGATTACACTTTCAAGTGGAACCACTGTTGATTTAAATGATGTGTATTTTGCAACATCACAGGTTGGTTGGGTAGTTGGTGATTTTGGAACGGTTTTGAAAACTACCGATGGTGGAGCTACTTGGTCTACAAAAACATTCAACTCAACAGGTGGATCTAAGGATTTGCATAAGGTACTTTTTGATGGTTCACAAAACGGGTATGCATTTGGAACAAATGCTTCAAGTTATTACACAACAACAGATGGTGGAGAAACATGGACAGAGAATGGTTTTGGACTCAACTTTACTTCAGTGGCCGGAACGTATATCAGCAGCACCAATACGGTTGTTGTTGCGCACAATGATGGCGGTATTATCACCAAAACAGGAAATGCCAGTTTCCAGCAACGTTTGAGCGCTGTTAACTTTAACCGTTACTTTGTTGATGTGCAGTTTCCAACCCCAACAGTAGGTTATGCAGCAGGTGATACGTTTGTGAACTTTACAACCCGTGGTATCATTTACAAAACAACTGATGGTGGTATTACATGGAACAGACAGTCATTAGTTGGCAGAAATAATGTTTTTAACACCACAGCAGCAATCGACTTTGTATCGGCAGACATTGGTTTTTTAGTAAATGAAAACGGAATCTTTCAAACCAATGATGGAGCTACCACATGGAACTTTACAGGATTGGGTAATGGAAATGTAATAGCCAATGGCGTTGATTTTACAAGTGCACAAAACGGATTGGTTTGTGGCCGAACAAGCGAGATTGTTGGCAAAATTTACAGGTATACCTCAGGATGCGGTTTTACGGTTCCTGTTGTAGGAACAACCAATGCAACAAGCAGCCAATCGAATACAGGCGCTGTTCAATTATTGATTAGCAAAGGACGGTTTTTGAAAATTGTAGATACTGCTAAGCCAACGGATACTGTTATTGCCCGCGACTTTGTATCAGACACCTTGGTAATTTTTGGATTAACATCAGGTACTAAGACATGGCACGTGTGGGAAATATCAGGTGATGATGCTGGAACACGTTTAACGTGCACAGATACTATTACATTCACCATCGGTGCTGACGTTACTTGCGCGTTGCAAGTACAATTTTCGGGCGCACAGCCCACTTCACAGCCTTGTGATAATGCAGAATTCACCATCACAAATGGTACTGCTCCTTATTACGGTATTTTTAAAGTTGTTGGCTCAATGTTGGGGGAGCAATACAATACAGGTTCAAATGAAATTATTTTACCCAACCTTTGCCCAGCTACTTATATGCTTACCATTACGGATGCAAATGGCTGTGGCGATACCATTGAATTTACCATGCCTGATACCACAACTGGATTAAAAACGGTTAAACAAAATGAACTTGCATTGCAGATTTATCCGAATCCAGTTAGGTCTCATGCAACGATTCAGCTAGCCCAATCTACCTCAGGAACAATTCATTTGATGGGGGTTGATGGTAAATTAGTTTATAGTCAAATATTTACAAACACCGCAGAGATAATACTTGAAACTGAAATGCTGCAAGCAGGCGTGTACTGTATTGCCGTTCTTACTCCTCAAGCAATTGGGTATAGTAAGTTGGTAAAGCATTGATTTAAGAAGCTACTTAGATAGTAAGTAGTTTTTTCAAGAGCAAAACCGCTTTCCGAAAGGGGGCGGTTTTTGTTATGTTTGCACGTGATGGTTGAGTTGTTTTCAGACGAATATTTTATGCGATTGGCTTTGGCGGAAGCGCAAAAAGCTTTTGATGAAGGTGAAGTGCCTGTTGGAGCCATTGTTGTTCACAACCACCAAATTATTGGAAAAGGTTACAACCTTACCGAGAGGTTAAATGATGTAACAGCTCATGCCGAAATGCAAGCCATTACGGCAGCGTCAAATTTTATTGGGGCAAAATATTTATGGGATTGCACCTTGTATGTAACCCTTGAGCCATGTATTATGTGCGGTGGCGCATTGTACTGGAGCCAAATTGGCAAAGTGGTATTTGGAGCACTTGATGAGAAAAGGGGATACAAAAAAGCGGGTAACCAACTGCATCCAAAAACCAAAGTGCTTGGCGGGATTATGGAAACAGAATGCTCCGATTTGGTTAAACAGTTTTTTAAGCGTCTGCGGTAATTTCTTCTTTTTTATGGCGAATGATTTTCACTGCCATATACAAAATGGTGATGCTTAATAAAATGGTATAAAATCCGATCATAAAATTGAGCGTGGAACCCGAAAAAGGATTAAAGTAAATAACTCCACCAAATCCCAACGACATGAGTCCATTAATAATTAAAACCACGCGTAATTGTTTTTGAAATATAGATGCGGCAACTAGCGAAAAGCCCATAAGCGCAGCCCATAAAGCGATAAATTGTGTATAGTACTTTGCTGCGATGTCGTCATTTAAAAAAACAATAAATCCTAACACCAAAAATACTGCACCCATCAGCACACTTACATACCAATTGCTGCGGCTTTTGCGTATCAAAATCCCAACTCCGCCTGAAACTGCACCTACTGCAATAAGCATGTATGCCAAATAATACATTAAGGTGGTTGGCGTCATGTTTGGGGCTGTAACAGCAATGAATCCAAATAAAAATGGAACCAATCCTAAAATAACAAGTGGTAGAGCAAATCCTTTAATCATTGTGTTGAGTAGTTAGAGTAATGTAAAATTAAGATTTATCCCCAAAACTGCAAACCTTGGTACTTTGCATAAACTTAATTTGGTTTAAGGTGTTAATTTTTTGTTTTGGTCTATATTCGCAGTCTATTTACCGAACACTTAATTCATTTATTTAAATAGTAAAATTATGGCATTTGAACTACCTAAACTACCTTATGATTATGCGGCACTTGAACCACATATTGATGCACGCACGATGGAGATTCACTATAGCAAGCACCACAATGCATATGTTACCAATTTAAACAATGCAGTTGCTGGAACCGATGCGGAGCAACTCACGATTGAAACGATTTGCAAAAATATTAGCAAATACCCAATGGCAGTGCGCAACAATGGAGGTGGGCATTACAACCACTCTTTGTTTTGGTCTATTTTAAGTGCTACACCTGGAAAGCCTTCTGCAAAGCTTGAAGCTGCGATTGCTTCTGATTTGGGTGGAATGGATAAGTTGAAAGAAGAATTTAACAAAGCTGCCACTACCCGATTTGGATCTGGATGGGCATGGCTTTGCGTGGAGCAGGGTAAGTTAAAAATATGCTCTACCCCCAATCAAGATAATCCACTAATGGATGTCGTTACGGATTGTAATGGAACACCAATTTTGGGGCTCGATGTGTGGGAGCATGCTTATTATTTGCATTACCAAAACCGCAGACCTGATTATATTACCGCATTTTGGAATGTGGTAAATTGGGATGAAGTAAGCAAACGATACGAAGTAGCTTTGTAATTAATGATGATGGATACGGCACTTAATTTACGAGACTTGCCTCGATTAAATTCTACCCAACTGGCAGGAGTACAATTTGCAATAACTGAAGTGTATACACGACCCGAAGATATGAGGGTGCGCATAGTTGCATTGGATAAAGCAGTTATTTTAGGAAGAGATCCTAACATACAAACATTGCTGGCTGTAAATACCACACAAGGTATGATTGCAATTGAGTCGCGTGTTCTTGCTCTTAATATGGAAGGTGTGGTTATAGAGTCCAACGTGTTCATTCCCATGCACGCTATTTACAGTGTGAACCTCGAATAAAACCTTTTTACTTAAAATGAATATCCACAACTATGCTAATAACATTCAAATGATGGAAAAGGGGCTTGTAAGTTCTTTAACTGTTCTTTTTGTTACCTTTTGGTTCTGCAAAAGGTAACAAAAAAGCAGACCACCAATTCCAAATCAACCCTCATTCTTTGCTATGCCCAACGCCACTCAGGCTAATTCGGGTTGATTTCGCTCAATTGGTGGACTCCCA
>JALONP010000032.1 GCA_025454875.1 Bacteroidia bacterium | reverse complement strand
CGTAAGGGTTTTGAATAAAAAAGCCCTCCTTCGCCTTTCAGGCTTCGGAGGGCGAAGGAGCTTGGATTAAGTCATGTTTTCTATTTGAGTCAATATACTGACCACATAGTATTCAACTATATTTCCACTAAGATATGATTCTACTTGTCAATGTGGATTGCATCCACCGTAGCCATCCGAAGTGTTGAAGTAGGAAGTTTCTGAGCAACGCAAAGGATTTTGAATAAAAAAGCCCTCCTTCGCCTTTCAGGCTTCGGAGGGCGAAGGAGCTTGGATTAAGGCATGTTTTCTATTTGAGTCAATATACTGACCACATAGTATCCAACTAAATTTCTACTAAGATATGATTCTATTTGTGAATGTATAAAAAAGCCCTCCTTCGCCTTTCAGGCTTCGGAGGGCGAAGGTGGAGCTGCAGGGATTCGAACCCTGGTCCGGAGATGGAACGGTCACGCTTTCTACATGCTTAGTGACACATTGTTTGTCGGGCTTAGTCAGGCTGCGTCTCTAGCCAAACCAAACCTTATCCTCTTGGTTTCAATGCCGGCATAAAGGCCATACCAGCAAAGGCTTTTCCTAATGATGCCTCTGATGCAAGTGCGGTTAAGCTAACACCTGCGAGACAATGGCTAGTGCGTAATCTTCCTGATTAGGCAGCCATAGCGAAGTTGTTTTCGCCAATTGATTGTTTGAGTATTTTGATTAGCGAGCCAATATCCCAATGCTCGGCATGCTTACGCGCCTATTGCTCATCCCGTCAATTCCGGTCAGCCCCAGTTTGAGTTTTAGCAGTACAAAAGTAGGGTATTTTTATGGGATGCTCACAATCTGCTTTATATTCGGATTATTCTTATCTTTATGAAACCAGATCCTGAAATACTCAAAAGCCTTGTTACCACCCGTATGCCATTTGGTAAGCATAAAGGAATGCTGCTATGCGATTTGCCAGATTACTACTTAGAGTGGTTTGCACGTAAGGGATTTCCGCCTGGAAAAATTGGTATGCAGTTGAGTACCGTATTTGAGGCTAAACAAAATGGATTGCAAGAGATTTTTAATTCCTTAAAACGAATGTAGCGTATGAGTTTTGATTGATGAATGAATCGTGTAACCTTTTTAAGTTGTTGTGTAAGCGCAGGGAGTTACCAAAGCGCAAAATTGCCAATCTAATACCAACACACAAATGGATACTTCTGATATTGAAAAAGCCAAAGCTTTTATCATTGTTGAAATTATTGAATACATACCCAATGCTGTGGTAAGTAAAACCATTATTAAAAAATCGACTGGTAATATCAGTGTGATGTCGTTTGATAGTGGTGAAGGATTGACGGAGAAGATTACACCTTTTGATACGTTTGTTCAAATTATTGAAGGGAAAGCAGAAGTAATCATAGATGGGCAGTCACATCTGTTGGAATCAGGACAAGGAATTGTAATCCCTGCACATTTGTCTAATTTAATTAAACCCAACGGACGTTTCAAAATGATTTCAACAGTTATCAAAAGTGGTTACGAATGAACAATGCGTCTGAACAAGTATATGTGGTTGGTGAACTTGTATTTGCCAAAGCACAACCGAACGAGCAACTGCGTGTAAGGCGATATATTGACGAAGTGTACTACTGCACGCGCGTACTCGAACCTGATGCAAAGGAGCGGGTTTATTTTGAACGCGAGCTTTCTAAAAAGTGTGAATAATACAACCATGCCAGTAATTGTGTAATGACTTGACCTGTTTGAATATGGTAGTTTGTGGTGAATAAATCAAACATAAAATAAACAATCATGGCGGTTATTAAAAACAAAAAGGCAGTAACAAAACAAAAAGGAGTATCGGCAGATACTAAACTTAATGTTGACGTTCACAAAAAAGCTGCAAAACACCACGAAACAGCAGCTATTTATCATTTGGAGGCAGCCTCTTTTCATGAAGTAGGAGAACATGAAAAAGCACATCACAGCTCAATTGTTGCCAATGGTCATTCGTTGGAAGCACGCAATTTGGAAAAGCAAGATGTGAAGCAACATGCAGCTATTCCTTCATGATGCGCACAATTGATTGTTGAAAGCACTTTTCTATTCGTTGCATTCTGCTTGTAAAACATGAGCTATGATTACTGTTGTAAAAAGAGGTATTGTCTTAAGTAGAACACAAAATGGGTTCGAATGTGAAGGTGTGCTTAATCCTGCTATTTTACAAATAGGTAATACAGTGCATTTATTTTACCGAGCGGTTGCTAAAGGAAATTACTCAACCATTGGTTATTGTAGGTTAGAAGGACCGTTAACGTTAGTCGAGCGATTGGATGAGCCATTATTGTATCCACAAAGAGATTTTGAGAGTCAGGGGATGGAAGATCCTCGAATTGTAAAACTAGATGATACATATTTCTTGTCTTATACCGCCTTTGATGGAATAAATGCATTAGGGGCATTGGCAACATCAACTAACCTAAAACACTTTTTAAAAGTTGGGTTAATTGTTCCGACAATTCAATACAATAAATTCAAACGGTTTGCTGAGAGTAAACAGCCACTAAATGAAAAATACATAAGGTATAACAAACGCGATAACATCCTAACCAAACGCAACAAGCTAGTTTTTTTATGGATTAAAAATGTGGTTTTTTTTCCGCGAAAAATAGGGAATGAGATTTATTTTTTGATTCGAATAAAGCCAGATATTCAACTGGTAAAGGTGGCAGATTTAAGCGTGCTTACTCAGTCTTTCTGGGAGCATTATCTTTACCATTTATCCGACAATATTGCGATTTCACCAGTATACGCGCATGAAGTAAGTTATATTGGAGCAGGTTGTCCACCCATTGAAACAGAAAAGGGTTGGCTGGTTATATACCATGGAGTGTTTGATTCGCCCAACGGATATATTTATACAGCTTGTGCTGCTTTATTAGACTTAGACAATCCATTACAGGTGATTGCTCGTTTAGCTTACCCACTTTTTGTTCCCGAATTGGATTATGAGTTAACGGGTCATGTTAACAATGTTTGTTTTCCAACAGGTACCTCAATATTTGAGGATACTTTATATATTTATTATGGTGCTGCAGATAATCAAATTGCCTGTGCTTCAGTTTCATTAAACGATTTGCTCGATGAACTTTCTTTAACTTAAACCGGTATGAATAATTTAACGTTGCCTCAAGTTCTCATCATCTCAACGTACCCACCAAGGGAATGCGGTATTGCAACTTACACATATGATTTAACGAAGGCATTAGCTGCGCAATTCAGTGGGTCTTTTGAAATTATAATAGCTGCTGTTGAAACGGTTGGTATGCGTTTTAAATATGGGCGGGAGGTCGTTTATACATTGCGAAGTGACGATAGTGAATCGTACCACACATTGGCTGCTTTTGTTGCGGCCAATGAACGAATTAAATTGGTTATGATACAACATGAGTTTGGCTTATTTAAGCAAGCTCAGTTATCCTTGATTGATCTTATTACAGCCTGCAAGAAGCCAGTTTTGCTCGCGTTTCATACAATTTTAAAACACCCTGATTTAGCGCTTAAGGGGTACGTTCAAGAATTAGCAATTTATGCTTCAGGAGTTATTGTAATGACTCGATCTGGAGCTCATTTATTAAACAGTTTATACCAAATTCCTAAATTTAAAATACATGTAATTGCGCACGGAACTCACTTAGTAGAACACTCAGATAAACTAATCTTAAAAGAACAGTATGGCTTTAAGTCCAATATTGTGCTTTCTACTTTTGGATTATTAAGTAGAGGCAAAAGCATTGAAACTACAATAAAGGCATTGCCTGCTATTGTAAAAGAGTTTCCCACAGTTTTGTTTTTGCTCATTGGTAAAACACATCCAGAGGTAATACAAAACGAAAGCGAGACATACAGGAACGAACTAGCCCTATTGGTAAATAATCTGGGTGTAACAAAGCATGTTCTCTTTGTAAATGAATACATACCAGTTAGTAATTTACTTGATTATCTTCAGTTATCGGATGTGTATCTTTTCACTTCTGATGATCCCGAACAAACGGTAAGTGGGACATTTTCGTATGCAATGGCTTCAGGCTGCCCAATCGTTTCAACCCCTATTCCACATGCTGTTGAGGTAATGCAACAAGATGCAGGAATTTTAATTCCATTTAATGACTCAAGCCAATTGGCAGAGGCTGTTATTGCCTTACTTAAGGATACTAACTTGAGCAAAGTTGCAAGGTCAAATGCATTACACCGCATGGCTTCAACTGCATGGCAAAATTCTGCAATTGCCCACGCATTACTTGTCGAAGCGTATACTTTTCAAAAGATAACGCCTCAATACAATCTTCCTCCAATTAACCTTAATCATATTCATCATCTTACTACCGAATTTGGCATCTTGCAATTTGCCAATATGAATCAACCCGATCCTCAATTTGGTTATACATTGGATGATAATGCACGTGCCTTAATAGCTATGGTTATGCATTATGAGCAATCAATGGATGAAGTTGATTTAAAACTAATCACTACTTACTTAAACTTTATTCATCATTGTTTATCACCCAGTGGAGTAATGAACAATTACGTAAATACTGAGTTTTTATTTACCGTTCAAAACAATCTTGTCAATCTTGACGACTCAAACGGCAGGGCTTTTTGGGCTTTGGGTTTTGTTTTGAGTAGACATTCAATTTTGCCAGTATCTATAGTGCAAGATGCATCACAGCTTTTTGACTCCTTAATTCCTCAACTATCATTGGTTAATTCAACGCGAGCAATAGCTTTTATGTTAAAGGGTTTGTATTATTCAAATCTTGCATGTTGTAATGAGGAATATAAGGCATTAGCAACTAGTTTAGCCAATAAGCTCGAACGTATGTATATTCATGAAAGCGAAAATAATTGGTTGTGGTTTGAAGGATATTTAACCTATGCAAATAGCGTATTGCCTGAGGGTTTACTCTGTGCATACTTAATTACCGGAAATACAGATTATAAAACTACAGCACGCATTTCGTTTAACTTTTTACTTGAAAATACATTTATACAATCGCAAATGAAACCTGTTTCAAATAACGGTTGGAAGTGGAAAGGTAAAACCAGCGCTGTGTTTGGGGAGCAGCCTATTGATGTTGCATACACCATTCTTGCTTTAGCTCACTTTTATGAAACATTTGGTGATGAATCTTATCTGGATAAACTTGAAATTGCCTTTAATTGGTTTTTAGGCGATAATCACTTGCATCAGATAATGTACAATCCTGTTACAGGAGGTTGTTACGATGGCTTGGAAGAGCACCATGTAAACCTTAATCAAGGTGCGGAGTCTTGCATAAGTTACTTGCTTGCTCGCTTAACTGTTAGTCAATATGCTCCATCATGGAGTAAATCAACCATGTTATCTAACCAAATGGCCAATATTTGAGTGAATATTGTAAGGTATTTACAATAAGATGTAAGATGATCTACTCTTGCTGGGGATACCTTTGAATATGACAAAATTTAATTTACATTCAAGGAAAGCCCAGCTCTTTATCACGGCTTTACTGGTGCAATTTCAACATCAAATGGTTGCAATCAAAAGTTGGTTAGGTATTTTAAATAACGAAGATCTGTTGCGGCCTACCAACCAACAAGACCATTTACTTGCAGATGTTGAAAAGCGAATTGTAAACACTAAAAGTTACAGTACCCTTTTTAAAGAATCATTATAAGTAATTCACACAATAAATTAGTATACCATGAAAATAGTTAAACATCTTCCAATCGTTCCCCTATTACTACTGTTAACCTATTGCAGTTCACCAACACAAAATGTGGCTAAGACTAAAGAAGATTTGCAAGAGGCAGAAACTGAAATGAGTCAGATACAACAAGATTCAGTTGATGATTATAACTCGTTTGTGAATGAGGCTAGACTCGAAATTGATGAAAATGATAAAGCAATTGCAAAACTCAAAGACAGGTCTGCTAAAACGAAGCGAGGAATAGATGCACAAACGCAACAACGTATTGCAGAGTTAGAGCAAAAAAACACTGACATGCGCAATAAGATGAGTAACCTCAAATCTACAACCGAAGAAGAGTGGAACAGTTTTAAACGTGAGTTTAAATATGATTTACACGAATTGGGTAAGGCAATGTTATTTTATTGGCTATAACTCTTTACCACTGGTTGGTATTACTGGATTTATTATGGGTTTAGTACTCACAATACAATCACGACCTACTTTGGCAAGTTTTGGGGCTGAATCATGGTTGCCTGCAATGGTATCAGTTTCAATCGTAAGAGAAATCGGTCCGGTGATTACAGGTATTATATGTGCGGGTAAAGTGGGTTCAAGTATTGGTGCTGAACTAGCATCAATGAGGGTTACCGAGCAAATAGATGCAATGGAAGTGTCGGGCATCAATCCGTTTAACTACTTAGTTGTAACACGCGTTTTGGCTGCTACTGTTATGTTGCCATTGTTAACGATATACAGTGATTGCATTTCGCTTCTTGGATCTTTTTTCGGAGTAAACATTTCAGGCGATGTTAGCTTTCAATTATACCTCTCCCAAGCCATGGCTGAGCTGCAGTTTTCTGATATTGTACCCTCTTTGACAAAAACTGTTTTTTTTGGATTAGCCATTGGACTTATAAGTTGTTATCAAGGATATACCGCTGCAAAAGGTACAGTTGGCGTAGGCAAATCGGCAAATAGCTCTGTTGTAATTGCATCGTTACTCATCTTTATCATTGATATGTTGGCTGTTCAAGTTACTTCATTGTTTATTTAAGAAGAATGGATGAATCTACCTCAAGTTCAAACAATACTGTTATTGATGTAAAACACCTCTGTAAATCATTTGGCGACAAGCAAATTTTACAAGACATCTCTTTTCAAATAACTAAGGGTGAGAACCTGGTTATTCTTGGTAAGTCGGGTAGTGGAAAATCAGTTTTGATTAAATGTATAATTGGGTTGTTACCTATTGATTCGGGCAAAATCCTAATTAACAACACAGTAATGAATGAAGCCAACCTTTCACAACTAAATGAGGTGCGCAAGGCTGTAGGATTTTTATTTCAAAGTGGCGCCTTGTACGATTCTCTGTCTGTGATGGAGAATCTTGTTTTTCCTTTGAGGCGAAAAGCAATACTAAAACGAGATCAGTTATTAGCAGCAGAAGAAGTTTTGAAAAGTGTAGGGTTGATTGATATTGCTGATAAAATGCCATCCGAACTTTCAGGAGGAATGCGTAAAAGACTGGGTTTAGCTCGTACCCTTATTACCAAACCGCAATTTATTTTTTATGATGAACCAACAACTGGGCTAGATCCGATTACTTCTAATGAGATAAGTGAATTGATGAATTCGATTCAACAACAGTTTAAAACCACTTCCATTATCATCACACACGATATGGCTTGTGCGCATACCACAGCAAATCGGATGCTTGTTTTAGATGAGGGTAAGGTTCTTGTTGAGGGTTCGTTTGATGAGCTCTCGCAATTAGACAATGAAACGGTAAAGGCGTTTTTTAAAATATAATATCATGAAAGAAGAATCAAAAAGTATGCTCAAGCTGAGCATTTTCGTTACTGTTTCATTAGTAATCCTTATTGCCGGTATTTATCTAATTGGTGAAAGCAATAAACTTTTTAGTAGCACATTTAGGTTGGTTTCCTGTTTTAAAGACGTAAATGGATTGCAAGTAGGTAACAATGTACAATTTGCTGGAATCGCGGTGGGTACAATTGAATCAATTGATATCATCACTGATACCGCAGTTCAGGTAAGTTTTATGGTTGACTTAAAGGCTCAACCATTTATTAAAACAGGAGCTAAAGCTGTTATTGGATCGGATGGTTTAATGGGAAATAAAATATTGATTATTACTCCTGGTTTGTCTTCTGAAAAGGCTGTTGTTGATAATGATATTATTGCATCCACTAGGCCAATACGTATTGATGAAATTTTGTCATCTTTAAAGAAAACTAGTGATAATACAGCCCAACTTTCAGGTGATTTAACAATTATAGTTAACAACATTAAACAAGGAAGAGGTACCATTGGTAAATTATTTATGGATACAGCATTTGCCTCAAATATTGATAAAACAATGCTCAATGTTAAACAAGGAACCAAAGGGTTTAAGCAGAATATGGATGCAGCTCAAAAAAGCATTTTATTAAGAGGCTACTTTAAAAAGAATAAGAAAAAATAACCTCATCATGATGTTTATCTTACCAATCTAGTATTCAAACTGGCTTCGTTTGCCTGTCTGAATCTCTTAACTGCTTTACGGTTTTACTTCAATATTGTTCTGGAGCCTTCCCTATATTTTGTAGTTGCGGTTTTATATATTCTTTTAGAGTAGCCTCATAATCTAAGAATTGTACAATAGATACTGCTATTAATATAACAACTATACTTTTCAACCAAACTAGCTTTGACTAGTAATAACAATATTACACTAAACATATTTTACTGTGAAAAATCAACAAAAAACATGCATTCAGTCTGCCTTAATCGGAAATTGGAAGCAATCCATCATTTTAATACTTACACTTTTTATGTACACCCAACTCTCTGCACAATCATCCGAACGAAAGTGGAACCTTGGTGTATTCGGTGGAATGAGTGTATATGCTGGAGACTTAGGCAACAATATCACTAATTTTCAGTCAGATGTATTTACCCAAAATGCAACAGTAGGTCTATCATTTACAAGGTATCTAAATCCTTCGTTTGATGCAGGAGTAATGAGCTCTTACGGGTCATGGGGATTTTATGATAACGGAATAACTCAGTTTAAGGGATATATGTGGCATAGCAATATTCATTTGAAGTATAAATTCAATAATGGTTATTTATTGAAAGAGGATAGTAGGCTTGCGCCTTATCTTTTTGTTGGTGCCGGAATCTCTGATTTTAAAGGTGCTCAAATTAATGATGGGCAAGATTACCCTGCGGTTGGGGGTGCAGGTATTCGTTTTCGTTTGACAGATGCATTAAGCGTTAATTACCAAGCACTTTTTGCTTATATGGGAACTGCACACAATAATCCAGAAGCAGTTTTAACCAAGCCTACAGGTACAGATCAGATGATGTTGCATACCATTGGAATTGGATTTAATTTAGGTTCTCCCAAAGACCAGGATAAAGATGGTGTTTCTGATAAAAAAGATAAATGCCCCAATACGCCAAGTCGTGTGAAGGTTGATGCAAACGGATGTCCACTTGATGGGGATGGTGACGGTGTATTAGATTACCAAGACAAATGTCCTACATTGGCTGGTGAGGCTAATACGCTTGGTTGCCCTGATAAAGATAGAGATGGAGTAGCAGACAATGAAGATCAGTGTCCTGATGATGCAGGTACAATATCGCTGAATGGATGTCCTGATACAGATGGTGATGGTGTAACGGATCGAAAAGATCAGTGTCCAAATATCATAGGAACGGTTGCGTTAAACGGATGCCCTGATGCCGATGGTGATGGAATTCGTGATGAAGATGATTTGTGTCCAAAGGTAAAAGGCGTAGTCTTATTTAAAGGATGTCCTGATACTGATGGAGATGGAATTGAAGATGCCAAAGATATGTGTCCTACTTTAAAAGGAATTGCGCTTACCAATGGATGCCCTGATACTGACAATGACGGTGTACATGATGGTATAGATAAATGTCCATTATTATCGGGTAGTGCAACCCATGCCGGATGCCCGGATACAGATGCAGATGGTATCTATGACGATATTGATAAATGCATTACAATACCTGGAACACCTGCAAATAAAGGATGTCCTGAACTAAAGAAAGAAACCAAACAATTGTTTCAAAAAGCATTACAAGGAATTCAGTTTGAAACAGGTAAAGCAATTATTAAACCAGTATCATATCCTATTTTAAATGCTATTGTTAAAGTGATGCAAGAAAATCCAAGTTACAAATTGAACATAGGTGGTCATACAGATGATGTTGGGGAAGATGCAATGAATTTAACCCTTTCTCAAAATAGAGCTTCCTCGGTCGCAAATTATTTGATTGCTAAAGGAGTGAGTCCATTAGCGGTTGAGGCAAAAGGATTTGGAGAAACAATGCCCGTTGATACCAATAAATCAGTTAAAGGTAGAACACGTAATAGGAGAGTAGAATTTAGTGTTGAATTTATTGAAGTGGTGAAGCCATAATCACTTTTAATCAAAGTCCCCGGCAGTGAATTGTCGGGGACTTTTTTATGTGCTAAATCATCTATAATTTAACATAGAATTACCGTATTAAAGGTTACCTTTATTGAGTAGTTTATCTACTAAGCACAGTTCTTTTATCTAATGAAACTTTACATCAAAAATATGGTTTGCATCCGTTGTAAAATGGTTGTAAAAGACGAGCTCAATAAATTAGGATTAACCTATGGTCAAGTTGAGTTAGGTGAGGTAGAGGTCATAGATACGCCAACTGAGTTACAGATTGCAATGTTTAAAAACCAACTAGTAAAGTTTGGACTTGAGTTAATTGATGATCATAAGAGTATTCTTATCAAAAAAATAAAGGATGTTATTGTTGAAATGGTTCATTACACGGAGGAGATTCCAAAGGTGAATTTCTCTGTATTCTTAAGCGAAAAGCTTCAATACGATTATACCTACTTGGCCAATTTGTTCTCGGTAGTAATGGGTACTACCATTGAACATTTTTTAATTATGCATAAAATTGAACGTGTTAAAGAGTTATTGGTATATGAACACTTAACCCTAACTGAAATTGCATACAGGATGCATTATAGTAGTGTTGCACATTTAGCCAATCAGTTTAAAAAAACAACGGGGTTTACAACAACGCAGTTTAAAAATTTGAAATCAAAACAGTTGCGCGATTTGGATACTTTGTGTGAATGATGCAATCAAATAGCAATGCAATGTAAGATTCTGCGTCTACTGCTGCTTCATCTTTGTACAGTAATATTTTGTTACACTTAACATAAATAAAGATGACAACAACACATTCAACTACCGATTCCAACAAAGGAAATTGGTCGGAACAAAAAGGCAAGTTAAAAGCCAAATTCCCTGTATTAACAGATGCTGATTTGACTTACGAAAACGGCAAAAAAGACGACATGCTGGGTAAGATTGAAAAAAAGCTTGGTAAAACGAAGCAAGAGCTGCATGATATAATTAGTAAATTATAAGTATTCAGTTTTGCTATTCAAGTGTCGTTTAGCTATGAAGCTACTCGGCACTTGTTTTATTCATTTAGTTTAAAAATTATGAAAAAAATAATCACTAGTATTTTAATAAGTACTTTTATCTCAGCAATCTCTGCTCAAGTATTTGAGTCGAAACAAAAGCAAGCACAAAATCAATCAGCTATTTCAAAATCGGAGTTTGCCAAGGCACAAAAGGATTCAATTGAAGAGTATCAACATTTTCGGGCCAAGGCCATTAAAAGGATGAAGAAAAATGATCAAGAAATTATTGCCTTGCGCGCCAAACAAAAGGCCAAGGGGTTAGAACTAAATAAAGAAGCCAACCGTAAAGTAACGTATTTACAAGACCGAAACGAATCGTTAAAATACAAAATAGATCACTACAGGGCAGATGGTAGTAACAATTGGGATACCTTTAAAAGCGATTTTAATGATCAATTAAAGGCTTTACAAAATGCATTTATGGAGTCTCGTATAGAATAGAGTAACTTAGCTCCTCTGCCAAATTCCCTTATCTAAAAAGGCACAATTGATATAACGCACACTTTTTGCTCAGATTCCTTATTTTGCAACACCATTTGTGAAAAAAATTTGGGTTGCTACATATAACATAACAGTTCGCGTTTTGGTGATCATGGTTACCGTTCTGTTAGTATTAGCTGTTACCTTGCAGGTGCCAGCGGTGCAAACGGTTGCCGTAAAGCGCATGTTAAATTGGGCATCGTCAAAAACCCACGCGCAATTGAGTATAGGTAGCGTTCACCTGTCATTATTCAAAGGATTGGTGTTGCGTCAAGTATTCATTGGTGACATGCATCAAGATACCCTTGCTTCGATAGATGAGTTGTCAGTTGATATTAATCTTTGGAAAGCATTCTCAGGAACAATTGTTATCAATGATTTGAGGTTGGTTAATGCAACTGTTACAATTAAGCGTAATGTAACCGAAGGGTTTAATTTCGATTTTTTAGTAAACGCATTCACAATACCATCTTCAAAAACGGATGCAACTCCACTGCAACCACCAGCCTTACCACTATTACAGCTTGAAAAGCTTGTTTTAGAGTCTGTTTACTTTAATTACCTCGATAGTGTTACAGGCATATTCAGCGTCAATCAAATTGATTTGGTTGAAATGGAAGTGCGTGAGTTTGACTTGAACCGGTTGGCCTTTAATATTCCCTCCTTAGCTTTAACTGGAATTAATAGCCAATTGCAATTGGTTTCGGTGGTAAGTAATAATCAAAATCCCAATCCTAACGATACTCCTAATTCAGTTTTACCATCCATTACGCTCGGTTCCTTAACAGCAACCGAATTGCTTTTTGATTTAACCATGTCCGATACGGCTAACCACTTGAATGTACGTTTGGGAAAAGGTAAGGTGATACCTCGAATTATAGACTTAAATAAAAGCCATATAGCGGTAAAGGATGCCTGGTTTGAAGATTGCCAAACGGCTATTGTATTTCCGGCTTCTTCAAACGAAAAAGACCAAGACACAATTTCATCGGCCGAGTGGTTCGTGGATGTGATGGACTTGCGTTTAGAAAATTCTCAAATGGCACTTCACCTTGATGGTAAGCAACCGCTTCAAGGTGCTGTTGATTATAGTCATTTGGAGTTTGCCAATATCAACTTAGCAGCTGCCGATTTGCATTACCACGGCATACAAGCAAGTGGGCAGTTAAAACAAATGGCATTTACCGAACGCAGCGGACTTACCGTTACCCAAGGGCGTAGTCAGTTTGCTTTCACAGGTAACGAGGCAACCTTGTCGGGATTGTTTTTGCAAACCAACCAATCTGTTATTGCAAATTATGCGCATGTAAGCGGATTAAATCAATTGTCTGATCTCAAGTGGCAAGTTGCATTTGCCAGAAGCAAGGTTTCCATCAATGAGCTTTTAATGCTTGCTCCGCAGTTAAAAAGTGATGTTTGGTTGGCTCAAAACAAAAATCAAGTTATTACACTCAATGGATCAATTAATGGCACCAATGATGAAATTGCAATTAAACAACTGGTGGCAACTACTGCAACACAAACAGCCATAGCAGTCAATGGATCAATCAGCAATCCTTTTGACTCACAACAACTGCAAGCAAAGTTGCAATTGCAATCATTCACCTCAACCCAACAAGATTTAGCTTCGATTGTTCCGCAAACCTATTTACCAAAGGCATTGCAGTTTCCGAAGCAGTTTCAGTTGCGTGGACAAATTACAGGTGGATTATCAAACGCAATGTTAAGTTGCCAAGTAAATAGCACGGATGGCAGTATCAATGTTGAAGCACGATTAAATGACTTGATAAATGAACCCACACTAACCATTGATGCGGGCATATATAAATGGGCAGTTGGACGCTCGGTCCAAGTCAAAGAATTGGGTTTAGTTACAGCAAACATTCACGCAACATATTCAGGAAAAGATTGGCAAAAGGCTACAGCAGAAATTGATTTAACTATTCCATTTTGTGATTATTTGGCACATCCATATCAAGATATGAAACTTGTTGCAAAGGTTGAAGATGGGGTAGGTAAAATGCAATTGAATATTGCCGATACAGCATTAATTGCTGCATTTGATGCAACTGTAAATATTGCGAAAAAACCGTTTCAGATTCAATTACAAGGTGAGGTGACAGACGCAAATTTGGAAGCAATGAACCTTAGCAAAACACCTTTGCGAATTGCCGTTCAAACACAATTGGCAATTGCAGCAAGTAATTGGAGTGATGCAAAAGCCGACTTGAAATTACGTAATTTAATTATTGCTCAACGAAGCAATATGTATGAAACCAAACTCATTGAAGGTTCACTTTCAAATGCACCATCAAATGCACCATCAAATACACCATCAAATACCGTTTGTTCATTAACATCTGATTGGTTCAAGTTTAATTATGAAGGATCGGTTGATGTATTGAATTTTTCGCAAGCTGTTACCAATTGGAGCAATTGGATTCACCAACAAAAGCCGATTAACGCAATTCCACAACAGCAACAAATGAAGGTTTCAGTTTCTATTGAACCGCATCCGATGATTAGTGGATTGCTGTTACCATCCATTAAACAGTTTAATGGATTGCAACTTGCTTTTGCCCAACAAAAGACCTTGGCAGATGCAACATTTAAACTACGCATGCCATTGCTTGTGATGGATGAGGTGCAACTTTATGGAGCTTCTATTGATCTTAAACCTGTGCAAGATATGGCACAGTATGTTTGCTCGCTTGATTCGATGACAAGCGGTTTAGTGTGGTTGCCTCAAACCCGAATCAAAGGGCAATTGGCCTCTGGTTTGGTAAATGCGGCTGTTGAAATTGTTCATCCTGACAGTGGCTACAGACTCAAGTTGGCCACCCATATTGATTGCAAACCCAATGCATATAAAGTTACCTTTAAACCCGACACGGTTATTGTAATGAACACCGCCTGGGCGGTCAATCCAAACCATTCACTGATCATCAATCATGGCAATGTGAATGCAACAGAATTGCTTTTACACAACAATCAGGAATCAATCAGCATCCAATCAACTGGCAAGGCTATTGATGCGCCATTGCGCTTGGTTTTTCAAAAGGTGAATCTCCAAAGATTGTCTCAAATTATTGAACGCAAAGAGTCGCTTGTAAGTGGCACCTTATCGGGTGAGGCATTGTTAATAGATACAAGAATATTTGCATTTACTGCCAATGTATCCTTACAACAACTTGTGTTTAGAAATTATTTAATAGGTGATTTGGCGTTAACTGCTGCCAACAATGGTGGTACAAATTATACAATTGATGCTTCGTTATCGGGCAATGGCAACAAAGCCAATGTTGCCGGAACATATAATGATGACGATGTGGATTTGCGCGTTGATATTGCCTCCATCACCATGCAAACAGTACAATCATTTGCGCCTAAATATTTACGTAGCAGTTCAGGAGTCATTTCATCCGAATTTACCATCAAGGGTTCTTTGCGTAAGCCAATTGTGAAAGGGGATATCCGGTTTAGGGAAGCATCATTTATTCTGGCTGCTATTAACAACAGGTTGCGGTTACACGATGAGGTGGTGCAGTTTGATCAAGATGGATTGTACTTTAAGCAGTTTAGTGTGCTCGACTCCATGAACCAGCCGCTTGATGTAAAAGGAGCAATTTATTTTGACAAAAATGACCAACAAACCTATGCTTTAGATGTAAAAACACGAAACTTCAGGGTGCTTAATACTACGGCAAAAAACAATAAACTGTATTATGGAACAGTACTGTTAAATAGCGATATTCAAATAAGAGGCAATAGCACCTTGCCTAAAGTAGATGCAAAAGTATCGCTATTGGAAGGAACAAATGTAACTGTGGTGGTGCAGCAAGGAGAGTTAAGTACCGATAAAGGAGATGGCATTGTGGTGTTTAAACAAGATAGTTTGCCATTTGGTCTATTGCCGCTTGATTCAGGTAAATACAGTGCCTTACGTGAAATAGAAGTAACGGCCAATATTGATATTAACAAAGCCACGGTGTTTAACATTATTACCGACCAAGAGAGTGGGGATAATTTATCAGTGAGTGGCGCTGGTGCAATTGGATTTGGGATAGACCGTTCTGGAAAAATGTCGTTGGTAGGAGTGTATACTTTGAGTCAGGGTAAGTACAAAGCATCGTTTCAAAAAATTGTGAAACGTGAATTTGATATCAAAGAAGGAAGCACCATTTCGTGGACAGGCGATTTGTTAAATGCAGATATCAACATTACCGCAACATACCGAACCAAAGCGGGAGCAACCGATTTATTGGCGCAAGAACTTGCAGGATTTCCTCCTGAAGAACGCAATGTGTACCGAAGGTTGTTAACGTACGATGTAAACTTGGTGATGAAAGGTTTGCTGCTTAATCCTGAACTGAGTTTTATGTTGGATATGCCTATTCCCAAAGAGCAAAATGAATTTAATGGCTTGCCTTATGCAAAAATTAACCAAGTGAACAATGACCCAAACGAACTTAATAAGCAAGTATTCTCTTTGTTGATTCTAGATCGGTTTTTGCCTGTTGGACAATCGGTGAGTCCAAGTGCTACTGAGGCTGTTTCAGCTGTTGCACGTAACAGTGTAAACCAACTTTTATCAGACCAATTAAACCGTTATTCGGGTAAATGGATTAAAGGTGCGGAGTTGAATTTTGATTTGCAATCAGTTGATGATTATAACAGCGCAAAAGGCAATGGACAAACCACTACTGAGTTACAAGTTGGGATCAAGAAGGAATTGCTCAATAATAAAATGAGTGTGCAAGTTGGAAGCAGTATTAACATGGATGCCAACGCCCAAAACAGCAATGCACAAAATATTACAGGCGATGTTGTGGTGGAGTATAAAATTACAGATGATGGACGCTACCGTTTTAAAGCCTTTCGCGAAAATCAATTCGAAGGGTTAATTGATGGTATGTTGTACAAAACCGGAATTGGTGTTGTATACAGCCGCGATTACAATACCATTAGCGAACTGCTCACAAAGCCAACTAAAAAAGACACCTTACCTTGATGCAGTTTTTACCCAATGTACGTATCTTTTTTGTTGGCATAAGCATCCTGCTATGTGTTTCGTGTGGCGTAAAAAAATGGATTCCCGAAAATGAGTTTTTGTATACAGGAGCAACTGTAAAAAGTACTGATTCTGTTTCAACCAAATCGTCTAAGAATGCTATTAAATTGGTAGAAGGATTAACCCGACCCAAACCCAATTCGTCTTTTTTGGGTATACGCAATTCGTTGTGGTTGCATTACAAAACATTGGGTAGCACAAAAAAAATCAGAAAGACCATTCATGAAAAATGGAGCGATGCACCAGTATACGCGTCCGATGCAAATCCAGATAGGGTGGTTGAAGCCATGGAGGCAACCTTGTTTAATGAAGGATATTTTAGTGCACATGTTTCGTATACGTGGCAGTATGATACTCCTTTTGCTAAAATTCATTACCGTGTTATGCCAGGCGAACGCACTTATATCGGTAAGTTAACACCTTTACCCGTTACCGATTCACTTACATTTCATATTCAGCAACACATGCAACGCTCGTTGTTGCAAAATGGCGTTCCTTACCAACTTGATTTGTTAAAACAAGAACGCAAGCGGATAGATGATGCATTAAAGCAAGAAGGATTTTATTTATTCAATGCAGATTATTTATTGTTTGAATTGGATACAAGTACGTTGGCCAAAAATAAGGTAGGATTAACTATGAGGCTCAAGCCAGAGATGCCAAAAAATGCAGCCAATATTCACACCATTCAATCGGTTGCGGTATTTGCTGAATACGAACTTGGCAAGCAAATGGATACACTCAATAGTAGGTTGGTAAATGGGGTTCAATACCATGGAGGGAGTAACTATATCAAGCCCAAACCCATCATCCAATCTGTATTTATCAAACAAGGCTTACCTTACAACCGCAACCAACACAATTTAACATTAAACCGATTGTCAAATTTGGGTGTTTACAAATTTGTAACGGTGAAATTTACCCAACAAGATTCGAATGCATTAGCCGCTACTATTTTGTTAACCCCATTGCCACAACGTTCTATTAGTACAGAAGTACAAGGTGTTTCAAAATCAAATAACTTTATTGGTCCTGGCGTAAATGTTAGCTACCGTAACCGCAATACGTTAAAGGGTGCAGAGCTTTTAATTGCCAAGTTACGCACTTCGTTCGAAACCCAGCTTAATGGACCGTACAAAGGCCAATACACCTACGAAGTAAATCCAACTCTTGAATTGTATGTGCCGCGGTTTTTACTTCCATTTTCAACTTCGGTGCAAAGCAATTTTGTGCCACGTACCAAGTTTATTGCTGATATCAGTTTTGTAAGCAGGGTTAATTATTACAATATCAACTCGTTTAAATTTGGCTACGGTTATAAATGGAAACCATCATTGCCTATCGACCATGATTTAACCTTGGCCAGTGTGAACTACTTTAATATCTTCAATCAATCGCCTGATTTTTTGGCATTGATTAATGACAATCCAACCCTTGAACAACGATATGAGAAACAGTTTATTGCTGGCATGGGGTACTCTTATTTTTACAACCAGCAAGTATTTGAGCGCATTAAACGACCTATTTATTTCAATCTCAACCTCGAGTTTGCAGGCAATATCATTAGTGGCATTAATAGGTTGCAAGGCAATACTCCAAACGCAGCGGATCCATTGGTAATTTTTGGGGTTAAGTATGCACAATTTGTTAAAGTAGATTTTGATTTTAGGAAGCAGTTTAAACTGGATCAAACCAATTCGCGTGCTATTATTTACCGGTTGTTTGGTGGATGGGGTTTGCCATACGGCAATGCAAGTACAGTTCCATTTATCAAGCAATATTTTTCAGGAGGTGCTTACAGTTTGCGCGGGTTTCCGGTGTATGCAGTTGGCCCAGGAGTGTACATCCCTCCTGATTCTTTGCAAAGTTTGTATTTTGTACAACAGGGGGGTGAAATCAAACTTGAAACCAATTTGGAATACCGTTTTACCTACACGGGTATTGTGAAAGGCGCTTTTTTTGTGGATGCCGGAAACACATGGTTAAACAACAACAACCCAGATATTCCAGGTGGTAAATTCAGCTTAAATACTTTTTACAAGGAGATTGCGGTGAGCGCAGGAACAGGTGTTCGCATTGATGTGCAATATTTTGTATTTAGGTTGGATATTGGGATTCCGCTACGCAAGCCATGGTTGCCTGATGGCAATAGGTGGGTAGTGGATGATATGGATTTTTCAAGTGCACGTTGGCGCAACCAAAATATCATTTGGAACCTTGCATTTGGGTATCCGTTTTAGCCGCAATATTTTCCCGTATTTTTTTAAGAAGCGCAATCTCATTGGTCAAGTTGGTGAACAAACTTTCGCGTTGTGCAATAAATTTATCAAGTAAGGTTGTATCTGCTTCATATTGATCCTCCAATTGAAGCTCATAGAATAGTTGTAGTAATGATGTTTTGCTATCAAGTGGTTGTTCTAGTTGAGCTGGTAATTTGGATGAGAGCAATTCTAAAATTTTTGTCTCCATTTCTTTTGAAATAGGCTTAATGCCTCGTTCAATTTTGCTGTATTGGTTTTGAGAAATTACCAAACATTTTGCAATCCATTCTTGAGAGTAACCTTTTGCGATGCGAAGCAACCTGATTTTTGAATGCGATTCCATAGGGTTAAGTTAGTTTAAATCGAATATAGGTTAACTTATACAGTTATACAAGCTAATTTATGTAATTTAACCAAGATACTTGTACGGTCACTAAACACCAATTTATATGAAAAGAACAATTACCATTTGCGCATTGTTGCTCGGGATGAGCACAGCGCATTCACAGTACTTCAGAAACACTTATGGTGCTCCAACTAACCAACGTACTACCAATGGAACGGCATCGGCAGCATTAGGAACTTACACTTCTGTTGCTGCTGGAGATCCGAGTATTAGCCCAAACTTTGAGGTAAGGGTACTCAATACCGATTTGGTGGGTGCTATCAATTTTGCCAATTCTTACATACTCGTAGATCCTGTCACAGGAGCTACTTTAAATGCAAATCCCCACGATGTAGAAGAGCATAATGGAAACTACTACATCTCGGGCATGGTTATCAATGGCGGTGCGCAACAAGCATTTTTATTAATTGTAGATGGTAGTGGCACTGTTTTAAATGTGCAACAATACAATGTAAGACCAGGTGATAATATAAAGCATGTAAATGTAACCGCTTCAAACAGTTCTCCGCATTTATTCATTACTGGCACCTTGGATGCGTCAGCGTCAGTTGGGCTTCCAGTAACATTTGCAATTAGAGTAGATGCAATGGGTAATCCAATTTGGAACAATTTATACATTCCTGTTACTGCATCTTCAGGTGTGCCATACCAGTCGCTCTCTTTTGATGCTATTAATACAGGATACAACAATCAAGGTACCAACGGGGAGCTTGTATTAATAGGTACAGCTAATAATTCTACAACACCTAACTCATGGGCGTATATGCAATTTATTGATCCAGCTTCTGGCGCGCCTCTTCCTATAAACAACACACTTATTGATTTTGGAGTTCCAGTAAGCATCAGATCCATTACAGCAAATACCGCAATCAATGGTTACACTTTTGTTGGCAGTTATAACTTGACTTCTGGAAGTCCTGTAGATGGTTTTGTGGTCAACACAGATGGTTTGGGCAATTTGATTTGGGCTGTTACCTACGACCAAACATTTGCTCCTGGTAATCAGAATCAATCTTTAGACATCATGGAAAGATACAATACCTCAGGGGTAAATGAGTTTTATATCTCAGGTGACTTAAGTGCAGGTTTTCAACTTGGGCAGATTGTGAAAATGGATAATTTAGGAAATATTGTTCCCAATGGCGAATTTGTGTCAATTCCTGGTGGTTTTGCTACTAGCATTGCTTATCCAGCCATTGCTAACTCTCCCGCTCTTGATGGTTTTGCAGCCTTTGGCACGGCCAATCCCGGGGCCTTTTACATGGAACTAGATAAAGCCTATTATAATGGAGTAATTGATCCTCCAACAACCTGTGATTTTTTGCGAAACAGCTTACCGAGTAATTTTATCGGTGGAGGAGTTCAAAATGATTTAAACAAGTTTACGAGTTATTTTACTAACAACAATTTGAGCGCAAATTTTGGAGGGTTTGGTTTGATTAGTTCATGTTTTACATCAAGTAACCCTTCAGGAAGCAATGCCAAACGTGGTCCATCAACCGATGGCGCCAATGCCATCGAAGTGAAGTTAAGCGCAACCGAACTGGAAATGAAAGTACGCTCAGCGGAAGTTTTGGCTGCAACTTCGGCACCTCAACCTGTTGAGGTGAGCATTATGGATATGACCGGTAAATTGATTTTGAAACGAACCGTAACTGTATCCCAATCTAACAGTGCTGTTTCAATTAATTTTGATGGATTGGTATTGCCTGATGGTATTTATGCAGTTACTTGCCAAATTGAAAACGAAACGATTTCTCAAAAAGTTTTGATTTCTAAATAGTTATAATCTAATTAGTGTGCATTTGATCTTCTTAAATGCACACCAATTTTTATTATGGTTAAATTTGTGAGCTATACGACTATTGTTTAAATAAAATTATTGTTTACTTTAGCTAAATATTACTTTAGCTTGTTTAGACAATGAAAAAATATTTTACAAGAATTTGTTTTTTTATTAGTATTTTACTAATCACTTCAAGGCCAGTTTTTTCGCAGATTACTAGTCTTTCAAGTGCCTTCTTTTTCGCCCAATCAAAGCCTTATGTTCCTCTTGTAGGTGGAACTTCTGTAGGATCTGTTCTAGATGATGATGTTGTATCTGGATCTATTCCAATCGGATTCCCATTCACATACTTAGGTGCCACTTACAATAATGTTTTTGCAGGTTCGAATGGATATTTGAGTTTAGGAGGAGGAGTTAGTACTGGCTTTGCAAGTAGAAATAATAATCTTGCAAATGGACTTACTGCCAGTGAGCGCCCTATTTTAGCAGCTTTTTGGGATGATTTGGATGGTAGACCAGCCGTCATTACAGGAGGTACTCCTGTCGCATCATATCTAACTACAGGCTCTGCTCCAAATCGGGTTTTTACATTTGAGTGGAGTAACTGGGTAGTATATACAGGTGGAAGTCAATCTGCTGCATTCAGCTTTCAGGTAAAGTTATACGAGTTCTCTGGTGCTGTTGAGTTTTGTTATCTTAGATTTCAAAATCCCACATCTAGTGCTTCAATTGGTATTACTGGCGCACCTATGGGGACTTACTTATCCCTTTCTAATTCAACTGCAAGTCCTACAACAAGTACTACAGTTGATAATACCAATATCAATAGTTTTCCTATCTCAGACCAAAGTTATTTATTTAATTCGTTAAATAGTCCTGATCCAAACCCTACAGGCCCCCCAATTACCATTCCGCCCGTAGCCAGTTTTTTCAATACCGATTTAGATACAGTTTGGATTGGCAGTCCCACCACCATTGTGAACACAAGTAACCAAGCTACACGTTCATACTGGGATATTATTGGTTACAACGCAACCAATAAATTTGGGACCTATAACACATGGCCAGAAGTTCGACAGTTAAAAACCACAGATAGCATCAATGATGTTTTTATTGACACTGCTAATAACCTGGTCAATTTTAATTATACATTTCCACAACGTGGTTGGTATCGGTTAAAAGTGGTTGCTTGGAATAAGTTTGGATACGATACGTATATAGATACGTTGTATGTCGACACACCATCAGCTCCACCGATAGCTGACTTTGTCGCTGACAGACGCGTTGTAGGTCAATTTGACTTTGCAAGTTTTTACGATTTAAGCACCAACGGCCCAACCTCGTGGAAGTGGACGATTAATCCACCGTTTTACAATCCGAATGTGTTTCCGTTTAACAGTTTTTCACCATCAGATGATGTTCGCAACCCGAACTTAACAGCATTTGAGGGCGGCTTGTTTGAGATTTGTTTGATAGCCAGTAATGCAAGGGGAAGTGATACGGTATGTAAACCAAACTACATTGAGATCATTTCAGGCTTTGAAGTATGCAGGGGCCAATCAACAGCCAAAGACACGATATCAACAGACAATAATGGTTCTGCAAAATTGTATTCTTTTGGAGGCGTTTACTCACCGGCACTGATAGGCGCTTGCGGTAAAGGATTTACGATTGCCCCATGCGCTGATACGGTAATTTTAAACTTGGAGCGTTTTAAGATGCGTGTGATAGGACCCGGTCAGGCAGATAGTGTACGTATTCGTCAAGGCAGCAGAACAGGTCCAATCTTG
>JALONP010000036.1 GCA_025454875.1 Bacteroidia bacterium | reverse complement strand
ATGCAGCTTTAAGTTTTAAAACTCCAATTCAATTATTGGAAAATATGTATGTTTGAAATTATACTTTTAACTGGCCCAGAAAACGGGGAAGCTTACACTTCCATCTCGGTCATAAAATTTGTTTCTCAATAAAACTAATCGCATCAATATATTTACTTTCTGCTTCTACTTAGGCATCTTCAAAGTTGTTCCGCTTAAATCGGTTTAAAATATCAGTTAATTTATTGATTGTTTTCCAATTTCTTGTCGTTATATTCTTACCAAACATCTTTTCTAATTCGTCCATTCCGTTAGGGGTTTTCGTTATTGAAAGATCTAAAATACTCAAAATCGTTTTGTCCATAACATCTATTATTTTATAACTATTATCAGCCGATATGTAAGGTAGGTTCAAGTATAACTTAGGAGTATCTTTTAAAAAAGAAACATAAAGCCTTATGTCTTTGTGTATATTAATATTAATAAAAGGATTATGGTCAACCAAATCAGAGATTTCTTTGTTAGTTTTTAAAATTACAGGTATTGGAAAACCAAAGGCTTTAGAAATAAATGCTTCAATATTTGTTTCTAATTCTTGAATATTCGTCTGTTTAGTACTGAATACAAAATTTCCTGTATTCAGCAATGTTCTTACATCATGGCATCCTACTTCATTTAGGCTGTTCCGTAGTTCTGCCATTGGTACTTTATGATGTCCGCCAACATTAATGCCCCTGAGAAATCCTGCTACTTTAATCATATGACTTTCTTGCTATAAACTTTCTTTTGTTGTGTCATTATACGAAACAGTTTTAGTGGGGTGTTGTATTTTATCTATTTACCTAATTTGTAAGGTCATAAGTAAAGTGTATAGCATTCATTTCTGAACTAAACTTCGTCTTTCTGTAAAAACTCACTGCGTCAATGTCGTCACTCTCTGCTTCTACGTATGCATCTTCAAAGCCATTCTGCTTGCAGAAATTGCCTACTTCTGCTATGAGTGCTTTGCCTAAACCTTGTCCTTGGAATTTAGGACTCACACCTACATCATAAATATATGCTATAGGTTTTGTTCCATAGTAGCGATGAAGTACATAAATTGTCAGACCACCTACCACTTCGTTATTTAACAATACAACAAAGACTAAAAAGTCAGGATTAGTGAGCAATTTCCCCAACTGCTCATCATTAGCAATAGGTTCATCATTTTCAAAAACCTCTTTGAAAATTTCAATCAAAGATTTGAAGTCAGCCAAACCGTCTGAATTAAGTTTTTTTATTTCCATTTTTATGTATGTGATTTTAAGAGTCAAAACGTGAACCGTCCCATTCAACACCTTCTGGAAAAAGTGCTGCTTTTCTCTTTACCATTTCTTTCGCTATCATTTCGCTATAACCACCAATTGCTTGTAGGTTTGATATAATGTTGTCATAACTTTTTTCGTCTCTGTTTTGGCTCAACTTAAATACATTTTCAAGTTTATCTGCCTTTATTTCAAAGCCAATAATCGCAGGCATCATTTTACTCAAAAAATGGTCAGGCAGATTGTCGTAGAATGTTTGAGATTGTGTATTTCCTTTTTCAAATTTCAAGGTTAGTTTTTTCATAAAACTTACCAATTCGTCATCGGTCATAAATTTTACTTGACCCTGTATATGTACACTCATATAATTCCAAGTGGAACCAATTTGTGGATTGCTGTACCAAGATGCACTTACATAACAACTTGGCCCCGTAAATACAAGTAAGCAATTTGGGTTTTCAATAAATGCTTTGTGGTGGTCGGTATTGCGCATAATGTGCCCTTGAAAATACAACTCACCATTTCGCTCTTCCAACAAGATAGGAACTTGAGTCGCAACTTGGTCACCTGAAGCAAAACTGCCAGTCATAAATGCAAATGGATACTCTTCAATGAAGTCCCAAATTGCTTGTTTGTCTTTTTCTTTGAAATATGAAAAGTTGTACATATCTATTAATTAATTAATTGCTGTTTTTTCTGATAAGGTTCTTATTTCATCCAATCTTGTTTCCCAATTTTTGTTTGACTGATATACATCGCCTTTGTACCGTTTTTCGTCTTGTCATTCCTTACTTGCTAGAATTGTTGTCAGCCGATTTACAATTTGATTGAAATTTATTATCATACCGTTTGCCTCCAACTGTTCAATTACTTCACTTGCCAAAAGTCTAACTTTTTTATAAGTGCTAACTTTTTGTTGCCAGACATCATCAATCCTTTCGTGTAAAAGGTCTGTTACATATACAAATTCGTCTTCGTAATCAAGGATACAGGTCAATATTTTGTTGTCGTCACTTTTTACTGGAATAAATCTATCTATCCCTGTTAACTTATTTGAGTAATCACGAAATGAAAGAATTATTTTACCATTTTTTTCTAAAGTCTTTACGCTATTTTCTATAAAGGTTTTAACTTCATTTTTGTTATCCAAATGCGACAAAGTGTCTCCGCAACAAATAATCAATTCTGGTGTGTCTGCAAATATTTCTACATTTTTAATATCGTCATTGATTATAGTAATATGTAAATTTTTTGCGTTTACGTTAAGTTCATCCAAAAGCTGTTGGTTAAAGTCAACGGCTAATACTTGAAAACCAAGCTCAGCAAGTGGAATACTTTGAAGTCCGTGCCCTGCGCCTAGGTCAATGGCAATTTTGTTTGAAGTTGGTCTTACGAAGTTATCGGTAAGCAAACTCTTGAATTCGTTAGCTTTTATATGAAAATCTCCAGTCATCCAAGAGTAAAAATTCCCGAGATGTTTGTCGTAATGTTCTTTTGTATTCATGATTTACCAATAATTTTTCATAAGGTCAGCTACCCAAATAGGTTGTTTAATTTGTCCTTTGGGTTGAAACTCGTTAAACACAGGCTTAATGTCCAATACAGGCGTCCCGTCAATTGCGTCAAGATATTTTACTTTTATTGTCCTGCCATTGTGTTCTATGAGTTCAACTGTACAAAGTCCGATTGTATTGGGTCGTTCCTTTTTGCGCTGCCCGAAAATACCAACTAACGGATAATTGGGATTTCCTCGTGGTCTGCCAGAAAAAACTATGTCTTCTGTTTTAACTTTGTCGAAATAGTAAATAATTTCAAGATGTGAAAAATCCAAAATGTTTTCGAATGCTTCGGTCGGAATATAGTCTACAAGTTCAATTTCGGTAATGATATTTCCCCAATGGTCATCTACTAGTTCAGTTCTTGAATTTTTAACTGTCGCTATTGAGTTCAGTTCTATTTCCATAATATTCTTCTCTTAGGCATGATGTCGTCTGTTAAAATAACGGTTAAAAGTGCTATTTATTAACTAATATCCTACTAATATATTTTGCACGATCATTCGTTGCAATGATGGTGTACAATCCATCATCTATATCTGACAAATTAACAAAATGATATTGGCCAACTTTTTTTATTTTAGTCGGGTCGATAACCATCAATTGCCCCATATTGTTAATTAATGTAAGGTTATTAATTGCAACAAAGTCATCTATCGTAAAATGAATCTCGCCTTTTGTTGGGTTTGGAGATATTCTAATTTGATATGGATTCTGTAAGGCCGTTTTGCATGGATATGCAAATTGCTTTAGGTAGCTTTTATTACCATCCCAATCAACATCTGCCAATCTTATATACTTCCAATCGGTTCCTGCATTAAGCGTCAATTGGTATTGTTGAACAGTTTGTAAATTATTCGCTCTAACAATTGCGTATGCTTCCCAATTGAATCCGTTCTTGCTCGTTTCTATTTCATAATGACTGTTATGAATCTCGCTTGCTGTCGTCCATTTAAGTACAAGAGGATTGCAACTAATTGAAGCTGTTTGTAACTGTACGGGAATGGGTATGTTTGAATAGCTAATTGAACACCATGCTACTGCGTTTCTTATAACTTGAAAATAATAACTTGTTGAATCATAATTCTCTCTCCTCTCTCCAGGTTGAAGATATACTAATTTGCCAACAGTAACATCCGCGGAAGGATTAAATAGTTTTGCAAAACCTGATGTATGATTGATTGAAGCCGGTGATTGTCCATTTGAAAAAAGAGGTGTTACTTGGTTTAAATTTCGACCATAGCTTTGTGCAGGCATCCACTGCATATTATTATACAACTCGTCATAAATCGAAAACCGATGGTAATATGAATAGGAATAATTTGTTGCATCTAAAAGTGGCTGAGAAATCCAACTTGCGGGTGCAAAAAGTGATACAGGCATTGATGGCATACCATAGGTAGTAATAAAATGACCATAGTTGGTATTAAATAGATCATAATTCATTAGTGTAACCCCAGACCAAGTATTAGAAGATGATTGTACTCCAAATATCTGGTCACATAAAATATTTTTATTGAATGCAAGATTTATGGAGTCATTATACAATCCATGATGTAACGAAATTAGACCACCTCCACCATCAGCATATTGAAGTAACGCATTTTGCAATTCAATAGTTACATCTGTCGACCAATGCTTAAAGAAAATTACTGAATGAAAAGTCTGGATATACGATAAAATGGAAGCCGTATTTGATGGATTGTAAGGTAAACCACTGGCAGAAATATTAATTGATGTAACATTAAAACTGAATGAATCATTTGGCGAATCAATCGTTAAAGCAGATTGTAAATGCCTGAAATCGGCAGGTAAATTAACTCCATTCCCATGGTTACAGGGGATATCATTATTCCTGTTAGCCGGACTACAATTAAGGCTATCTACAGCACCTCCATGTAATATCAACACTGATTTAGTTGTTTGTAGTTGTAGTTTAGAAGGGTACGTTTGAAGGATATTCAAAAGCGTTCTTGCAGCATAAACTACAGTTTGGGGATACCAATCTCTAGATGTAATAATCTTACCAGTGGCATTTCCTTGATGATTAAGTGTAGAATGTGGACTTGACACAGTGACTCTATCTTCTGTTCTCAAAATTACCGATAGAGCATTCCAAGTTGTTGCTGTTAGAGGTTCAGGAAAACCTGTAGCTTCATTATCTCGCAAAATACTGAATCCTAAAGAGTCGATACCGGGACCCGAAGTGAATGGTACTCTCCAGAAGACGGGCAAGCTCGCACCATGACATTGACCTAAAACTGGTTTACCAGAAATTAATGCTTCAATTGCGAGGTTATTTAGCTTAATTGCAGCTGCTTGCACAGTTAAATCAGAAATCATTCTTGCTCCCAAACCTTGAGAAACATACGCACCATCATATCTATACTCTTGAACACCCGTTCCGCCTACTACCACTAAGGCATCATAACTTGTCATATTCGTAACATCTTGAATTCGTCCATTAACTGGAATATAGGCAGGTGTTGTATTCCAATTTGCATTCCAAGAACTATCAAAACTTTGTTCGAATTGTTGAGTGAATTGCACATAAGATCCACCTGGTAATGTTGCGGCCGTAGCTGAGATATCCGTGCCTGCAGGAATCATATAGGTAGAAGCAGAATCGATACTTGCACTACGAACATCAACATTGTAACCTGCGGCTCTTAACCCCTGATACATAACAATATATTCAGAGTAATATGTATCCTCATGAGAAACAAACATTAAAATGTTTTGGGTTTGAGAATACGAAAGATTTGCTTGAAGGGAAATGAAAAAAAATACCCCTATTAAAATAAAACACTTTGAAGCCATTCTATTGAAAATTAAACTTGAACAGCAATTTTCGAATATTATATGCAATTAGTCTTCTGAATAAAACTGAATATCGATCAGTAAACTAACTGCATAATGGTTACATCAAGCCATTGTCCGAACTTTTTGCCTACTTCTTTGAGTACTCCAACTTTTGTGAAACCATGCAACGAGTGAAGGTAAATACTCTTCTCATTGCCTTGGGTAATGCGAGAAAGAATGGTGTGCAAACCACCTTGTTTGCCTGCATCGATAATAGCCTTCATCAATTGCTTCCCGTAACCAGCATTGTGTATTGCAGGTTTTAGGTAAATTGAAATCTCAGCGGTATAATCATACGCAGTGCGATCACTCCACCGTGTTAAACTAGCAAAACCTACAACTTCATTTTGTAACAATGCAACAAGTACTGGGTACCGATCACTGTGCTGATGAAGCCAAGCAACGCGGTCGTCAATCGACTTAGGTTCTGTATCAAAAGTAGCTGTGGTATTTACAATTGCTTCATTGTAAATACTTGCAATAGCAGGTACATCATTCTTGATCGCTTTTCGAATAAAGAGTGCTGAGCGCTGCATAAATACTGAAAATAAAGAAGGCTAATTGACAACTAAAACAAACCGTTTAGTTCGGTTTCGATTTTGTTAATCACGAATCCTAAATCTTCAGGTTTATCGGCAAAGTTGAGGTTATCTACATCAATAATAAGCAAACGGTGTTTGTAAGTAGATATCCATGCTTCATATCGTTCATTGAGTCTGCGCAAGTAATCCAAGCGAATGGAGTCTTCATACTCTCTTCCTCTTTTTTGAATTTGGTTCACCAAGGTTGGAATGGAAGCACGGAGGTAAACCAGCAAATCTGGTGGCTTAACAGTGGTGCTTAAAGAATCGAATAACTTTTGGTAAGTTTCAAAATCGCGGGTGCTTAATAAACCCATCGAATGAAGATTGGGCGCGAAAATATGCGCATCTTCATAAATGGTTCTGTCTTGCACAATATTCTTTTTCCCTTTTTGCATTTGAACCAAAGAATTGTACCTGCTGTTAAGGAAATAAATTTGCAAGTTAAATGCCCAGCGTTGCATGTCTTCGTAAAAATCGCTGATGTAGGGATTGTCTTCTACATCTTCATAATGTGGCTCATACTTGTAGTGACGAGCTAATAAGGTAGTAAGTGTTGTTTTCCCCGACCCGATGTTTCCAGCAATGGCTAAATGCATATGTTTTCGTACTTAACTTAAACCACAATGTTATGCTTTTGGGATTGAAATAATTGCATTGTGGAAATGTTTTAAACGCAACATTATCAATACTTTTATTAATCGAAGCGCATCTGAGTTTATGCCAAACGTTTTGTTTAGATAAGAGATTAGAAAGAGGTATTTACGTCTGGTACGGTTAAAAAAAATCCTGCAGGAGCAGGATTTTTTTGTGCTGCGGAAGAGACTCGAACTCTTACACCTTGCGGCACCACCCCCTCAAGATGGCGTGTCTACCAATTCCACCACCGCAGCAATTCGGTTGCAATATATTTGTTTTAGCTCAAATGGTTTGTGTCTACTCCCGAAGCAATCGAAATCTCCGATTTCGCTCTG
>JALONP010000031.1 GCA_025454875.1 Bacteroidia bacterium | reverse complement strand
CAAAGCCTCGTATCAAGAAGTGTTGTTTGTGATTGGTTGATGATGTGATTGGTGACAGGGGTTGGTGAACAATGCAAAAATAAAACTGTGCCTTTTCCCAATTGCTATCGGGATCTGCGATTGAAGTATTTCGTCTCAGATATATCGTGATACTGCGGTTGAAAAAATTTCGTAAATTTCGCAAGACTGCATCAATAAGATATTAAGACCACTCAACAATCTGAATTCGTTTGTTGACTTCTGTTTCCGGTGTTCCCTCCCGTGTATGATGAGGGTTGAATAATAAGCTTGGCTTATTGTTCCTTATACCTAAAATCCCTTGCCTCGAGCAGGGGATTTTTTTTATGCTCGACATTCAATTGTTCGTGTGCCGTCAGCTGCTTTGCTTATATGTATATGCATTACAGCCTCATTGGCTAGTAAAGATTCAACTCGTTCAGGCCATTCAATTAAACACAAACAACCGGTATCCAAATACGATTCAAATCCCAAATCATATGCCTCATCAATATGTTTGATCCGGTAAAAATCAAAATGAAAAATCTGCTCATCGTTTATGGTCTTGTATTCATTAACAATTGAAAATGTTGGGCTCGATACTGTATCTATTACACCCAATAATTGGCAAATGGATTTGGTTAAGGTTGTTTTTCCAGCCCCCATCTCGCCTTCCAAACACCAAATCTTAAATCCTTGTGATTGTTCAATCACCCATTGCGCTGCTTCTGGTAATGAGCTTAACTCAATATGTTCTCGTTTTGTATACACCTTCAGTATTTACCATTACAAATAAATACAAGGTTTGGATAATACACAGCGCTTTTTCGTATTTTCGGAACTTTATGCAAGTAAATATTTACACAGATGGCGCAGCTAGAGGCAATCCGGGTCCTGGTGGGTACGGTGTGGTAATGTTGTCGGGCAAACATCGCAAAGAGCTCTCTGCCGGATACCGAAATACCACAAACAACCGAATGGAATTACTTGCAGTGATTGTGGCTCTCGAATCACTCAAAATGGGCGGCTTATTTGTTACCATTTACACTGATTCAAAATATGTATGTGAATCAATTGAGAAAAAGTGGGTTTTTAATTGGGTGAAAACTGGGTTTAAAAACAAAAAAAACGAAGATTTATGGAGACGCTTTTTAGCCATTTACCCCAAAAACCATGTGAGTATGCGTTGGGTAAAAGGACATGCTGGGAATAAAGAAAATGAACGCTGTGACCAACTGGCAACGGCAGCAGCAGACGATAAAACTTCACTGCTGATTGATGAAGGCTTTGAAGCCTCAATGCTTAAACCAGATGTATTGCTTTAATTGATCCTGATCTTGATGGCACTTTGTTTATTGTTATTTACTGCTTTCACAATGTAAATACCAGCAACCAATCCGCTTAGGTTTAAATGCGTACTTATTTCTTTAGTTGTTGTTTGCAATACCTCTTTTCCCCATACATCCCATACAGTAATAGTTCCCAAGGCAGTTTCACCTGTTATCCAAATCTCTGAAGTTGCTGGATTGGGATAGGCTTTCAACTGGGTGATTGACCTATTCATTGTTTCAACTGATGTTGTGCTATTTTTAGCGTAAGCCGAATCAAAACCGCCAATCCCATAGTTTAAATATGTTCCACTTGGTGTGGTTTCGCGCCAAATAGGTTGTACCGTATAGGTTACATAACGCGCTGGTGCTGCTGCATCTACCCAACTTGTATCAACAGCCGTTAATAGGTAACTTAACGATTCTTTGCGAAGCAGATAACCAGAAACACCCGGCACCTTATTCCATGTAACCGTATTTTGCGTGCTGTCGTTATTGGTGCGCGCAATTACATTCATTGTTGCTTGCCGAGGGTGAAGTCGTAACGTTGGATCACCCATTAAGGCAATGTGAATGGATGTTGGCGAAAAATTGGATACCATGCCAACAATGGTTGCATTGTCGGTGTACTGCACATTGTTTTGGATTGCCATTGCACAAGAGCCAATGGTTGCACCCATGGCCATTGGATGCACATGCCAGTACGGTCGGCCGCTCCAAGCACTCGCTAATCCTCCATTTGGACTCGTTAACGCTGCTCTTAACAAATTGTTTTCCGAATCCCAATCACCAAAATAACTTCCAAACAAAAACGTAAAACCATGTTGGATGCTATCATTACTCAATTGCAATGAATTGGCAATTCCATTGGCGCTTGTATACGAACCAAAACCACAACCATGACTGAAAGCGTAAGGCCATTTTTTCGTTTCTGTTAAATAATCGCCTTCGGTTATGCTATCTCCAAACATGGCACTAAAACTACTCCAAGTGGCAGGTGTAAATACTTCGTTTCCGAGCTTACCAAGGTTATCATCAATAATGCCTTTTTGCTGCAAGCGTATTGCGCCTGTTTTGTAAGCATGCACTTTTTGAAGGTATAATTGAGTGAGTAGTGTGTCGTTGCCTAACAAGGGCAATTGGGTAAAATCGGCCCTGCCGATTTGCAATACCGATTCATCATTACCAAAAATATTCACCAAATCAAATTTACCATCACCCGGTATGTTTTTGTTTTGTACCCTTGCTGGAGTGGTGTCATTCACAAATTCATCGGTCCACACAGATTCAGTAAAACATCCATAATACACATCCGCAGGCCAAGCACCTCCATGTTCGGAATGCCCATCAGGTGGAAACGGATTTCCTTGCACAGCTTTAAACGCACCACTGTATGGCACTGCAACATGACCTAATATGTACACTGCATGTAAATTGGTTGTTTCACGTAAAGTTCGAATCAATGCTTTTACGCTGGCAACTGGTTGGTTCCTGTTTACAAATGTGGTATGCACTTTCCACCCTTCACTTGTTAAGTCTGCTTGTAGTTGGGCAATCTCAGTTGCCAAAGGTTGTGCGTAATTGTTGTCAACCAATAACAAGATATTATTTTGAGAAAGTGATGGTCTAAAATCAATCCCTGCTTGCAAGTATCCGTGAGCTACTTTATTTCCAGTATCCCTTCGTTGCACATAATATTCGTACGAATTACCGGCATCCACGCTCGCATCGGTGTACTGCGAAATGCCAGGGGCGAGGGTAGCGAGCAATTGGCTCCATGCGGTAGTGCCAGGCGTACGTTTATACACCAAATGGGTTCCAGTTGTATTGCTATCATTTGCCCACGATAAAGTAACAGAGGCAGGTTGGATGGATACCGTTGCCTTTAACCTTACAGCAAACGTTTTGGGTAGTTGGCCCATTGCATTAACCGTTAATAAAAATAACACAGAAACAAAAAAAGCTTTCATAACTTGCTTGTTGTATATAATCAAATATAACACCTACTTACTAAAACCAATGCGCAGTGAAGTAAAAATTGAATCAAGCTGGAAACAAGCGCTTGAGGCCGAATTTGAGAAACCTTATTTTCATCAATTAAAAGAATTTTTGCAATTGGAAAAAGCGGCTGGTAAAACCATTTACCCGCCAGGTAAACAATTTTTTGCTGCGTTTGATTATACCCCATTTAACCAAGTAAAAGTTGTTATTTTAGGCCAAGACCCATACCATGGTGCAGGTCAAGCACACGGACTTTGTTTCAGTGTAAATCATGGTGTAGCAGTTCCACCATCGCTCCAAAACATTTACAAGGAACTATCAACAGATATTAACGGATTTTCCATACCCGTGCATGGCAACCTAACTCAATGGGCAACACAAGGAATTTTATTGTTAAACGCCACCTTGAGTGTTGAGGCTAATAAAGCAGGTTCGCATCAGGGAAAAGGCTGGGAACAATTTACAGATGCCGCTATTAACAAGTTGTCTCAGCACCATTCGAATCTGGTATTTATGCTTTGGGGTAAATTTGCACAAAGCAAGGCTCCATTAATTGACCATACCAAACATTTAATACTCACTGCAGCACACCCCTCTCCTTTTTCGGCCTACCAAGGATTTATGGGTTGTAAGCATTTTAGCAAAGCCAATGCTTATTTGATACAACAAGGGCAACAGGCAATTAATTGGCAAGTGTAAATTACAATTATATTCGTGCAATAATGAAACAAGCGCAAGTTGTCCTCAATCAAATACTCGAAAGCTCTGGATTTGCCATTGAAGCACTTCGGAGCAATAAGTTGCGTACGTTGCTTTCCACATTGGGAATTACCATTGGTATCTTTTGCATCATTATGGTTTTGGCATTGGTAAACTCACTTGAGCGTAACGTGCAAGAAAGTGTGGAGTCGTTAGGGAAAGATGTGGTGTTCATAGATAAATGGCCCTGGACATTTGGACCTGATTACAAATGGTGGAAATACATGAACAGGCCCAATCCCCAGTTAAATGAACTTAAAACAATAGACGAAAAAGCATTGCTGGCCGATGCAAGTGCCTTGGTTGTATCGATTGGCAATGTTACCATCAAACACGAAAGCAATTCTGCAAGCGGTATTACGTTGTTGGGCGTTTCGCATCATTTTGATCGCATCCGTGATTTTAACCTAAAGACTGGCCGTTATTTTACCGAAGGTGAATCCAAAAACGGCAATGCCGTTTGTATTATCGGAGATGCCATCGCACAAACATTGTTTCCAAATAGCAATCCGATAGACCAATCGGTAAAAATTAAAGGCGCTAAGTACCGTGTAGTTGGTGTTATTGAAAAAGAAGGTGAAAGTTTACTTGGAAATAGCATGGATAACAACGCAATGGTACCGGCCTTAAATGTTTCTTCGTTTGTTAGGCTTAACTCTGACCGAAGCAATATTCAGATTCAAGTAAAAGCCAAACCAAGTGCAACAATTGAAATGCTCGAAGAAGAATTAAGAGGAATTATGCGTGTGCAACGAAGGTTGCGACCTGGCCAAGAAGAAGACTTTGCCTTAAATAAAACAACGTTGATTGCGGAACCTGTTAAACAAGTATTTGGCGTTGTAACCTTTGCAGGCTGGATTATTGGTGGATTTGCCATGCTCGTTGGTGGATTTGGAATTGCCAATATTATGTTTGTATCGGTTAAAGAACGTACCAACCAAATTGGCATTCAAAAATCATTGGGTGCCAAAAATTACTTTATCTTAATTGAGTTTTTAGTAGAAGCCATCGTATTGTGTTTGTTTGGCGGTGCCGTTGGTATAGGTTTGGTTTGGCTCATTACCATTGGGGTAAGTTCTATAATTGATTTTGATATTTACCTAAGCCTAAATAATATTTTTACAGGCATTGTGGTTTCGGTGGTCATCGGAATCATTTCGGGATTTTTACCAGCATATTCCGCATCGCGTCTCGATCCAGTAGTTGCCATCAGAGCTAAATAAACATCATGTTTACGCTTGTTTGATTGAACGGCTCTTTTTATTTTGCTACCCATTTTGAAATTGAACATATGAAAAAAACAATTGCACTGATCTGTTTAGCGGCACTCACGGTATTTACAACACAAGCACGTAAACCCAAACTTGAAAAAGGATTGTATGCTGAATTCACAACGAGCAAAGGCGTTATTTTAGTAAGACTTGAGTTTGAAAAAACACCTCTTACCGTAGCCAATTTTGTAGGCTTGGCTGAAGGTAAAATTAAAAACACAGCAAAACCAGAAGGCACTCCCTTTTACAACGGACTCACTTTTCACCGTGTAATTGCCAATTTTATGATTCAAGGTGGAGACCCAGCTGGCAACGGAACCGGAGGACCAGGTTATTCATTTAAAGATGAGTTTGTGCCTGAATTTAAATTTACAGGCCCAGGTATTTTAGCAATGGCCAACGCTGGACCTGCAACCAATGGAAGCCAGTTTTTTATTACCCACAAAGAAACTCCTTGGTTAAATAACAGGCATACCATTTTTGGATTTGTGGTAACTGGACAAGATGTGGTAAATGCCATTCAACAAGGCGATACCATTACCAAGGTAACCATTATTCGCAAAGGAAAAGCTGCAAAAAAGTTTAACGCGGCAAAAGTATTCGAAACCCTATCTAAACAATAAGAAAGCGGTTTGCTTACTATTTTTACAGATAAATTCAATAGATTGTACCATTAATACAAAACCTAACTTAAAAGAATTGAATACTCCATGAAAATTCTATTGGTTTATCCTGAAATGCCCGATTCGTTTTATGCATTCAAGCATTTAACCTCTATTGTGGGTAAAAAAGCAGCATTTCCACCGTTGGGGTTGCTCACGGTTGCTGCCATGCTTCCACAAGCGTGGGAACGTAAATTGGTAGATTTGAATGTAAAGCCCTTAACCAATAAAGATATTCAATGGGCCGATTATGTTTTTCTATCGGCAATGAATGTGCAAGAAGAATCGGTTAGGGCCATTATTAAACAGTGTAAAGAAAACAATGCTGTGATTGTTGCCGGTGGCCCACTTTTTACCCATGAGCACGATCGCTTTGAAGGCATTGACCATTTTATTTTAAATGAGGCTGAAATTACCTTACCCCCTTTTTTAGCTGACCTTGAGGCTGGCTCACCAAAACCTATTTACAACTCTCAAGAGTTTTCTGATATCAGCAAAACACCCTTGCCTCAGCTTGATTTAATCGACATGTCGCATTACTTGTATGGCATTATTCAATACTCGAGAGGTTGCCCTTACTTATGCGATTTTTGCGATGTAACTGCTTTGTTTGGCCGAAAACCTAGAACAAAATCTGTTGAACACATCATTGCTGAACTTGAAGCCATACACCAAAATGGCAAAACACAAATGGTACTGTTTGCTGATGATAATTTGATTGGGAACAAGAAGATTCTAAAATCAGAATTATTACCTGCTTTGATTGAATGGCGTAAAAAGCGCAAACCCGGATTTTACTTCGCCACACAACTCACCATTAACCTAGCCGATGATGATGAATTAATGAGACTATTGCTGGAAGCTGGTTTTGGTAACGTGTTTATCGGAATAGAAACACCACAGGAAGACAGCTTAAAACTTTCGCATAAAAACCAAAACCTGAAACGAAACCTACTTGATACCATTCATAAATTACACAATGCAGGCTTTATTGTTGCTGGTGGTTTTATTGTTGGGTTTGATACAGATACCGATGCTAGTTTCGACAATATGATTTCGTTTATTCAAGAAAGTGGTATTCCTTTCCCAATTGTAAATGTGTTAAAAGCCCCTCCAGGAACCGAGTTGTTTGAACGCATGAAACGAGAAAATAGACTATCGCGGCATTTCACATTTTCTGAGGGTGAAACCAATGTGGTTCCAGTAATGGGTGCTGAGAAATTGACCCAAGGATTTTTAAAAGTAGTGTCCAATATTTATCCGCACCAACACTCATATGAGCGCCTAATCGCGTTTTTAAAAATGCATGAATTTGGCAAAACCAATATACCTGTACCCGTTAAATACTCCCTATCACAATTGTATAATTTTGCCAAAGCCATTCTAAAACTTGCCATTGCAGACAAAGACCGTAAGTATTTTTGGAAACTCATTTTATGGACCTACAAAAACAAACGCAACCACCTCGATTTGGCAGTTTTGTATGGTTTAATGATGTACCAAATGCGTGAAAATTATACACAAATTGTAAAAAGACTTGAGGCTACTCAAGCAGCTTAAACTAAATTTATGGGTTTATTCTTGCATGGCTAACAACTTTCTAATACTAGCCAAATGTGCAAAAAGAACCAATGGAACCACTACAGATGGCAACCAATTAAATGGGAAGTATTGCACCGCAATATTGGGTTGGGTAAATGCAAACTGCTGTATAGGTGATGGTGCAGACAATATCGCATTCATCACAATATTGAGCAGCAATACCAAACAAATGATGTTCCACCATAGCAATAACGCTTTCGAAAATTTGTTTTGAACAAATACCCAATAGTATACAACGGGGGCAGATATGCCCGATATAATGTCCAGATTACGCCCTTCAAACGTCATCAATTCTGGAACTGCTTGATAGGTAAACAATCCATACAAAACCAACTCAACTGGTATACGAATAATATGCATTAGTGTTAACCATTTCAATTGCAACGCATCAATATAACTTTTGCCTTTGGCTGTGGTAAATAAAAATGCCGTTAACAACAACGGTGGCAACACCAATAAAACCAACCGAGGAGGAAAGGTATTGGTTACCCTGTAAAAACCCGAATAACCCACGATTGCTTGAAATAACAACCAAATTCCAATTACCCAAGTTGTTATTTGAACATGTTTTGTTGCTTTGCCAAACAACGCAATTGTGAGTAAGGTAGTGAGTATAAAAACGATTGTAAGGTACTGCGGAATGAGCTCCATAAATAATAAGTTGTATGGTTAAGGCGTTTGGTTAAATACTGCTTCGTATACGGTTGTGTCTTGATTGCTCAATACAATTCTGCGATTCGATTCAAATGCCTCGAACTGGCCGTTGAGGGTAAATTTTACTTCGGTAAATGTATATCCAGTAACGAGGGTAAAATGGCCCTCATATAAAGTATCCGTTTTTACTGGTGTCAATGCAAAATCGTTAGTCCAACTTAATGGTTTGTCACTGCCTCTTAATCCCGCAGTTTGAACTGTGCCTAAGCCAGTAGTACGCAGTATAACTTTAACCACCACTTTACGCGTTGGCTGCACACAACCAATACTTAATAACACCACACTCAATGCAATATATATATACTTTATTTTCATTGATTTGATTTTACTGTAACCAAATAATCAATACCAAATCTACCTGAACCCAATGCCAAGGTGTACACAGATACCCATAAAAAACCCATAGCAGGCAACATGTTCCAAATACCTTGGGTATACTGTTGCAAAAAGATGGCCCCCAACATAGTTGCTGCAATGAGCAACGAAACAATGCGGGTTTGCAATCCAATTAACCATAACAAACCTCCAACAGCTTCACTAAATGCTGCAGTCCACGCGAAAAAAACTGGAAATAAAGCGAAGATCCCTCCGTAATTGGCAACATCACTCGGAAACCAATAAGCCACTTCAAACAATCCTAAGTTATTATCTGCTGGCGACCATGGCATACCAAATTTTTCGGCACCAAAACTAGATGTGAGCAAATATCCGCTAACCATACGCGGAATGGCAACCATAGCATCAAGCCACCAAAAGGGCAATTCAATTGGCTTGGTAACTGCCTTGAGTAAATTCATTGAGTGTGGGTGAAAGATGTTAAATCCTTCTATTCAAGTATACGCGTTTTAAGCAGATAATCAATAAATGTGTTGTGTTTAACAATTGAGCTGTTAGAAGTAAAGCGTTTGTTTGATTGGGCCGTACCATACTATCCTCAATCCCTTTATTACAAAAACAATAGACACTGTAAAGTTACAATTGGCAAACACAATTGATTTTTACCAAGTGTTTAAGCGTTGGGCTATGACGAAACTAAAAACATTATTAAATTGAATACCTATCGTCTATTCAATTTTGATTACATGTTGAATGTACTGCTCACCAACGCAAGTAAATACTAGATAATAATACCCCGTTTCCCATGATTTCGTATCAATGGTTGTATTTTGTAATTGTTTATCCGTAAAGGTAAAGAGTAACTGACCTGTACTTGTATAAACTTCCAATTGTTGCATCTTTACTTCATGCGAATTTTTAATTATAAATTGATCTTTAAAAGGATTAGGGTATGCAAATAATGAACCTTTAGGTTGCTCAGTAATATTGGTTAGCCCATTAATTAAAGTTACGTTTGGATAATAATAAACCGCTCCGTGGTTCGTGTTGCTATCTAATTCTTCAAGATGAGCGCTCACTAATAACCTGTGCTTATAAAGATGCACACTTGAACCAAAACTACCATGGATATTCGTTTGATTGGAAGTAAATTTCTGCTGTAATGACCAATTTGAATTCATTCGTTTAAACAAATAGGCCGCTCCAGCATTTTTCCCAGAAAAATCATCTCCATAAGCCCCTACAGCTACATGGTCATTTTCGATACTCACACTCGATCCGAAATAGTCATATTCAGCAACACTGCCTTGGGGTAGCAGTTTTGCTTCAAGTGTATATGCATTGTTAACGATATTGTAAATATAAACTGCACCTGTGTTTTTACCGCCACCAACAGACTGACGTGGAGCGCCTATTGCAACATAAGGAAATGAAATAGACACCGACATCCCAAAAAAATCATATGGACTTCCATCAGCATGTTCAATATCGAATTGCGACTCCCACGTTTGGTTAACCCATTTATACACCCATACTTTTCCAGATGCATATTGGGAACCTGATGCATGAGTGGACGAGCATACAAGGTAATCATCATGCACATCAACTGCGTGCCCAATTACTTGCTGATTGCTTAGGGTCATTACTTCAATTTTTTTAGAGCCGTTCACGATTCCATCACTTAAATTGAATACCTCAACGTACCCATGTGGATGCTCTTCCGTTGATATTGCCGATCCAACTGCGAGATGTTGTCGGTGCAAAGAAATTGAAGTTGGTTGACCCTTAAAGACTGTTTCTGCAATGGTATTTACATGCTGCCAACCTGAGTCTGATTTAACATAAAGATGAATATACCCTTTTCCGTAAGGTGTTTGTACTGATGTGGCAGTAGTTAGAACAAGGTTGTTTCCGTCAGTTGCCATTAACTGTCCCAAGAGTGCAAACGCAACTGGGTTTGCCAACATTATCCTTTGGGCAAACTGAATTGTTCCATTTATATTGTTATAAATATAAACAGACCCATCGTTCATATTGATTCCGTCTTCGTAAGGTGATGATACAAATAACTGAGTTTCATTTTGTAATACCTGCCAGCCATACATATCATGTGGTTTGTGTTGATGACCCGAAATGGTTTTCAGCATTCGTATTTGTCCATTTACCGACAAATGAACTAAGAACAATAAGAAATAGACGAGTATGTTTTTCATGATATTAAAAATTTTCAAGTACTCCATTTAAATTGAGTTCAATTTGATTATCGGCATTAGCATCTCTGCTATCAAGCACAATTCCATATTGATTAGCTACTTTAGAAACACTTAATGAATTAGCGCCTAACGATGCCTTCATTTTAGTGCAACTTAATTTCTTGCGGTCGTTAACCGATAGTTGAGTTGAAGTAGCTAATACATCAACATAATATACCATAACATGCGATTGTTGTGCCTTAAGGGTGCATTCACCACTATTATTAATAAATTCACGTGGTTCTCCATTATCCCATATACGATTCCCATTTAAATCTATAAAAAAGTAATTTTTGTACATTGGATATCCGAGTAAAGCCCAGAGTATATCCGAATTACTTTTATCTTTCATTGTATAATTAATCGCAACGCTAAGTGCAGGTGGCATGATTGTAAATTCAGTATATACTGGTCTAGTTGGTAAGTAATCAATTGTACGTTTTAATTCAACTTGTGTATTTGCAGCAAGCTGAATACTATCTGGCAAAAGACCAACTGTATATGTTCCATGACCAACAAAAAATGACGCTTCACCATGGTGATCTGTTGATGCAACAATATCAACACCTTGATCATAAGTCTGATTTGCATTCATGTCGAGCCATACTTGCATACGTTCTACATCTCTCCTATTGTTATTTTGATTATAAATAACTTTAACAATAAAAGGTGATGTGAAGTGCACCGCATGTGTATATGCAGAACGAATAGCACCACTACGCAATCCTTTACCCACTACGTAAAAATACAATGTTGCAGAGTTTCCTAACTTATTTAAATCAGATATAATGTATTGCAAAAGGGAATCTTCATTTTCCAACGCTGATAATGAAATATTGGTAAGAGAAGGAATAGCAAATCCATTATAACCTGCATCGTCAAAATCGTAATAAACCGTAAAAGAAAATCCTTCGATATCACTGTATCTCGTGTAAGCAATATCAATATCAAATTCTACTTTCCCTTGTGCTGCTTGTTGTTGGCCTCCTGATACAGATTGACTCACTACATCCAATGTGAGTATTGTTTGTGGCTCAATTTGCACTGCTTGTAACTCCGAATAAATTGGCTCATTCACACCATCTTCGATTACTGCATACACATAAACTTTCTTCGCTTTTACAAGTGGTTCCTTACGAATAGGTCTGTGTAATGAATCATGCTCAACAATTGCTGAATCGAGATCAGGGATATAGGTATAGCTCCCTGTGAACTTTTGTTCACCTTCCGTTCCTGAAACTCCTAGATAAGTAAAACCTATATATTTTCCATTATACGATGGAGTATCCGTTTCATATAGGTGAATACGGGCAGAGTCATTAATATAGATACTACTCTCATATTTCACCTCAACATTACGTGTTGTTTTGTCAAACAACCCATTTACAACAACTAATGGCGACATATAATGTGATTGTACTTCTATTGTATACGCAGGAACATCAACAGGCATTTTGGTTATGAGGTTATACATTCCAACAGGTAGCGCTTCATTATGATTGGTGGCAAGTCCTGTAAAATGAATCACAATACCATTTACATTAACTGTATCATAGTAAAAAACATAGTCGGGTGATGTATAGGGTTGTTGGGGGTTATAGGTTCCGCCAAGCAAATGTTTTCCAATATCAATCATACCCTGTTGGCCAGGCTGAGGCGTATACAAACGCATAGATGCTTGGTTAAATAAGGCTCCAGATATCAATGAAGAAATAAATAAGCCACTTTGTGACGGGTCGTTCAACTTAATTTTTAGGGTCACAGCTTTGGTATGATCATTAATCATAAAAAAGTCAATTCGCTGTGTGGCATTATCATCCGAACTGATGGCTGTTTGTAGATTTTTAACATCTGAGGCTCCAATTTTACGAACTCTATTTTTACCAAAATTATACTCCGCCCCAATCGTTACCGTTTTCACTTCGAGATTAACTGTTGTCCAACCTGCAGCTACACTATTGTTTAAATCATGTTTCGAATACCTTACCGCTCCATCAATGCCTGCAAGTGTTGACCCACCAATAATTGGGATAAAATCAGGAACCACTAAATCTACCTCACCCATTGCACCCATTGTACCATTTGTGTGATAATAAGCTTCGGCCTTAAATTCTACCATACTATAATACGTAAGGGAACCTTTAACCGTATACTCTCCTTTTTTCCAATTGATATCTACCGAAACTTCACCAGAGCCATAAAGTCCCTCCCATTTATTGTTGGTGTTATATGCTGCTATTTGAATATTGTTATCTAAAAACAAATGGTCTTTATCTGCCTCTGCTTTGCCCTCAATACGCAACATTGCATATGAGGTATTCGCAATAGTTATTTTACCACCTGCAATCACAACAACATCGCCTGAAAACTTATAATCTAAATTACTGCCCGGCACGCGGTCAACTTCGCCTTCCATATGGGTTAAGAAAATACCTGTTTCTCCTATTTCAATTCCTTCAGTGTTGCCAGCATCATATTTAAGTGCAATTGTATCTAAAGTAAAACGTCCATTTTGTTCGGTAAAAGCCAACTTCCCTCCTACTTCAAATCCTGGAGGAAAAACCACATCTAATTCCCCACCAATGCTAAAGCCATTTGGTAATTTATTGTAACGAACCCGAATATCATTAAACGTAACTCCCCCAAAATTTACATGTTTAGCCTCTATTAAAAAGTCGGTTACATCTACCTGAGTATTCCCATTTTGATCTACCATAATTTCGAGGCCCTTGGTTGGATCAGTTGGCGTGCCTAATGAAACGCTAATACTCCAAAGCTCTTGAACTGCAACAGTTCCTCTAATTACATACAATGATTTGTTCTGCTCACGTTCATAAAACAATCCTACATTTTGGGTGCTTACGCGAAGTCCGCCTATTTTTATATCAGAGGTAATTCCAATGTTTAACTCATACAATTCGCCATTTCGAATGGTAAATCCAGGCAATGTTGGCGTTCCCAAATTTGCTGTAATTGATTCGTTTTCCAATGTAAAACCCAACGTGCCATACATTTCATAATAATTATTTTGTTTATCGTAAACAAATGTGGCCTGTTGTGCATTAAACTTCACACCCCCTATCGCAAGGTCACCACTAATACCAAAGTTGATTGATTGTACTTCTGAATTTTCAATCACTATACCAGGACTTTGCTGATTGCCTAAAATTGCTTCTATTTTTTCATTACTAAAAGCGAGTGTCACATCACCATATACTTTATATTGCTTGAGCGATCGAACATACTCAAATGTTAATCCCTTTGATTTCATGCGCAACTGATACAATGTAAGTGAATCAGAAATACTCATGCGCAATTGCTGCAACGTACCTTGTTGGTAAATGAATCCTGGCATTGCACTGTCGCCTAAGCTCAATTCAATTGTATCGGACTTGAGTGCGGCCATTACTGATCCATACATACTGTAACGACCTGTAGCACGTGTATATGAAAAATTAAAATTAACCGGACGCAGTACTAAACTGTACAACATAAATGTATCAGTAGTAGTTAAATTGATATGTTCAATATCTCCGTTTTGCGTGTTAATAGCCAGCCCAGGATTAGATGCAGTTCCCATGTTTAAGTCAATATAATTACTATCAAAACGGATATCCAATGTTCCATACATACCAAATTGTTTAATGGCTTTGTGGTAATAAAAAGTAAGATTACGTGGAATGATATCAATACTCTTTAGCTTGAACTCAGCGCTGATTCCAATTGAAAAGTCTTCTAACTCTCCATTTCGAATACGCATACCCGGCAGTGTGTCGGAACCTAAATCTATTTTAATGGTATCTGACTGAATAATTGTATTCGCTGTACCAAAAAGCTCATATTCATTGGCATTTTGATCGTACTGAAAAGTGAGGGCTTGCGGCTCAAAAATGATGTTGCGAATCCGAATCGTATCAGTAACGCCAATACTAAGCCTTTGTAAAATACCATTTGCCAGCACAACTCCGGGAGCTTGGTCTGTACCTAAATTAACCTCGCATCGGTTACTGTCAAATTCTATTGTAACATCACCAAATAACTCGTATCTATTTTGGATTCGATTATACCTAAACACCAGTGTATCGGCTTCAAAACCCATTCGTTTCAACTCAAATTTACTTTTGATAATTCCAATGTTTAGTTGTTGTAATATACCATTGTTTACTAAAAAACCAGGGAGTTGTCGCGTACCTAACACTCCTTGTATTGTATCTGATTCAATAATGGAGGTTACATTTCCAAACATGGCAAAAGAGTTACCTGTTTGGTATTGAAAGGTAAGCCCGCGTGGAATAAGCTTTAACGATTTAATACTGATGGTATCTGTAATGCCTATTTCAAGTCGCTCTAGCGAACGATTACGAATAACAATACCTGGCGACAACATATTACCTAATGCTACCTTTAATGTATCACGCTCTATTGCAAAGCGAGCACCGCCAAACATTACAAAACGAGCAGAGTCACCATCATAAGCAATTGTTAAACTATCTGGAGCTATGTACAGTTGCTTCAGCGAAAATCCAGCAGTAATACCTGCATTAAGCGATTGCAATTTACCATCACGTATCACAATACCAGGATTTGCTCGGCTACCCAAGGAGGTTTTAATTGTGTCTTGACCAACATAAACAATCGCATTGCCAAACAAGCTAAACGTATTGTTTCCAGAGGTATCGTAAGTAAAGGTAATTGGCTGGGCTAAAAACCGAAGCTGTTTTATGGCAATGGTATCAATAATCATTGCCTCAAAATGGATGAGTTGGTCTTTTGAAAACTGTACTCCAGGTATGCTATCTGTACCTAACTGAGCCTTGTATTGCACACTATCTACAGTAGCCGAAATACCACCAAAAAGTTCAAAGAGCTTACTGCTTCGGTCATATTGAAATCTAAGCGAATCAGGTGTAATCGCAACTTGTTTTAAATGAAAAGTACCATTAAGCCCTAAGTTAACGTGTTGTACAATACCGTTCTCAATGCGCATACCTGGGTTGGTTTCAGTACCGAGCAATGTCAATATTGTATCTGCCGGTGATGTCGAATCTCCTTTGATAATTGCAGTGGCCGAACCAAATACTGAAAAAGCATTATTAGCTAATGTATCATATTGAAATGTAAGCTGATTTGGTTTGAGTTTAAAACCTCGTATAGATAACGTATCATCAATACTTACCCTAAACAAACTGAGTTTGCCATTTGCTATAACAATGCCAGGGCTGTTAATTGTACCTGCATCAATATGATAAGTTGTTGAATCAACTTCAACACCCAAACGTCCATACATATTAAACACATCTGTGGTACGCTCATATCTAAAACCAACAGTATCTGGTTGTAGTACAATATTTTTCAGCTTAAAATCTGCTGTTGCGGCTAAAGCCATTTGTTGCAACTCACCATCTATAATTTCAATACCTGGAAAATCTTTATTTCCCATTTCCATGTTAATAGAGTCGGCATTTGCACTATCACCTTTAATTACAGTTGTAACATTACCATAAGCATAAAATCTTCCGGATGTACCATTGGTATCATATGCAAGTGTTAGCCCATTAGGCTTAAAATGTAGTTGCCTAAAACTAAACGTATCATTAATGCTCCCAGCAAAATGAACCAGCTTGTCTTTATTTCCAATAGCACCTGGCTGTGCACTGTCGCCCAACGACAGCCTAATGATAGTTCCTTTCAGCTCAAAGCCTAGCTTACCATAGATTGCATAAACAGAGTCTTGATTATTTAAAGCAATGGTAAACTGTTCTGGATAAAACTTTTGCTTAAACAACCTGAATGTATCAGTAACTGTTAGTCGTAATTGACTGATGGATCCATTTGTATATACCATACCAGGGTTGACACTATCACCCAGCATGCCAGGAATATCATTGCTATCAATACGATATACAATGCCACCATAAAGCGCGAATTTTCGTGTGTTTTCATTATAAGTAAACTTGAGTTGATTGCTTCTGTATCCAAAACCACGTATGTAAAATGAGGTATCAATTGCTATTGTAAATGAGGAGAGGTTATTAGCAGTATCCGTTAATAATACCCAATTATTACTATCAATTGTGTGTGTAATGGCTCCGCCAGTTTCGGGTAAAAGCAATACACCATTAATTCCAACAGAACTATTCACCAAAACTGAATCGGTAGCTGCCCATATCCTCATTTTTTGAACAACCACTGGAGCTCCACTTACAACTATTGATGCTCCGTTGGATACGGTGATCCCAGTATCGCTCATAAGTTTTGAAATTACGATGACTGCTGTATCGTTGGTTGTTTTATTCCACAGCAATTGAAACGTACTGTTACCAACTTTTGCATACAACTTTTGCTGACCAATAAGCTTAAACTCGTTTGGCGTGGTTGTATCAAATTGTATAAGCCCATCTGAGAATAACAAGGATTTAAAGGGTATTCCATCTTGAGCTATATACGTTGAGTCGTTAAAGGTATAAGTACTTCCTGATACTGTATGCAGCGAAGCGTTGAATACAATACGACCAGTAGACACATTTACCTGGCCATTTGCATTAGCAATGACTATAAGGTAAAAAATAAAAAGAATGAAATACGTTTTTTTCATAACCAAGTATTGAACGACACAAAGGTTCACTCAATACTGTAAATGGTTACTAACCAAACATGGGATTTTATCTCACCTTTTTGGGTGAATTATCTTAATCAATAAGTTTGTTCTGAAGTGCATATTTTACCAAACCCGCTGTATTCTTCACATCTAATTTACGCATAAGGTTCTTACGGTGGCTGTTCACTGTTTCAACGCTCAAAAACAGTTTTTCTGCAATATCCGGGTTGCTCATTTCTTTGGCAATTAAAATCAAAACCTCATGCTCTCGCTTGGTTAAACGAACTTCATCTGTTTTCCGCATTAACGCTTGCGTTATCTCAGGTGCAAAGTACTTATGGCCCTCATACACCATTTTGATAGCATGCATTAGTTCTTCATTACCTGCATTTTTTAAGAGGTATCCCGATGCTCCTAACTGAAAAACCTTTTCAACATAAATCTTTTCAATATACATACTCAGTATAATCACCTTTACATGAGTGTACTTTTTTGCCAATTCTTGCAATACTTCAATTCCATTTAATTCAGGCATTTGAATATCAAGCAATAAAATATCAGGTTGTTGTTTCTCCAATTCAACAAGAACCTGCTTCCCATTTTGAGCAGTCCATATCACTTGGATTTTTTCTTCATGAGGCAACAGCAATTTCAATCCGTCTCTAAACAGTTGATAGTCGTCTGCAATGGCAATTTTAATCATAAGCTGTTAGGTATTTCGATGGTGTATACCGTTCCTCGTCCGAGTTCGGTATCTAAATGAATGCTCGCCCCTAAGGCAGTGCATCGGTCAAAAATATTTTTCAATCCACGGCTTTCCAATTTTTTCGTTGCAGTTTGCTGGTCAAATCCTTTTCCATCGTCTTCAATCATTATCCTTAACAAACCATCATCCGCAATTAATTGGATGGTAATTTCGTTGCAACCGCTATGTTTAATCGCATTGTTTACTATTTCTTGTATAACCCTAAATAAAATGGTTTGGCTCAATGTCGGAATCTTAATCTCTCCTATTGTTTCTGCATAAAGTTTGATTGGCAATGAGTCAGTAATCTTTTGCACAAAATCAGTCACGGCAATCGAAAGACCAAAAGTATTGAGCGAAGCTGGAACAAGATTATAGGTGATATTCCTTAGTTCTGTTGCAATTTGATCAAGTTGGTTTTTTGCATCTTGCATCATTGCCGAAGGTTCGTTGCTTCTTTCTGCAAGCGACAAATTGATTTTAACAGTAGAAAGCAGCGGCCCAATTCCATCGTGCAAGTCTTCGGCAATTCGTTTACGCTCCAACTCTTCCGTTTCATAAATGGCACTCAGTCTTGCGTTTTGAGTTAGCTGTAACAATAACTGTTTTGCTTTTTCTTTCTTTTTAATAGAACGTATAATGAACAAGATAATACCTAAAATCAAAATCCCTAACAATACAATAACCAAGGTTCTAAACCACAACGCAAGGTAAAAGGGGGGCTTAATTGTAAAAGTATAAGTAGCTCCCGTTTTGCTCCAAACCCCATCATTGTTTGACCCTAAAACAGTAAACTCATACTCACCAGGGGCCAAGTTGGTATAAATTGCTTTGCGATCTGTTCCCGCTTCGCGCCACTGTTTATCATACCCTTTGAGCAAGTATTTAAATCGGTTATTTTTAGCCGATATTAAACTAAGTGATGTAAACTCAAATGCAATGCGGTTATTGGCATACGGAATAATTGCATGTTCAAAAGGAGAAACCAAACTATCGCCTGCAGTAACCAACTCTATCATTACACCAGGAACGTGGGTATTGTTCCCTATTTTGTCAAAATCAACTACTGTTAATCCATTGATGCAATTAAACGCGTAAGTATTGCCATAAAGCCTCAGTTTATTCTCTTGTGTGCCACCGTTAAATTCACTTATCGTTAACCCATCACTTTGATCATAAATACTTGCATTTAATAAATCTTGTTTTCCAGCAATAAATGCATGCAATGAATTTGCCGAAACTCGGCTAAGGCCTTTGTTTCCCGTAAACCAATAATACCCGTTTAGGTTTACAATTTCAGAAATCGTATTATCAATCAATCCCAATTGGCTATTTACAACAACCGTTCTTCCATTTTGGTATATAATTAATCCGTTTCCGTAAGTACCAAAAAGATACGTTGTGGGATTCACTTCATAAGCACAGCGCACATGGTACAGCGCCATTGGTTTCTGAAACCTTACTGAATCAATGCGAAGGTTTTGATTAAGAATATAAATGCCCTTATCAGCACAGATATACACAGTACCTGTTGATGCTTTAAAAAACCGATTGATTCGCTTGTTACGCATCACCTCTTGTATTGGATGGCTTATCCATTGGTTGTTTTGGCGAATTAACAGGTTATCATAATTACCTAACCACAACTTATCTTGGTAGCGCATCATGGCTTTTCCCCAAACATCTTTTATACCACCATACGAAATAAACTCAGGTTTACCTTTTATAATTTTTAAAAACCCATCGCCATAACCTGTTGCATAAATGGTGTCACCATGCTTGAGTAAAGTCCAATAATTTTCGGTTTTGGGCAAAATGGTTACTACGCCCTTTTTCATACATGCAATACCAATTTTTGGAATACACCAATAGAGTTCATTGGTATCGCCCACAATTGATACAGTGCTGTTTAGTGAAGTTCCCAAACGGTAATCAATTTGTCCAAATGGATTGTTTTTTAACCTATATATTCCATTGGCTTCTGTACCCATCCAAATATTTTTTTCGCGGTCAATAAAAAAACATGTGAGGTGGTTAATCCCATATTTGCTTCCATCAACCAATACTTCTGATTGAAATGAAGTTTCATTTTGTTTTCGTTTTAACACAAAAACACCCTTAGCATCTTGTAACAAAAGTCCATATGGTTTATAATAAGCTAGGTTAGTACCAAACAATTTTCGGCTAATACCAATATCACCAGCCAATTGAAGGTTGTTCTTTTTGAGTGTAAACAACCTTGGTGGTGTGCCCTTACTCTTAATCATAAGTCCCGTAATGCTTTGGTGTGCTTCATCAAATACGCATCGATACAATAAGCTAAATTTTAGCGAATCACTTCTGATAAAGGAAGGAATGAGCTTACCCGATTCATATTTCAACAATTCTTTAGCCGTGCTTACATAAATGGTTTGATCATCTGTTGTAAAAATATCATTAATCGCTAATGACAATAAACCTGCGTTTTGATCAAAATGCTGAATACTCCCATTTGGAGCAATTACGTACAATCCCATTTCGCCTGTACCAACAAATAATCCCCGCCCAGGTATTTCCCTTAAAATATTAGGCGTACAGTATGCTGAACCTGGTTTACGTAAATCAAACGACTCGAATTTTCCATCTTGGTAATAACACAAACCACCTCCGTAAGTGCCAATCCATAAGCGTTTGCGGCTATCTTCCATTAAAGCTACAATACGGTTGCTGCGTAGCACCGCTATTCGGCCAATATCGTAATGGGTAAATTTTAATCCATCAAACCGCGCCAATCCACCGTTGGTTCCAATCCACAAATACCCTTCGTGGGTTTGGGTAATGGCTCGAATGCTATTGGTTGGCAATCCATCTTGAACCTGCCAATTATCGATTACATAGGCATTTTGCGCTTGTAATAAGGGCATAGTCAAGCCCAAACAAACGATACAGATGGTATACGCAATTCGAATCATTTTTTATTTAAACTGTTTTAACAAGCATCTAAAAACATCAAATGCAAGATACAAAAATGGTAACGAAGCGCGTAGGTATACCATTGGCAATGGTTTTACTTATTTAACATAACCCCACAGCAGCTATTGTAAATGCCTATTGTAAATAAAGCCGCCTCTATGCTTACTTTAAAATAACCCTTGGTGAAGTTATACCGTCTTTAATTTTTGATGCAATTTTAAGCGCCCTTTCAATGCGCTTATCACTCGATTTTACTTGCGACACCAAATACATAAGCCCACGTTGGTTACCTTCTGTTAAAGCATGAAACACGGCATTGGCTTTGGAATCAGTATCTAAAACCGCTTTTAGTTCTTCTGGCATTTCAAACTGGTACTCAGCTTCATCAACAGTGAATTGCGCTGAAACCACTACTCCTTCTCTTAACTTGAGTTTTTTACAAATAGCAGAACCTATATTGATATAATATCCACCTTCCTTTTTAGGCATCATTGCGCAATGAAATTCAACTGCATTGTTTAACCTGCAAATAGCCCGCTTATTATTGCCTTTGGTTAAGGTTTTTACCGTTTTTGCGTCAAGCAAAATATAATGCATGCCGCTATCAAATTTCTTAAGTTCAAACTGTATTGCCATATACTGTTTTATTACAACTTACTAAAAAAACGCTTCCATTGTTAGGCTTTACTACGTTAGTTAGGTGAACCTATTTTGCAATCAATTACGATGAGTTGTTTAGTAACCGGGTAAAAGTAGTGTTATAACTAAGGCTTATACGTTGTAGGGCTGCATTGTGCAAACTTGGTACTCGCCTTAACCTCAAACTGGTAATCACTAATAAACCCATTTAGCAACCTTTTAAAGGCTTGTTGTTGCGCAACTGATGGATTCTCGGATTCGGTTTTACCCAAAAAATTAAACAGAAAATAATCGATACGACCTTCGGGAGAAAAATAAATCCGGTTGAAACACCTTGTGGGTTTATCCCATGCATACTTATTGGCATGTAAATATGCTCCAAAGTCTTGCAGCAGTTTGTAATAAGCGTTGTACATTGCTTGTTGCTCCACATCGGTTTTAAATACAGCCAATGCTGTATCTACATTCATTGCAGATGGATAGGTACTATCTAAAAACGATATACGAATACCTTGGGCTTCTGCTTCTTGAAACGTCATTGCTTGCTGGGCGTTGCTTGATACCACAGAGGCAACGCAACATAAAAAGACAAATACTTTTGCAATCATGATAAAATTATTTAGGGTTGATGGGTAAAATTATAAACAATGTAAATATATAGCTATTGAGTTGATTTTTGCTGAGTATATTATGCTTTACATTAAACAAGCCACTCCATTCCAAAACACCTTCCAAAATAAATCAAAAACAAAAGCTTCAATTATAAATACTAACCACTGTTGGCGGCCAGACCGTGCATATTACAACAGAATCAATTTGTAAAAATAAATATTGATTATTGATTCCTAATACAGTAATTGATTGATTGGCATGATTTTAGGTAAGGGTGTTTCCCCAATCGAACTGGTATGATCAAAAAAACACTCTACTTTGGCAACCCAGCGTACTTGTGTTGTCAAAACGAACAATTGGTTATCAATGTACCACATGCCAAAGGCTTTGATAAAATGCTGGGCAATACCATTCCTATTGAAGATATCGGAATTGTGATTCTAGACCACCAGCAAATAACCATTACCCAACATTTGCTTACACGGCTGCTTGACAACAATGTAGCCTTTATTAACTGCGATGACAAACACCTCCCTTCGGGTTTAATGCTTAATTTAAGCGGGCATACATTGCAACAAGTTAGATTTAAGAAACAAATTGATGCAAGTGTACCACTCAAGAAACAACTTTGGCAACAAACGGTGAAAGCTAAAATAACCAACCAAGCCGCATTACTTAGCCAAATTGGAATTGAAACACAAAACATGCATTTATGGGCAAATGATGTGAAAAGTGGAGATGGCGAATACCACGAGGCAAGAGCAGCGGCATATTACTGGAAAAACTTATTTCCAAAGCACATCGAGTTTAAACGCGAACGTGAAGGAGCGCAACCCAATGGACTGTTAAATTATGGCTATTCAATATTGCGAGCTACCGTTGCTCGTGGACTCGTTGCATCTGGATTATTGGCTACACTAGGTATTTTTCACCGAAACCAATACAACGCGTATGCCTTAGCAGATGATATAATGGAACCGTACAGACCGTTTGTAGACCAAATTGTATTAGGTATGGTGAAGAGCGGGGTTGCATTTGACGAACTAAATAGCACCATTAAAAAACAATTACTTTCAATACCAGTAGTTGATATTAAAATTGATGGTAAAAGAAGTCCATTGATGGTTGGCCTGCAACGAACAACTGCAAGTTTGGTTGAATGTTACGAAGGCTCTGCAAAGCGTATTTTATATCCTGAATTTGTATGAAACTAAATGAATACCGAATTATGTGGGTACTTGTATTTTTTGACTTACCAACTGAAACTGCTGAAGAACGTAAAATAGCCAGCAAATTTCGTAAAGAAATTATGCGCGATGGTTTTACCATGTTTCAGTTTAGTATTTACATGCGCCACTGCCCAAGCCGGGAGAATGCCGATGTGCATATTAACCGGGTTAAAAAGGAACTACCCGAAAAAGGCCATATTGGAATTATGTGCATTACCGACAAACAATTTGGTATGATGGAACTGTTTTATGGGAAAAAACTGGCCGAAAAAGAAACACCATATGAGCAACTCGAACTGTTTTAAAACGAAAAAACCGCCTCATTGTGTAATGAGACGGCTCTATTTGATACACTTTTTTTAATCAATTTTTGTTGCATAAGTAGCTGATTTATTGAAAATAACACTGAGGTATAGTGTATTCAAAGATCGTTACTTAAAATCTGAAAGCAAATCACAACTGGTGGAGGCTTAGGAGGCAATGTGATTGTAGTGTATTCAAAGATCGTTACTTAAAATCTGAAAGCAAATCACAACTAAAAGCAAAGAAACAACGAATAGAACTACAGTGTATTCAAAGATCGTTACTTAAAATCTGAAAGCAAATCACAACGTCAAGGTGCAG
>JALONP010000030.1 GCA_025454875.1 Bacteroidia bacterium | reverse complement strand
AATTCCACCACCGCAGCAATTCGGTTGCAATATATTTGTTTTAGCTCAAATGGTTTGTGTCTACTCCCGAAGCAATCGAAATCTCCGATTTCGCTCTGCCTCTCGGATCCTCGAAAAACAACTACAACAAAGCTGTTTGGTTTTTCGGGACAACTTTAACCGCTAAAATAAAGCTGACCAAAACATTAATCTCCTTTAGGGATTAATGTAATTAACTTAAGCTGCTTTTTTAGGACTGTTTTTAGACTTTAACACACGTTTGTTGCGTGAACGACCGAATGATCCATTTTTCATTTTGCCTTTTTTTGATCTTAAATCTCCTTTACCCATAATGATAATTGTTTAATAATTTGGGTGGCGAAGATAACCCATTTCTGAAATTCAAAAAATCAATTTCACTTGCTTTTTGCTTTCTTTGACAATATGAAAAACCAATGGCTACACATTTACATTGAATCAAAAGGTGCTGAAGTAAAGAGTGTAAAGGACCAAGAAACTGGCTATGAATACATGTGGCAAGCTAACCCAGAAGTATGGGGAAGAACAGCCCCGGTGCTATTTCCAATAGTAGGTAAAGTTAAAAACAATCAACTGTTAATTGATGGAACAGCATACCCCATGGGTCAGCATGGTTTTGCGCGTGATGCATTGTTTAACACCATTAAAAAAACAGACAATGAACATGTTTTCAAATTAGCTTCTAACGCACACACCTTAGAAGTATACCCGTATCATTTTGAATTGGAAATAGCATACAAGCTCAATCAACGTACGCTTCAATGTATCTATAAAATCTGTAATACTGATTCTAAAGAAATATATTTTAGCATTGGCGCTCATCCAGGGTTCGCTATTCCAGACAATGACTTAAACAGTTGCATATTGTTGTTTGAAAAACCAGAAACAGCAAGCAGGATGTTATTGTCCCAAGGGTTATTTGACGGCAGGTCGAAACCGCTTTTAAACAATAGCAATACTTTGTCCTTAAATACTCAATTGTTTGATGAAGATGCGGTAGTGTTTCACCAGTTGCAATCCAAACAATTTACCCTCCAAAAAAAGGACTCCCCTTTTTCAATACAGATGGTTACAAACGGATTAACTGACTTGGGAATTTGGAGCCAAAAAGGGTCAGCAGCATTTGTATGTATAGAACCTTGGTGCGGATTTGCTGACTCTACTGATGGGCATGATGATGTTTCAACAAAACCAGGAATTTTACGACTTAAACCTGGTGACTCTTTTACGTGCAATTATGCGATTAGCTTTCATTCGTAAACAATTGTATTATTTTTGGAAACAATGAATGTATTGAATCAAATTAAACAGTTGGCAAGCAAGCAGCACAACCAAGTAGTTGCTTGGAGGCGCCATATCCATCAATATCCTGAATTGTCGTTCATGGAAACCAATACTCAGGCTTATGTTGCTGAACAACTGCGCAGTTTAGGAATAACTGAAATAACCTATACCGCCCAAACCGGCATAACAGCTTTGATACGTGGAAATAATCCGGAAAGCAAAACCATTGCACTGCGAGCGGATATGGACGCGTTGCCAATTGAAGAACAAAACAATACAGAATACGTATCTAAAAACAAGGGTGTAATGCATGCATGCGGACACGATGTGCATACCGCCTCATTGCTAGGCGCAGCTTCTATTCTGCAACAGTTGCGACATGAGTTCAATGGAACAGTTAAACTGCTGTTTCAACCCGGTGAAGAAAAACTTCCTGGTGGTGCCTCTTTAATGATTGCGGATGGTGCGCTTGAAAATCCCAAACCACAAACAATCTTAGGCCAACACGTGATGCCATTGTTACCTGCTGGCACTATTGGTTTTAGAGAAGGTTTATACATGGCTTCCACAGATGAATTGTATGTTACCATTACTGGAAAAGGGGGACATGGAGCAATGCCACATTTAACGGTTGATCCTGTTTTAATCGCAGCACACCTTATTACTACATTGCAGTCAATTGTAAGTCGAAATGCCAACCCAATTGTTCCATCTGTACTATCATTTGGAAAAGTGATTGCCAATGGAGCAACTAATATTATTCCAGATCAAGTGTATTTGGAAGGCACCTTTAGAACCTTAGATGAAACTTGGAGAACCAAGGCACATGAACTGTTGTTGAGAACAGCTGAACAACTTGCCGCCTCTATGGGAGGAAGTTGTTCGTTTGAAATAAGGAAAGGGTATCCATTTTTACGAAACGATATTGAAACCACAAGAAAAGCCAAAGCAGCAGCTATTGCTTATGTAGGTGAAACAAATGTGGTAGACTTGGATATTTGGATGGCAGCAGAAGACTTCGCGTATTACTCTCAAGAAATGCCTGCATGTTTTTACCGCCTAGGCACACGCAATGAAGCAAAAGGTATTGTATCAGGAGTGCACACACCGACCTTTGATATTGATGAATCAGCGTTAGAATTAAGTACTGGATTGATGGCGTGGTTAACCATTCAATCTCTTCATGATCACTAATCTTTTTTCTTGGGAGGTCTGCCAAATACCAAATTGATTCCCATTCGGTAATAAAGGGTATTTTGGGTATTGGGCTTAAACCAAATTAAAATATCGTCTGATACAAAATACAATTGCACGGGACCTAAGTTAAATGAGGTTCCCAATCCAATATTTCTAAATGACTTGTTCAAGTAACTGTAGTTGGCTGTGATATCCCAACTTCTAAAAAACCGATGGGTGTATCCAATTGCGAAAGCCGATTGAAATGTATTCAGCACCCTGCGTCCTTGATACGTAATTCCAACACGATCACGTTTGGTAAATTGGTATTCGGTTGTTAAAAAAATACGGGTATTCAGTGGTGTGGTAAATGTACCGCGGGTAACATTTGCATCGGTCAGCAGGCTCACCAAACTATCAGAAAATTCGGTACGAGAACTTGAATCGTTTACGATATCGTAAGTATAACCTCCCCACTCCACAGTATTGCCTGGCAGTTCATATTTATATACCGACTTTTTCCATTTGATACCTCCTAAATCCATAACGGATGCTGCAATAAATAGTTTCTCATTGAAGGTGTAAGTTGCTCCAAAGTCAAATCCAAAACCACTGTTTTGGAAACTGTATAAATTCGTTACATCAAATTGTTTATCCTCTTTATTCGGATCTTCACCACTTACACTATCTGTTAACAACGGAATACCTGCGGTATACAAGCTACCTCGGGTACGCACCGAAATTGGATCAATTGGATTGTTTGGAGTGGTAAATGAAAGGCCAAGATTATCTGTTCTTGCAGTTGCCAAACCTTGTAAATACTTGGCTCTTGCGCCTACGGTAAATGTTCCCAACTTACGCGACAGTGCTACACCATTTTCAATGTACTGCAACGAATAAACTGACAATGGGTTAATTTCTGCAGTTTGGCCTCTAAAATAATCATTGCCAAAAAATGCAAACCCTAAAAAGTCCTTGCCAATTAAAAAATTGTTTTCAGTTCGCAATGTTGAATGAAATCCAACTTGGTATTTGCCAAAACGAAAAGCAACGTGCAATAAATCGTAGTTAAATACATTGTTTATACCAATGCCATCATCTTTGATTTTTCCATGTAATTTATTCAAGTCTATCAAACTGTCATTCGGATCTTTGCTATCAATTATATCTTGAATGGTGATACCTGTGCGTGCATTGGTAATGTGGAAATTGGAAAGTACAGGCAAACCAATACTTAATTTATTCTCCATCATAATTGCCGGATTGTATTGCGAAGCTTGGAATGTATTTCGCAATCCTGGCATGGTTAAATCATTTTGAGCAACCGCACTTAAAGCCAAGGTGATGCTCATGGCGAGTAAAATATTTCTGTTCATCATGGCTTAAAAATTAACTTAGCGTCTGCTCCAACTTTGATATCTAATTTTTGATCCGTTTTCACTTTAACAAATGCCCTATTACCGTTGAAGATTGACGAGTTTGCTTCAGCCCTTGCGATATATCTATTGCTGGCACGAATGCGGTTGTACTTAAATTTATTTACCTCTGCTTTGATTGAAGCAATTGCAGGTGCCGTAACATCTCCATCTGCATTTACAATACCCCCTCTGATAATAACGGGTTCATTGAACAAACTGTCTACTACAGATGTAATTACAGAGCTATCTGGAGCGATTGAGTCGTATAAAAACACTACTTGAAGTTCGACATCAAAAGGCAATGAATTGCTTATTTCAACTGTTAATCCGGCACGCTCAACCTCATATACATCTGTTACAGAAGTATCAGTTGATGATTTTTTGTTGCGTTGTTCTATAAAGAAATTCTCAAGCTTTACATCTAAAGGCAATTCTGTGGATGTAAAAACTGTAAAAGAACTTGTATCGGCAATAAAGTTATCGGCTGGTATTTCATTAAAATTAGCAAAAAACTCTAAATCATACTTTATATAAGTTGGAGTTGAATTAATCACATCATCAATATTAGAATTGGTATTGTTAATTGGGTATTGGCTTATGGCTACTTCACCTAAATTAGCCGGAGTGGCTAAGGTAAAGGTATCTTTAAAAGCATCGATGACTACAGCTAAATCACTGCCTTCTTTAGTGGTTACACGTAAATTTTTGATTCGGCCAGTTACTGGGATACCAAAAGAGTTAACCACTTTGATTACCAAACGAGGATCTTTAAAAAACAAATCTCCAGATTTTTGTGCAAACACATCCAACTGTTCCGCTTCAGAAGTTTTAATCAATTCAAACTTTCCTAAATATCCAGTTAGGTATGCATATGAACCAATTTGAATTTGTTGGTTTATTGATAACTGATTGGCAACTGTTGTTGGATTAGCTGGATTGCGAACCATCGCAATTTGGTATTCAAATGCCATGGCATTACCAGCGTTATTTGCGCCTCGTAAATCAATTTCATAACCTGCTAAATCTACTTGTTGAAAAAAGGAAGTAGAACCTCCTCCTGAATAAACCAAGTTTGCATTTACCTCCAGTGGCACACCATTTTTTCGAATACCCGGGTATCGAATAACGATATCTGTATTGTGTTGAAACGTATTATTAATGGTTAACCTAAACTGGCCTGTTTTAATGCCAATATTTTTGAGCGACTCGTTATTGCTCGTTGGTATTTGAACCGTGTCGGCTACCGAAAGGTTAAATCCATTCTGCGCTTCAAAAGCAGCAATTACCAAAGGATTCATTTGCAATGAAATGTCGATTGGAATGGCTGGAATTGAAATAAATTGCGGGCCAAACGAAGCCCCTCCTACTTTATCAGATCCTTCATACGCAAATACAATTTGGCCGTCAGGCTTTTCGGTTATTAATGCGCTTTTGGCATATGTTTCATATACCTCCTTAATACCAATACTTGCGTTAACTAAAGGTACTGAAAACTGAGGATTGGCTTTTACACCTTTGATGGTTGAAAGTTCGTCAATGGTTTCTTTTAAGCAAGACGAAAACAGGACAGTGGTTGCGAAAGCCACCATGCTTATTTTGAGTTGTTGCATAGGTTGTAGGTATGATTGAATTACTTCAATTTGTAGGCACGCAATTTATTATTTATATCCTGAACCACAATGCAATTTGATTTATTTTGAAGTAAATCTCCTATTGTAAATGCTGATTTACCATCCAATGGCATTGATTGGTATAAATCGCCATTGGTACGCAAAACATACATTTTACCATTGGTTCTATTGGCATAACCAATGGCTGTATTTTGAGTTGCATCCGTTAACCAAGCCGATTTCCACGTGCTGCTATCGGGTAACGCCAATTGGTATCCTTTTTCGTTATTAGAACTGACGCTATATATTCCCGTTTTGCTATGTGCCAATGCCAAATAACCTGTTGGTTGTGGTTTAATATAAACAGTATGCGGTGTATCAGTAAATGAGATTGTTGATTGTACTATTGGCAATGAGTCTGCTCCTATTTGGTAATTTAGTACATGCATGGTAGAGTCTAATACCCAAATGAATGTGTTTGCTGAGTCAACCGATAAACCAAACGGTGCCAATGCTGGCAATGCCGTTATACCGCTCACAAATGGCTTTCCACTTACCATATGAATAACCTGCAATTGGTTTCGTGCATCTGTTGCCATTATATAAGGTTGATTCATATGCTTAACTAGCGAAATTCGCGTAACCCAATTGCTCGCAACTGTTTTTGGATTCCAACCAACTATGGGTTTGCTGTTGAGCATATAACCCATTACCTTTTGGTTAGATAATGGCACAAAAAACCGATAAGAACTGTCTTCGTATACATCATACAATTGAATACCTACAGTTGCTTTTCCAGGGAATCGAATTGGATAACCATAATAGTTGTTTCCATTTGCACCAATTAAACATGCTTGGTTTTCAGTACTGAATAAGTAACCCCAGTTACCGGTTCCATTTGTTTCAACTGTGTACACATCACTAATGATTCGACCTGATAATTTGGTGCGCCAAAGAATTACCCCTGAATTGGAAATAAAATACAGATTGGAATTGCTATCCTGAACCAATACACAGTTTTGTTTGGTTTCATGGTTGAATACAATATGCGGCTTACCCATCATTGCAGTGTCCAACTGGGTTGCCCACAACATTTTGGTATCTTCATTGAACGATGGCTTAAAGGCAAATTGAACATTGGTTACAAACGCACTATTGCCTGTATTGGCATATTGAATTTGGATGCATTCAAACTTTTGGATATCATATTGTAGGCGGCTAATTAAACTAATGGTGGTATCATTGGCAAAACCGTTAGGGATGCTTAAACATTTACCTGGAGCCATCCACAACCTAATATTACTTGTGCCCGAGTTGCTTTCCATAAAGCTTGCATACGCAGGATTTTGATCCAAGGTTTGCTGATTGGCAAATGCATCCAATACTTGTTGGATCACTTCCAACCGATTGGCCATAATCATTCCATTTGGGGTAAATGCATAAAATGGATTATCGAGGTTTTCAAAAGGTTTTCCGAAAAACAACTTAAAGTAATTGCCAAACTTAGCCCTGTAAATGGTTTGGTTAAGATAGGCAAAAGAGGTTGAATCAGATTCGCCCTTTTGAGCTAAAGCCCGTTGGTATTTTTCAAAAATGGTTTCTGCTAACTGCACATTTTGCATTTGCACAAAACCAAAAGTATGTGCATGAATATCGTCAGATGAATGTTCGGCTATACCAAGTATTGCAGTGTTACCAATCAATGATACAAGTTTATCTTGCAATCCCAAACCGTATTTGGCTTCAATACTGTCTGCAAATTGTGTGTACACCTCTGCCAATTGAGCATGTTGCAAATACTCTGTTAGGTCGTTATAAAATTGGGGATAATTGCTAAAATGCATCGATAAAGAGTAAGCAGTTTGTGATGGCAAATAAGCCCCATCAGTTGATTCTATTGGATTCTGGGTTTTAAACAAATCCAGCCATTGAAACAACGAATCGTCCGTGTATGTAATTCCTTGGATAGCCAATTGGTTTGGTTGTATTTGGATATCAAACACACTCCAGTTGGCAAATGATTGCAAGTGCTTAAACAATTGTTTGTGTTCTTCCTTTTGAAAAACAGCCAGCAAATCGGGCAGGTATTGGTAGTTCACATAGAGGTTTAAATTCGAACTCACTCCTGCCAATGTTCGCGCTTGATCAAATCCGTTTGAATGGTTATTGAGTTGGTACTTCAGCTTGCGAACGGCTTCTTCGACCAAAGTACCATCTGTTGATACCATTAACAGGTTCTCACGAACTGACACTGAAAAAACAGGTTGTTGTTGCATATTCACCAAGTCGTACACAACCTCTTTATCAAACAAACGCTTAACCAATTTTGTACTGGTTAATTTTAATAAACTAGATACGAGTTGTTCCTCTGATAACTGATTGCGTGTTTCCACTACCCACAACAAAGAAACATGACGTCCTTTATTGGCATGAAAGGAAACAACCGTTTTGTTATCAGCAACCATAGTTTTAAAATCGGGGTCTGTGGCTAAGATTGAATCCCATGTATTCATTTGCGCATCTAAACCTGATAATGCCTCGTTTGTATGTATATCCTTCCAAACATCATTTGCCTTAAACGATTGCCAACAAGCAATCATATCAGATGCCTCCAGAATCAAGGCTGCATCAGCCGGAACCGCTTCAATTGCGGCTTTATACTTTACTTTAATGTATCGGTTGTAGAAAAAAAACGAAAGTCCAATTACCAAAGCAAGTGTTCCTATCACACCAATTAACAGCGATCTACTCATGTATTTTTATGGTTTATCAAAAATAGTTCGGTCAATTGCAAGTCTAAGCCGTAATTGTGAACACCCTTTTGTTAAAACAATGACCAATCGTACACTCCAACATACCATTTTTTCTGCCGCTTGTTATTGGGCTGGCTCAGCCATCATTTTAGGCGCTTTTGGAGCGCATGCACTCAAAGCACAATTGAGTGAAACAGAACTTGCCACTTTTGAAACGGGCGTTCGTTACCAACTTATTCAGGCATTGGCAATGCTTTTTATTGGCATGCACTTGCGCAAGTTAAAAGAGAGCATTGTTAAGCGAGTATATGCACTTTGGAGCATTGGTATCATTTTGTTTTCGGTATCATTATATTTTTTGTCTACCCGCTTTATCCTAGGTTTTGGCGATGAACTAAGGTGGATTGGAATGATTACACCTTTTGGAGGATTATGCATCATTGGTGGTTGGTTTTACCTCGGAATCAGAGGATATGATGTCAATTACAACGCACATAAATCGCGCGAACAACAATTCAAATCGAGTAAAACAAGTGAGGATGGCGAACAAAAAGTAGCATAATCTTAGCGATAATCTTACCTTGCGTGCCAACGCAAAGCCAATTATGAAACTTCAACTCAAACGCCCATTTGTTATTTTTGACCTTGAAACAACTGGAATCAATATTTCAACAGATCGCATTGTTGAGTTAGCCTATATCAAACTACTCCCTGATGGCACAGAGATACGTAACACCTTGCGTTTTAACCCCGAAATCCCCATCCCAATAGAAGCTTCTTTAATTCACGGCATTTACGATGCTGATGTTGCTAACGAGCCTACGTTTGCAGAGCGTGCCACATATTTAGCCGAACAGTTCCAAGGCTGCGATTTTGGTGGCTTCAATTCGAATAAGTTTGACTTCCCAATGCTCGTTGAAGCTTTTTTAAGGGCTGAAGTGCCTTTTGATACCGACAACCGAAAGTTTGTAGATGCCCAACGTATTTTTCACATGATGGAACAACGCACTTTGTCAGCTGCATACAAATTTTATTGCCAAAAAGACTTAGAAAATGCGCACAGTGCCATGGCGGATACACAAGCAACTTATGAGGTATTGTTGGCACAATTGGATCGATATGAAGTATTGCAAAACAATATCGATTTTTTAAATGAATTCACTGGAAGAAGCAATGCTGTAGACCTAGCAGGCCGCATGGTATACAACGATAAAAAAGTAGCTGTATTTAATTTTGGAAAACATAAGGGAAAAGCGGTATTGGAAGTGCTAAAAACCGAACCTGCCTATTACCAATGGATCATGGACAATGATTTTCCTTTAGAAACCAAACGTAAACTCACACAGTTAAAACTCTCTCAGTTCGGAAAATAGTTTTAGTGGGCTTTGTGAAGCAGTGCCATGTAAAATCCATCGTGACCAGTTTGCGCAACGGAAATTCGCTGTTGCTTAACCAAACGAAATGTTGGATGTTGTTTTAAGAACCATTCCACTTGCTGTTCATCTTCACTCGGCAAAATGCTACACGTAGCATATACACAATACCCACCGGGCTTTACCATACCTGTATACGTATCCAAAATCTCACGTTGTGTGTTTCGAATGCGTTCAATAAATGCGGGCTCTAATTTCCATTTTGCATCTGGGTTTCTTCGCAGCACACCAAGTCCGCTGCAAGGCACATCTAACAGAACACGGTCAGCACTTTCGTGCAAACGTTTAATGGTTTTACCTGATTCGATGAGTTTGGTTTCAATATTGCCAACTCCTGCCCTGCGAGCACGTTTTTTAAGTTCATCAAGTTTGTATTGTTCTACATCCATTGAAATCAACCTGCCTCTATTTTGCATTAACGCAGCAAGGTGCAACGATTTTCCACCTGCACCAGCACATGCATCAATTACCCGCATTCCAGGCTGCACATCGAGGTATGCCGCTACCCATTGTGATGCCGCATCTTGTACTTCAACCAATCCGTTTTGGATATAAGGTGTATTAAACAAGTTCATGCGTTTTTGAAGTTGAATGGCATTGGGAGTGTCGGTTAAAACTGCTGCGTCTATTCCATCTTGCTTCATCATGGCCAACACCTTTTCGCGTGTTGTTTTTAACGTATTTACCCGCAACACAAAAGGAGCAGTTTGGTTTAGTGCAGCTAATTCAACATCCCAATATTCAGGCATCTCTGTCATTCCGAGTTCATCAAGCCAATCTGGAATCGACTCACGAATCTTGCGTTCCAATTTTGCTTCGGCCAACCGTTGCTCCCATTCAAGTTGGTTCCAACCATCAAAGTTTTTCCAATTGGGTAATGTATTGCCTTTCCAAACCCATAAGGCCGCAAACAATTGGTATAATTGTGCAACTGTTTGCGGATGCTCAATGCCACAAGTAAACGCTAACAAACGCCACCAACGCACCATATCATATGTATAGGATGCAATAAATGCTCGATCGCGTGCTCCCCATTTCGAATTCGACTTCAAACTTCGTTCAATAACCTTATCGGCATATTTTGTAGAGGTAAAAATAGTCTCCACATTTTGAACAACAGTTTCAACGAGGTTCGGATATAAGGTAGGCGAATGTGGTGTTTTTGTTTTCAATTGGTAAATGGATATGATTTGAGAATACGATACGAAGCAGGTAAATAGTTATTGGTGCGGTTAGGCAATACCTTTACCCAACCCAATGCATGACCTTCAAACCGAATCAAATTCCAACCTTTGTGTTCAGTTGTAAAATGAACGGTATCTTTACGCAAGTAACGAATTGCATCTTCAAGTGAAACATTAACCGAAGGTATATGTTGCGATTGATGGGCACTTAAAGCCAACGTATGGTCTGGAAGCAATTCACCATTCATCAGCGTACCCATTGTGATTCCAGCGTGTTTAATGTAAATTGGCTTATGTAGTTTTTCCAAAACCGATGCAAGGTGTATTGGCAACGCATGGATAAATTGTTGCTGCTTAACAAAAGCATATTGTGATGGTTGTTGAAGCCATTTTTGCAATTCAGGTAAATCACTTTTTGAAACAGAATCCCATTTGTTTACTCGGTTCTTCGACTTATTGTTTTCGGCAGGCAATTCGAGGTGTTTTTGAAGACAAGCAATAAACAATCCCTCACCCGAAGTAAGGTGCGGCAAAAATCGATAACCGTGCACGTTGTTATGTAATGAAGGAGCAATTGGCCAATGTTTAGGAAAAGGAATAGGAAACGACTTAAAGCCACCCTCTGTTTGTAACCATTGCACTATTTGTTCGTTTTCGATTTCATTAAATGTGCATGTAGCGTAAATTAAATACCCTCCAGGTTTTACATTATCCCAAATGGAACGTAATATTCGTTGTTGCCTGCCCGCACATAACTGCACCGATGCTTCACTCCATTCATTGATAGCATTTGCATCTCTCCTAAACAAACCTTCACCACTGCAAGGAGCATCTACCAATACCAAATCAAACAGCGGACCTACTGATGCAAAATCATTGGGGTCGTTTTGGGTAATAATATGGCAATCACCTCCCCAACGAATAATGTTTTCTTGAAGCACAGCTACCCTTGATTTGATTACTTCGTTGCTAACCAGAACATCATTTGGCTGCATTGCAGAAGCCATTACCAAACTTTTTCCGCCTGGAGCAGCACAAACATCCAATGCAACTATTGGATGGGCAAACAATGGCCGTATATGCTTTACAATATGTTCTAAGAACATCGAAGAACTTTCTTGTACATAATAAGTACCTGCATGCCATAAGGGGTCAAAGATAAAATCAGGACGTGTGGGAAGTTCGTACCCAGTTGAACTCCATTCAACAGGTTTTGCATGCTCCAGTAACTGGGTAGGTTTGGCCGAGTTGTACCGAATAGAAGTGGCGGGAGGTTGTGTGAGCGACTCCAAAAAAAATTCGGAAGCTGCTCCAAACAACTTCCGAATTTGAATGATAAATTCCTGTGGAAATTCCGTAGCCAATCTTACAATACTTTGGCCACAAATGTATTAAATTCTGTTTTGAGTTCAGCATACAGCTTTTCAAAGGTCACAACTTGGTCTCTTAAGTGAACGTGGTCAGGAGCTGTTTTACGATCGGTTGCAACTGGATTGGCCTCAACTATTCGGGCCATTTCAGCCTCCGCTTCGTGAATATCATGTTTTAAAATATCCAACACTTCGCGTTGCCTGATAAATTGATTTTGAAAATGTTCAACTTGAGCGGTTACCTCTGTTTTTGAATTGGCGTTCACAATGGCCTCGAGCCTGTTTTGCATACTCGCTAAATCGTCTTTCCAAAAAGCAATTGACTGGTTCCAATTGTTGCGTTCGGTGTGTAAATCTGTTAAATGCACTTTTGTGTCCATAATGTAGGTTTTTGTTAGATATGATAATCAAAGTTTAACAAACTATTGGATTTAAGGAATGACGGTGGTCAGCTTTCCTTAAAATTTTATTAAACAACCGCCTCATTTTTTGCCTTCATAAGTTATGTTTAACTTCCCAACCGATTTTGTAAACAAAACATATATATGAACGCAATAAGACAACTGCTAACTGCATTGGGTATTTTTTTTACGTTAAGTGTATTGGCTAAAGATGGGTTTCAAATAACCGTTAAAATTACAGGTATGCCAAAGCAAAAACTACTGCTAGGATACTACTACGGAGATAAACAATATATACGCGACAGCGCATTTACCGATGCTACAGGCAAAGCCATTTTTAAAGGCAGTGAAACCCTTGAAGGTGGAATTTATTTGATTGCATCGCCAAACAAACAACTCTTGTTCGACTTTGTGGTAACAGAACAGGTTTTCTCATTAGAAACAGACACTATCGATTATATAGACCATATGGTGATTAAAGGATCTCCAGAAAACGATGCTTTTTTTTCGTATTCAAAATTTACGAACAAAGCTGGCAAAGAAGCAGTAGCAGCAGAGCAAAAAATGAAAGAGGCGCAAATGGAAAATGATACAGCAAAATTGCGCAAGTACCGTGAAGAAATACGAAGTATTGAAATGAGTGTGATTGACTATCGCAACAAGATGGTGGTTGAAAAACCAAATATGCTCATTAGTAAAATTTTTAAAATGATGAAAGAGATTGATGTGCCAGAGCCTCCTAAGGATGCGAATGGTATTGTTACCGATTCTTTGTTTCAATACAATTATTATCGCAAACATTACTTTGATAATTTTGATTTAACAGACGATAGGCTTGTGCGCACCCCTGTTTTTCATGGACGCATCGTATCGTATATGACCAAAGTAACACCGCAAATTCCGGATACCATTATTGCTGCAGCAGACCTGCTCATTGCCAAAACACTTAAAAGCAAAGAAGTTTCAAAATGGGTGATTTATTGGATAACCAACTATTACGAAACCTCACAATACATGGGTATGGATGCCGTATTTGTACATTTAGTTAAAAAATACTACAACGATACAACCATTACCTATTGGGTAGATGATGCAACACGCTATAAAATTACAGATAGGGCCAATACCCTAAATTATAACTTGCTTGGTAAAAAAGCCCAGAATTTAAGTTTACCAGATACTGCTGGTAAATACCAAACACTTTACAATATCAATGCTGAATATACCGTTGTTGCTTTTTGGGATGCGACCTGCGGTAAATGCAAGGAAGAGATGCCTAAGTTAAAATTATTAGTTGATTCATTAAATCAGGCAAATTCAATTAAGGCTGGTAAAAAAATAGAAGTATATGCATTAAGCATGACAGTGGAACCCAATGATTGGATTAAATTCATTAAGGAGAAAAATCTTAATTTTATACACGTATACGATCCTTACCGCGAGAGTAATTTCAGAACGTATTATGATGTATACAGCACGCCCGTTATTTATTTATTGGGTAGGCAAAAAAAGATTATTGCCAAGCGACTCAGCGTTGAACAATTGCAAGATTTTATAAACAGGGGCATTACAGAAGACATGCCATAATATGAGCAGGATTGGCTAACTGATGCAGTTTCATGCTTGCTTAACTCACATGCAATAACAATCCTTTGAGGTACTCGCCTTCGGGATGAAAAATATTAATGGGATGATCTTCAGGTTGTGTAAGTTGTTGCACAATGCGAACTTCTCTTTTAGCATCGGCAGCAGCGCTAAACACTATCTTGCGAAACAAATCACGATCGATATGTTGTGAGCATGAAAAGGTGAAGATAAATCCTCCCGGTTTGATTTTTTGAAAGGCAACGTAGTTTAAATTTTTATACCCTCTTGATGCATTTGGAACCGACCTTGCATTTTTTGCAAACGCTGGTGGATCAAGCACCATAATATCATAATCAACAGTGGTTTGGTTAAGGTAATCGAAACAGTCGGCTACAAAACTTTGATGAGGTGCACTGGTAAAATTTGCAGCAATATTGGCATCACACATTTCAATTGCTTCTTTGGAGCTATCTACTGAATGCACCAAAGCCGCTTCATGATATAAAGCTTGTAGGCTAAATCCCCCTGAATAACTAAATGTATTCAGCACCTTTTTGCCTTTGGCATACAAACCTACCAATCTCCTATTTTCACGCTGATCAATAAAAAAACCTGTTTTTTGACCTTTCTCTACATCAACCAAAATGGCAATTCCATTTTCAATAGCACGAACTGGCATTGGGCAGGCATTGCCAACCCAACCACTAGGTGTAGCCACCTCTTCGAGCCTTTGTGTACTTGATTTTGTTTTAACATAAATATAAACAATACCGATTGCCCTTAAAGCTTCAAAAATAGCATGCTGGATGCGTTCCGTTCCCCGAATAAGGAGTTGCACAACAGCTACTTTATCGTAAACATCTACAATCACCCCTGAAAAAAAATCACCCTCTGCATGCAATAATCGGTAAATGGATGTTTGCTCCATATCAATTACTTTTTTACGGTATTGATAGGCACTCACCACTTTATTCATCCAATAAGAGTCGTTAATTGTTATGGGAGTTTGGGTAAATTCAAACATGCGACAAGTGATTTGGCTGTGCTCGCTGTAAAATCCATATCCTAATAAGTTATTTTGGTTATCCATAACCTGCACAATATCGCCATTGTTTGCTTGTGGCAGTTGTTTAACCGCACCCGAAAAAATCCAAGGATGCCTATTGATTACGGAACGATCTCTTCCCGATTTAAGAACTAATGTTTGCACGTGTATATTGCTTGTTTAATAATGCAAAAATGTACTTTCGCAAGCAAGGAATGAAATTCGGACTGAATTATATTTTAGGATTGTTGTTTTTGTTTTTGGGTCAATTTGCGTTTGGGCAAGACAGGCAGCCCGTAATGGCCAGAATTTACAGTATTGACAGTAACAATGCTGTTCCTCTTGCAAGTATTATCAACCGCCAATCGGGACAAAAACGCATTGCCACGCGCACTGGTTTTGTGCGGCTTCAATTATTACCTACAGATACAATTGAAATTACGGCTGTAGGATTTGAACCCGAACTGCTTGCAGGTGCGTTTTTAATACCCGATACAATAACCGATACATTGTATATTTACATGAAACCCAAAGCATATTTGCTCCAAGACGTAACCATTCGGTACAGCAATTCCAAACGCGATTCATTAGCGCAGGTAGCTGCAGAAATACTCAAATCAGATCCGTTGTTAAACAATTATAACCGTGTGCTCAACCGCGATCAAGGCGGAATCATGAGTCCCTTAACCGCCATTTGGAACGAATACAGCAAAGCTGGACAAGACATGCGAAAATTTGAAGAATTTATGCGGCATGCGCAGTTGCTTAACCAAGTAAATACACGTTACAATAAAAAAAGCATTAAAAGGGCCACCGGCCTTGATGATGAGTGGCTTGATGCATATATTTTGTATTGCAATATTAGCAAACCGTTTGTGCTAAGCGCATCCGATTACGACTTGATTGTGGCTATGCGCGAATGTGCTGAGCGGTTTAAAAAAGACAAAGGAATTGACTAAAATACCTTAGGTTAAAATAGCAAAAAGACCTATCATTAGTATTTTGACGCTGCAAGTTCTTTCGTATCTTCGTTGCCATTTATGATTTCACTTAACAATATCGCCTTCGAATTTGGCGGAAGGTATTTATATAAAGATGCGAACTGGCATATCAAACCCAATGAACGTATCGGTCTTATTGGCAAAAACGGAACGGGTAAGTCAACCTTATTGCGCCTCATTAATGGCGAATACAAACCTACCGAGGGTAGTATTTCAAAACCACGTGATTTAACTATTGGTTTTTTAAACCAAGACCAGCTCTCATTTGAAACAGAAAGTTCAATATTGGATGTTACTATGAGTGCATTCCAGCGCCAATTAGATCTTGAGCACGAAATTGCTGAAGTTTTAAAAGTAATGGAAACAGATTACTCAGATGAAGTGCTTAACAAACTGAGCGATTTGCAAACCGAATTTGACGCTTTAGATGGCTACAATATCCACCATAAATGCGAAAAAGTACTAGAGGGATTGGGATTTACAACAGCACAACTTTCACAGCCCTACAAAAAGTTTTCGGGAGGATGGCGCATGCGTGTAATGTTAGCCAAGTTATTGTTGCAAAACCCCAATTTATTAATGCTTGATGAGCCTACCAACCACTTGGACTTACCAACCATTGAATGGCTCGAAAACTACTTGCAATCCTACGAAGGAACGGTAATTGTAGTATCGCACGACCGTGAATTTTTAGACCGTATGATTAACAAAACGGTTGAAGTATCCATGCAACGTATAACAGAGTACTCCGGCAATTATTCGTTTTACCTCACTGCCAAAGAAGAGCGCTCCGACTTGCAACAGCGCCAGTTTGATAACCAACAACAATTTATCAAACAACAAGAAGCATTTATTAACCGGTTTAAAGCCAAAGCAAGTAAAGCTGCTGCTGCACAAAGCCGCGTGAAGTTACTTGATAAGCTTGACCGCGTAGAAGCGCCAGAAGATGACAATACGCGTATTAATATTGATTTCAGGATGTCGTCACCTTCGGGTAAAGTGGTTGTAGAACTTGAACAAGTGAGCAAGGCGTTTCCGGACATTTCGATTGTAAAAAATGCAGCTGGCAAAATCGAACGTGGCGATAAAATTGCACTAATTGGAGCTAATGGAAAAGGGAAATCAACCTTGCTCCGCATGATAGCGGGTACTGAACCGTTTGAGGGGCAAATTAGACGCGGACACAATGTAATTGAAGCATTTTATGCGCAGCATCAATTGGAGTCATTGAATATTGAAAACGAAATTTTACAAGAGTTGCAACAGTATGCGGGCGAACGTACAGACAATGAGCTACGCACGTTGTTAGGCTGCTTTTTGTTTGCAGGTGATGATGTATTTAAGAAAATAAAAGTATTGAGCGGAGGCGAAAAAGCCCGTGTTGCGTTGGCGCGAACACTGTTGGCTGAAGCCAACTTTATGTTGCTCGATGAGCCTACAAACCACTTAGATATGCGTTCGATTAATATTTTAACCCAAGCCATGCAACAATATGAAGGTTCATTTATTGTGGTATCACACGATAGGCATTTTGTAAGTGAAGTGGCCAACAAAATTTGGTGGATAGAAAATGAAGAATTGAAAGAATACCCCGGCACCTATGCCGAATATGAGTACTGGCGTAAAAAACAGGAAGAAGAACAAGCCAAAGCAGCTAAAACGCAAACTGTAACCAAACCTAACAAAGAAGTTAAAGTAGAAAAAGCAGTCGAGAAGCCGAAGCCTACCGGAGTAAATATTCAACAACTCAAAAAAGCAGTTGATGCAGCCGAGCAAGCACTCGAAAAACTAAAAGCTGATATCAATACACTTGAACTTCAATTTGCCGATACCGAACTAATGAAAGATAGTGCCAAAACAGCAAGTCTTAAAACACAATACGAGGAACTTAAAAACCGTTTAACCACAACTGAAGCAGACTATGAAAACAAATTGCTTGAATTAATGGAACGGGAACAAACTAATTAAAACCAATTTACATGAATAAATGGATAATCATACTTGCCAGCATGTGTACAATCACATCAACGCAAGCACAAAGCCAACTGGTATACGATAATTATATTTACGATTCCAATGTAAAATCAGTTGTGTTTTCGAAAGCCGGAGTTGACGACCGTTATCCAATTATGAACTTGAATTCAGCAGAACAACTTAAATTGGGGTTTGATATTATTGGCAATAAAAACGAATTTTTTCAGTACACCATTGTGCATTGTGATGCCAATTGGAACCCAACTCCCCTAGCGCCTAATGAGTATATTAACGGGATTACGTTTGATAATGTGAACGACTTTAAGTTTTCGACCAATACGTATGTACGTTATGTGCATTACAATGTGCTGTTGCCTAACGACAATATGAAGCCACGTATTTCTGGAAATTACCTTGTAAAAGTGTACCGCAATTTTGATGAAGAAGATTTGGTGTTAACCCGGAGAATGCTGGTATTGGCAAGCAATGTTTCGATTGATGGCAAAGCGCAACCAGCAACACTTGCCCAGAACCGATTTACCAAACAAGAAATTCAATTTTCAGTAAACCATAAAGGCTATAATATTCCGAGTCCATTTACCGATGTAAACATTGTGGTTATGCAAAACGGCCGATGGGACAATGCTATCCGAAACTTGAAACCTCAGTTTATTCGAGATAATGTATTGGATTACCAAAATTTTGACCAAGCGGTTTTTAACGGTGGAAACGAGTTTCGTTTTTTTGATTTTAGAAATATCAGGCAGGTAAGTCCGAATGTACGTACCAAAACATTCGACACCTTGTATCATATTATTTTAAATTTTGATGAGTCGAGAGGCTCGAAACAATATTTTCAATATGTAGATAATAATGGTAAGCGAGTGCTTGACAACCGAGAAGGAACCAACTCTGATATTGACGGTGACTATGCATGGGTAAATTTTTACCTCCAAAGCATGAACCAAGTCCCCGAAGGTAACGTATATGTTTTTGGTGAGTTTACCGATTGGAAATTACTACCTGAGTATAAAATGTCGTACAACAAAAACCGTGGAAGGTACGACTTGGAAGTATTGCTCAAGCAAGGTCGTTATGAATATGTGTATGCCGTGCAAGATCCGCAGTTAGCTGTTCCTAATGAGTTTATTTTTGAAGGCAGCTCAGCCAATACCGAAAATGAATACCTAATTTTAGTTTACCACAAAAACATCCAATTTAAGTACGATGAGTTAATTGGTGCGCGAAAATTTAGTACAAATGCTCCTTAAATTATAAGGTAAATCGCCAAATCAACTTACCCAAAATGGTACCACGCTTCAGGTCGAACTGCTGTGTTTGTGTATCATAAATTTGGTTCACAATTAAAAAGAAATCGGTTCCAATTTTGGGAATCCATTGCAACCTGAAATTTATATTGAGCTCTTCTTGAGCTGTATTCCATTGGGTAAGTAAGGAACCAAATGCATTGGGATTAATAGCATACTCCATGCGCGAACCAATTAAATGTGATCTAAATGTTCCTGTTGGCAAGGTTAAATCATTGAACTCGTAACGCAAATTTATATTATAATATTTACCTGTACGCCATAACAATTCTGCCCTGTTACGCAAGTTTTGTCCATTGTAAAAATCGCCCCAAATAATTCGGTTGGTTAATGAAAGCGTTCTGCCCCTAAACGTTCGCAACTCTGCTTCATATTGATTCCACCAATATGTTCCCTTAGGCACTACCACATCGCCTGCAAGGTTAAAATTGGCAATTAATCCTTCGGCAACACGTTTGTATTCCATTGTAAAACGCTCGCCTTTGCGTGTTTCCATTCCAAAAAACTGAACCCTATACTCAAATGATTGCAGTTGTTTGGTATCGTCATACCTTGTATCAGTAATGGTTAACGGAATAAACTCAAACTGCCTAATCCATAACAACCTGTTTTTGGGTCTAGGCTTAAAAGCAAACTCAATAAACGACTCTGCAAAATTGCTTCGCAACTGCAAACCTACCTCAGGATTAAATGCAGCGGGGCTTCGTTGGGTTGAAGCAAACAACGAAAATCTGTCGTTGGGGTAACTTACAAATGCTCGGTAAGCAAACGCTTTAGGTTGGTATCCCGAATCGGTGTTAAACGTTTGAATAAATGCACCACCAATATCCAAATTTTTGTTTCGCAAAAAGCGCGCAGTACTAAACCTTCCATTGATACCTGTTGTAGTATGCCAGCGCCCATTGGCAATTTTATTGGTACTCATTGCTCCTACTACACTTTGTTTACCCACATCTTGACGCCAACTTCCAGTAGTGTAATTGGTTGTTGGAGTTCCCAATGCATCAGCAGTTTGCAAGCTCATGAGTCCAACTGTACTGTTTTGCTCTTTGCCGAGTAAACGGGCTCCAGCCAAAATGGGAATCGGTTCTCGTTTGTCGGTTAATCCAATTCTTCGGGTGTAGAACGGAATGATGCGATTGCCACCAAAACCCATATTAAAGAAATCATCTCCCTCTAAAAAAAACTCACGCAACTCAGGAAAAAAAAGCGGAAAACGTGTGATGTTTATTTGCTGTTGGTCGGCTTCTACTTGTGCAAAATCGGTATTAAAAGTAAGGTTTAAACGGTATGTTGGCGAAAGCAAATAATTGATATCACCACCAATATTTCCAACACCTTTATTATTACCAGGGGTATGTTGGTTGCCTCCTAAAGCATAGGGTTTAATTTCAACAAAACGCTTATCGGTTAGTTGGTTTAAGCCCGTTAATATACCAGCTTGGTTTACCTGAAAGATGCGGTTATTACGGCTCCAGCCTTGCCACAATACTTGTTCACGTTTGTGGCGAATATTGCGTTCAAAGTTGATACCCCACTCTTGTTGTGCTGTTCCGTTGCGGTATTTAAACGTATAAAAAGGAATCTCAAATTCAGCAAACCACCCTTTGGCTGTTCTGGTTGTTTTTACATTCCACACCCCATTCCAAAATGCATTAACTGAGCCTCCATTGTTAAATACTTGCAAATCAGATCGCGCTGCGTTTGGGTTGGTTACAAACATAAAACCATTGCGCTTATCTTTATAGGTATCAATAATCACGATGAAGTTATCATCAATATCATAATTAAAATCGCGTTTGAGTTCCTTGGCTATAATGGCATCAGGTTGCGAATCATAACACCAAACAGCAATGTATAAAAAATCGTTATTGTAAGCTACTGCTACTTCGGTGCGTTCACTTGAAGGTTGGTCCACAAAAAGTTCGCGTTGGGTAAAATTTTGAATTCGCGGAGCAACTTGCCATACCGAATCATCTAGCTTACCATCCAATACGATGTTTTGTTGTATTGGCAAAGCCGAGAGTGTATTGGGAAACGATACCTGCGCATGCAAATAAAACCAAGAGCATAACATCCCCCAAAAAAGCAGGTATCGAAACACGGGCGCTAAGATAGGCAGAAGAAGTGAATCACAAAGGGTACATTTCTGGTAAATGGATTGCTGTGAAGAAGTGTACAAACCAACTCTATGAAACGTTTTATTTTTACATATCATTAACTAGTAAGTTCAAAAAGTAATTAAATTTGAGAGAGTAGTCACTCATAGCAAATACGCAGAAACCTGAGATTAAAAATCATTAGAAAAGTTTAAATTTGTTTGAAATAGAAGAACAAAATGGAAGAAATTATATTCTTAGTAGAAGAAAGTGATGAAGGTGGTTATATAGCCAAAGGTATGGGCGTGTCTATTTTTACAGAAGCGGATACGATTGATCAGTTAAAGGATGCTGTTAAGGATGCCGTTCGCTGTCATTTTGATGATAATAATAAAAGATTAATCCGACTTCATTGGGTAAAAGATGAAGTGTTTGCTGCATGAAATTGCCCAGAGATATTTCTGCTCAAGACCTAATAAAGGCTTGTAAGAAACTAGACAGACCGGTAGTCATATAAGACTTACCACCTAGCAAAATGGGCAGCATCACATAACAATACCTAATCATAACCCAATCAAAATAGGTACACTCTCAGCAATTCTAGTCGATATTGGCAATCACTTTAATTTAGGTAAAGATCAGATAGTACAAACTTTGTTTTAAAAGAATTGGCCCCCGCTCTCGCGCATTTGCAATGCGTGAGAGAGCATCAATAAATAAACCAAAGCTGCCCTCATGACGCGATTCGATTACTTTTAGCAATGCGTGAGAAGTTGAATTTTGATTTATAAAAAAACCAGTGGTATTTTAGCTCATGTCAATATTCATATGAACCCTGTTTAAGAAGGAATAGTAAGTAAGCCAGAACATTTCCGATTAAGCTCAGCAGCGGCTGAGTCACCAATTATAATTTTGTCTTGGTATGGATTTTAGCACCCACGCATTGCAAATGCGCGGGAACATGGGGCATCTCAAATGCGCGGGAACGTGTAGTGTAGTATTCGCACGGAAGATCAGGTTTAACTAATTAAAACAGCTTTGAGATAATGTCTTCCAACGCAATTTTGTCTTCATTAGAAAGGCCGTTTAATGATGCTGTGAATCCCTTCCATGTCTTTATGTCCAGTTCTGAATGATAAATAGCTGCAACGATTAATATATGAACCGTATTACAGTTAAATACTTTTGCAATATTGTTCAACTTATCTGCATCAATATGCTTTATCTTTCCGTTTTCAAGTCTCGAATAAGTGCTCATGTTTTTATACCCAGCCTGTTGAGCAACATAAGATAACTTTAAATGCTTAGCCTTCCGAATTGTTCGTATCGCTTTTCCAATTAATATATTCATAGGGATTTTATTTAAAAATCTAAATTTAATGATAAGTGGCATAAAATGCAATATTAATTGCAAGCAATGCAATAGTCTTGGTAGGAAGTTACACAACAAACACTAACCTTTGTTTGGACAAGTTTAACTGCAGTAAAACTTCCAAGGAAAGCCAATGCCTTTTTAAAGTAGGCGTAAATTAATTCTTATGTAACATGAAAACACTATTAAAAACAAGCGCTCTATTGAGTCTCTTATCATTATCAATCCTATCATTCGCGTCTTCACCTGATTCCAAGGAAGTGATGAAACCAAATGGAAAAGCCAAGCAAGGAAATGTTATAGGGTCTACAACTATAACTATCGACCTTGGTATCTTTAAAATAGAAAGAACAATAGTTGATTGTGATGGAATGAAAGATAGAATTTGTTATTTAGAAAAGGGAGAAACAACATCAAATAATCAAACATCAGCGATTATTCTAATACCTTCTATGAGTTTAGCATTCGGTGGTGTTTATTATGCTGATCCTGTTGTAACTGAATTCAATGGAGATGGCACTTCAACTGAATTTACCTTTTATAAAGAAACTTATTTTAGTTACCAATATTAAATAAATTGATTAAGGTCCACCAAATATGGTGGACCTTTTAATAGTTACAATATGAGGCTCATGAAAATTTTGGTCCTTTCTCTTTTGTCAATGATAATCATTTTTGATGCAATTGGCTCTGCAGTTACATGCAAATTATACCTATCAGGAGATGATTGTTTAAAATGCAACGGAATAATTAAAACCGCAATTGTAAGAATCAACCATTACGGCATAACCAAAGAAATGTATACCGATATTCCTTCTAAATCTATTTACAATGAGCTATTTACTGAAATAGGTTTAGACCGAAAATTATTCAAAAAATCAGGCAAAATTGACCGGTCGTATATTCTTATTACCCCTTTACTCAAATCGGAAACAAGTCTTAAATTCTATTTATATGATTTTGACGAAGATTTGTTCGAGAAGACATTAAGAGCATATTCAACAAATGTGTTAAAAAAAGACTTAAATAACTGGAATTTAAATCAACCTATGCTGCCTAAAAAAGCATTAGCAACTTTTAACAACTTTGCCTTTACATTAAACTATACTAATACTAGCATAAGTTGTCATCAATTTGATAGTTTTCATTTCAATCGCATTCAAAATGATGCTCAATGGATCAAAGAAACGATTGAAACATCCATTCAGACAACTACAGAATCAATTAATTTCATTCGGCTTCACCAAATAAACTCGTCTCTTATCGAATCTTTTTTTTGGGTTGCAACCAATGACACTACTAAAAGTAACTATTATAAAGCATTATGGGAATTTGATGCTAGTTCGCCTACGGGATTAAAACTACAGAGTTGCGCATCTGTCCCACATCAAATAGAAACATTTAGTAACCTTGTAAGCTTCCCCGAAAGTTAGCCATTTAAAAGTTGATTAAATAAATAATGATTAACTTTAAATGACAATTATGAAGCATTCAAAATTCACAGAAACA
>JALONP010000029.1 GCA_025454875.1 Bacteroidia bacterium | reverse complement strand
ACGTGGGCGGGAAAAAGTCCGTATCCTTAGCCGTTACCGTAAAACACAACTGGTCTCCTGCACATACCTGCCAGTTCGTACGTGGTGCGTTGGGACTTACTAAACTTGCAGGATTTGTACGGAGGCGTGGAGAATTGTTATTTGGGCAACTACCCAATACCACCATTTGAACATCTCTTCTCGTAGTACTTAAAACCGTTGGCACCCCATTAATGATTTTCCATTGCTTGATCTCAATGGCCATTACTACACCCGTAAAATTATTACCACTGGTGTTGCCTGGGGTAAACATAATGTCTCCGTTATCTGATAAGCAGCGAATACCTGCTGGAAACTCCGCTGTAGCCGAACCTGTCCATGGCATTGGTCGGTCAAATGCATATGGAGGTGTGTATGTTACTGAACTGCCCGCTCCTTGAAGTGATGGGGTAAATGCGTACGTTAATGAATCGAACTCTGGATCAGTTGCTCCATTGTTAAAAATAAATTCTTCGCCTCCGCAGATAAAAGCAATTGGATCGTTTGATAACACTGGTGAGTTATTGCATGGATTAACAGAGTGACAGCGGTTAATGGTTGATTCAACATAAAAATTTTGCCAAGAAGCACCTGTATTGATTCCATTATTTCGACAGCACATTTCCCAAGTAATTTTTACATTGCAACAAGTGGCAGGAATACCCGAGGTAGCACCTACATTCATAAAACCCTTAAACTCGTAACGCTCAATTGCTGGAGTAAACGTACCTGCTGTTACACAACCCATATTGTTACAAATACTTTTAGCAGTGGGGCAATCTACTTCAGGTGCAGCGTCACGCACACTTACCAATTGCAATGAAAAACTTCCATAAGATGTGTTATTACAACTTGGATCCGCTCCGCGAAGGTTCATTGATTGTGAACAACCCGAACCGCAACCTCCGCCAAAACAAAGTGGAATACCTTGGCAATCGCGGAAGATAACCAACGTCACTTCAAATACTCCTGGTGTGGTGGTGCACTTCCAACTGATATCACTTCCTACTACGTGATCGGCATTGGCACTTGTGCTTATAAAGAGCAACCATGTAAATAACGTTACCTTGGCAGTCCAATTGATTAGTTTGTATAGCTTTTTCATAATGAGGTGTTTTAGGAGCATAAGCACTTTATAATGCGAATGTACTCGCTGACTTCTTAAAATTTACTTATTTTACATTTAACAATTAGAAAATCAACCTATTTTGAAAAAACGTTGTTTTTTACCTTCTCCAAGTCCACTATTGGTTGGGTTTCTACTGAAAATGCAATTCAAAGGTAAAGCCCGCCATTCTTAAATACTTGTTAACAAACCAAACCTTTGATAAATTAACATAATATTATCTTACACGACTTAACATTTTGATGCCAATGAAATTTATCAATAGCGCTACACAAGTATTGTACGACATGCAACAACCTATTTGGCTAGCTCCTGATGGCGCGTTATTGAATTGTACCTTAATAGATCAATTTGACCCAAATAAGGTATTGCAATATGATACATCTATTTGGCGCTATGCTACTGCCTTGCCTAACATTGCTCCCGAAAACAGGCTTCGTTTAGGTGGAGGGTTCACCCCTCTATTGCCTTTTAACTTAAAGGGGAAAGAGGTATGGTTTAAACACGATTATTTGTTTAGCACTGGTTCTTACAAGGACAGAGGTGCTGCTTTATTGATGAGCATGGTGAAAGAATGGGGAATTCAAAAAGTAGTTCAAGACTCAAGTGGAAATGCTGGTTGTTCGATAGCGGCTTATGCCGCGGCAGCAGGAATTGAATGCAGCATTTATATTCAACAACAAACTTCCCTTTCAAAAGTAACACAAATGAAAGCATATGGAGCGCATTTGGTCACAATAGACGGATCGCGTGAGATGGTTGCAGATGCTGCAATGGCTGCTGCAAAAACAGATTATTACGCAAGTCATTGTTGGAATCCTCTTTTTTTTCAAGGTACAAAAACATTGGCATACGAGGTTTGCGAACAATTGGGGTGGCAAGCACCTGATGCTGTTGTGTTACCTGCCGGTAATGGCACATTGATACTTGGTTGCTCAATCGGATTTACTGAACTTTTTGAACTGGGAATTATTCAAAAAGTTCCAAAACTGATTGCCATTCAAAGTGAGCATTGCGCACCATTGGCAACTGCTTTTTTTGCAAAGAACAATGCAGAAAGGTTTACCCAAAAACCCACCATTGCTGAAGGAATTGCAATTGCTAAGCCCATTCGTGGCGAGCAAATGATAACTGCGGTGCGCAGTGCCAATGGAACATTTATTACCGTGTCAGAAGAAGACATTATCGATGCATGGAAAATGTGTGCTCAAAAAGGATTGTATATCGAACCTACATCTGCCGCAACGGTAGCTGGTGCTTCTATTTATGCATTAAAATTCCAATCGGAAAAAATTGTTTCTGTATTTACCGGAACCGGACTCAAAGCAACTGACACATTGAAGAAAAGTAACTTATGGTAACGGACGGGTTAGCAAACCCAACAATCCACCCGTATGAACGGTGAGTATTTTTGATTGCGCTGGAAAATAACCCGACTCGATTAAGGCAAAAACTGCTTTCATCATTTTACCTGTATAAACTTGATCAAGTAGGATTCCAGTTTGCTTAGCAAAATCATCCATAAACGACCACAATGCATTTGTGGATTTAGCGTAACCTCCTTCATGAAATTGATGCATTAGTTCGAAGCGATCGGTATCGTTGCAAAGCGCTTGAATATCTTGTTCAATACCTTGGGCTCCTTTCAAAATAACAATTCCCAATGGAAGAATGCCGAGCAAATTGGATTGTTGTACGATACCTGCAAACGTAGTTCCTGTGCCTACTGCACACACAGCATGGGTAAATGATTGGTTGCCCGGAATTATATCTGAACAACCTTTTACCGCTAGGTTACCACGCCCTCCTTCATCTATAAAATAATCTCCTGCTTGTTGGTGTTCTTCAAACAACAACTGTTTGTTTTGGTAGGCGGTTCGATTAACAAAACTCAATTCCATTCCCCACGATTGGCAAAGTTGCAACATGTGATTGGAAACGGATTCGCCTCTTACAAATGCTTTTGTTTGAATATTTGCAATCGCTCCTGCACATGCTAATGCCACCAAATGGTTGGAATACGGACCACCAAAACTTACCAATCGGGTTGCCCCTTTTTGCGCTGCATCCTCAAAAATAAATTGAAGCTTACGCCATTTATTTCCTGATACAAAAGGATGAATCATGTCATCACGCTTTATCCATAAATCAACCTTATGCTTTTGTGCAATTGGATGGAAAATAGGCTGAACTGGTGTGTTGGTATCAAACCTCATGATCCTGCTTTTTTAGTTAAGGATAACTGCGCATAACTGTACATAGCCATGATGCATATGATTGTATATACTGGCACCTTGTAACGCGAAACACCAACTGGACCTGTAGCCAGCATAATTGCACCTACAAAAAGAATAGATGTCCATAACCACCCAGTTTCTACGAATGGTTTCGTGAACAATTGAGGCAACAAACGGAGCATTAACAAACAGGTGATGCAATTGGTAACGAATGCTACAATAAGCCAAATCATTAGAAACAAAGGAGCTTGTTTAAGGTAAGCCAACAGCGCTGAAAATCCTTTTGTTTGCATTTCGTGCATCAAACCTAACCCAACTGATTGGGTATTGGTAAACGTATACAAATCAAACCTGCCCGGATCTATTAAAAATGAAATACATCCTTTAGCATATACGATGGCAAAATCAATTGGATGGTTGCGAATAATTTCGTTTGCTTGTTCATTCATCCATTGCAGGCGTTCTTGGTAAATCCATTTTGAATTTGCCTTATTCATTACTGCAGCTATTACGCTATCGGCATACTGCTCACCTTTGGCATGTATTAATGTATACCTCGCATTGTATTTTAAATGGTTAATGGAACCAATGCTTGTGTAATGGTAGTAACCTGTAACTTGCCGATGGTGCTCGTTAATCAGATGGTATGAAAGCACAACAAGCATAAGTGGTGCAAATAAGAAAATGCTAAAACTTTGTTTAACCCATTTAACCACAACCAACACCAAGCATACGCCAACCAAAACCAACCCCACAGGCTTAATCCATAAAACGAGTGCAAGTAACAAACACATTATACAAGAGTGTTTAATGGAAGGTTGGTTTAAGAAGGCAGTTGTAGCAAAAAATAATAACAATAACAGTGTTTGAAAGCATGTTTCACTCATCACAAAAAGTGAATGCAAAAGCTGCGCAGGATATAGTACAAGCAATAACAATCCAACTAATGGCATTTTTTGAAATGAGACTCCGAGCTTTAATATGAACTGATAAGCCAATATTGCATTGCCTATGCTTAGGCATACCTGGCAGAACAATACAGACCATACAGAAGGAAAAAGCCACTTGCACGCTACAATAAAAGCAGCATACAGTGGCGGACGAATGGAAAAATAATCAACCAATATGGGCATGCTCCAATCCTCTGCGTACCATGCACCATGATTCACCAAATTGTCTGCCTGAAACAAATAGCCATAGGAATCAATTAAATAATATTGTTTGAAAAAAAGTGCTGCAATTGCAAACAGTAAATGTATTGCAAGCAAACCAACAAGGTAACGGTATGGAACACCTAAAAACATCACCTAATTTGCAACTTGGCACCAACTTCAATATGGTTATCGATGAGTTTGTTTAGCCTTCGAATATGTTCTGGTGTAACCGCATACTTACGGCTAATTGAGTATAAGGTTTCTTTTTCTTTAACCAAATGGTAAAGTGGTTCATTAGGATTATCAGTTACCACTTCTTCTTTAGCTCGTTCTCCATTTAACGGAACAACAATCAGCTCCTCTCCTACCCGAATGGTATCGCTTGATAAGTCGTTTAAGGCCTTTAACTCAATGAGTGTAATATTGTACAATTTCGCAATGCTGTACAATGTTTCGCCTTGTTTTACTTCATGGTAACCAGGTATCACCGACTCTTCATTGGGTTGAATGGCAGGTTGGTTAGGATTGATGATTAGCCTTGCACCAATTTGAATTTGATCAGAAACAAGTTTGTTCAAACTTTTGATTCCATCTACTTGCACATTGTATTTTTTGGCAATAGAAAAGAGGGTTTCACCAGCTTGTACGGTATGGAAAAATGCCATATCATCTTTGACTCCATGAGCTTCAACATTGTATGTATCTTCAGGCAAAACAGGAATAGATGTTTCAATGTTTTTTTTCGCATCAGGATACACTTGGTTGTTATAAGCACTATCTGTATTGGATGCAGGAGCATCTTGAATACGCAACTGAACTTGATCTACCCTTTTGCTTCTTAGGTAAATTACTTGGCCATTGGCTGGCTCTTGGCCTTCTTTTAAATTATTGTATTTAAGCAACCTTGATAACTTTACAGCATACCGTTGCGAAAGTTGGTGCATTGTTTCGTTGACCTCAATCGTGTGTGTCTCAACCAATGCTTTGTAATTTTTTGGCTTGATGTATAAGGTATCTCCAACGCGTATTTGTGCATTTTTTGCCAAGTCGTTGTATTTATACAATTGCCAAATTTTAAGGTCATTTGACAATGCAATAGCCGTGTAGCTGTCGCCAAGCTTAACTACCACTGCTGGAATTTGGTTAATAGTTAATTGTTTTTGTTCAGCAACTGCTTCCTTTTTTTCGGCAACCAATATTTTTTGCTCTACAACCGTTGGCTTAATCAAATCAAACCGTTGCAAATTATTTCGTTCAATAGTTGCAATCAGAATTTCTCCGTAACGTGGGTTGGTTGCATAACCTGCCCTTTTAAGTCCGTGGGCCCAAGCTTTGTAATCAGTTGGCTCCAAGTCAAATAAAAAAGCATACCGTTGTCCTTTCATTAAAAAATCTGAATGATCCTTATATGAGTCGAAAGGAGAGGCATATTTGCGAAAACATTCTTGGGCTTCATCATCATCTTCTTTTAACGTATCTCCTGTCCAACCTGCCTTACACTTAATACCAAAATGGTTATTACCCATGATAGCCAATCGGCTATTGCCATTACCCGACTCTAGGAGCCCTTGTGCCAACGTAATACTTGCCGGGATTCGGCTACGGTGCATTTCATCAACTGCTAGTTGAGCGTATTTTTCGATGTACTGCTCTACCGTCATTTTAAAAGGGAAAGCTGCTGTTGGAACAGGTTGCGCGCATACATTACCAGCAACTTGAAGCAATGCTAAAAACAAGAAAATTTTAACAAACAAATTCATGTGAGCGAAGGTAGTTGGTTCGCGCAGGTTTTGCATGCAATGTGCTAGCGCATTTCCCACAGGTGTACAGTTATATATGCAACAATCTCAAGCAAGCTATCGTACTCTCATTATAAATTTTAAATTTGTTGGATTATAACCATTCAATGCCTCATGCGTAAATTGATTTTAGCTTGGTTGTTCCTGCTAGGAGTAGCCACATTCAACAACACTTTTGGTCAGTTTCAACCTGAAAAGCCAACAGTATTAAAAAATACCCCTACTTGGTCGTTCACCGTTGAACCTAAAGAAGCCAAAATAGGTGATGTGGTAACCATTACACTCACCAGCGAGATTGAGAAAGACTGGTACATGTACTCAAATGATTTCGATCCTAATTTGGGACCTATAGCTGCAGAAATTACGTTTACTCCAGATGCTTCTTTTAAACTAATAGGTAAGCCCGTTCCTGTTGGCTCTAAAAAGCACTATGAGGAAGTATGGAAAGGCGATGTTTCCATTTTTACCAAAAAGGCAGTGTTTAAACAACAGGTTAAAATTTTGAAAGCCAAATTAAACATCAAACTTGACCTCTACTTTCAAGAATGCTCTGAGATTACAGGTGTGTGTATGCCTCCTTTTGAACAACAATATGATTTAAGTTCATTGGTACGTATAGCTCCAGCGACAAAAATCGATACCATAGTTGCTGAACAAACAATTGCGGAAACCACCACCACTGTTAATACCGCGCAAATTGATACCCTTTCTAAACAAACATCCAATACCGTTTCAGCCGAAAAACCAAGTCAGCAAACCGAATCGTTCTTGGGATTTTTATTGTTAGCCTTTTTAGGAGGGTTGGTAGCAGTAGCTACTCCGTGTGTATTTCCAATGTTGCCAATGACAGCAGGTTTCTTTTCGAAAAAGAGCGAAACAAAAACACAAGCTGCCATCCGTGCCAGCACTTTTGGTTTATCTATTATTGGCATTTATGCTTCACTTGGATTGGTGTTTGCATTTTTTGGCCTAGGACCTGATTTTGGAAATTGGCTTAGTACACATTGGTTACCTAATATCCTTTTCTTCATCATCTTTATGGTTTTTGCTGCTTCATTTTTGGGCTTGTTCGAAATTACCCTACCGCATGCATTGGTTAATAAAGTTGATTCTAAATCAAGCATGGGAAATTTTGCTGGTTTATTTTTTATGGCATTTACGTTAGTGTTGGTTTCATTTAGCTGCACAGGACCCATTGTTGGAAGTTTATTAATTGAAGCAGTAGGTGGTAAGTTTTTAAAGCCACTTTTAGGCATGGCGTCTTTTGGTTTGGGTTTGTCATTGCCTTTTATGGTGTTTGCAATTTTTCCAAGTTTCTTAACAGGTTTACCCAAATCGGGTGGGTGGCTCAACTCAGTAAAAGTTGTGTTGGGCTTTATTGAAGTAGCGTTTGCTTTTAAGTTTTTGAGCATTGCCGATGTAGTTTACCATTGGCGTATTTTAGATAGAGAAGTTTTTTTAGCCATTTGGATTGTACTTGCCTTTTTATTGGGAATGTACTTTTTGGGCAAACTTAAATTTAGCCATGATAGTGATGTACCATTTGTAAGTGTTCCGCGGTTTGGCTTGGCTCTTACTTCATTTGCATTTGGTGTGTATATGATACCTGGCTTGTTTGGCGCTCCGCTTAAAGGTTTGTCAGGATTATTGCCACCGATGCAAACCCAAGATTTTGTATTGGGAGCATCATCATCAAATCATCAAATTGGTACATCTTCAAATTCAACAATCAAACATGCTGATTTTTTGCATTTACCACATGGCCTCACAGGGTATTTTGATTACAAGCAAGCCTTAGCAGAATCGAAGAAACAAAACAAACCTATATTTATTGATTTTACCGGGCATGCTTGTGTGAACTGCCGTAAAATGGAAGAATATGTATGGGCCAAACCCGAAGTGCTTAAACGTTTACAACAAGACTTTATCATTGTGAGTTTGTATGCTGATGAACGCAAAAAATTACCCGAATCGGAATGGTATACTTCTGCACGTGATGGCAAAGTGAAAAAAACAATTGGAGAGCAAAATCAAGATCTGCAGATAACCAAATACAATTTTAGTGCGCAACCACAATATGTGATTATTGATGCAAATGAGAATCAACTCTCGGGACCAACCTTTTTTGATACAGATGAAGCACGGTTTATTGAATTTTTAGACAAAGGAAAAGCCAACTATAAACCGTAAGCATTGTTTAGTTGCGCTGTTTCTTCCTCCCAGTTTAAAAAAGGAAGCAGGTATTTGAGGTTATTCAGTTTCTGTTTCTGTGAATCTAAAAACGCGCGATACCCTTCAGTTTTTGGGAAAAGTGGTTTGTGCAATAATCCCTGCTTGAATTGTTGTACAAGTTTAAGATTGGCTTGGGAATTGTTACTTACATAGGTTTTTACAAACGAATCAAACACCATATCAATTGCCAATTGGTTTGGATGTGCCAAATCAGCTTCATAAAATCGGTAATCGCGAAGCACTTCGGTTACCCACTCAAAGGCAGGAAAGTAATTTGCATGGATAGGATTTTGTTCGCACCATTCGTGTGCCGCGGCTAATAACAAGGCTTTACTTCTTGTGTTTTCTATAATACCATCGCGTATATGCTTAACCGGGCTCACTGTTACGGTGATTTGAATATTGGGGTTAATAGCTTTGGCTGAGGCTGCAAGCTCGTTTAGCGAATTGATAACTTCGCCAATGGATAACAGTTTTTTGGTAAATGTTTGGGCTGGCTCTTTGTGGCAATTGGATACTTCAAGTTGTTGTAGGTTGTGAACATAAACATAAGCCGTACCAAGTGTAACAATGAGTAGTGCTGATTGCTGAATACCTTTGTTTAATTGCAATTGCGCTTGTTCTATCCCGCTCACCAACGCCTCTTTAGAATAGGCAGATATTGACGAATGGTGGTGCCAACTGTGCCAAAGTTCGTATCTGTTAAAAATGGTTTCGGTTAACGGTGTTTGCAACCGTTGTGCTGATTGAACTTGCCTACACAAACTGAGTGGGTCAAAAGCAATGCCTAGAGGATTCACTGTTGATGGCCATTTCACACTAACCAGTTTTTGGCCGATATGTTGGGCAAAACAAGAACCAATTAAGGTAATGGGTTGGTTGTAACTGAGTGGGTTGGCAATTGGCTTAGGTTCAAAAGGCAACATCAAATTCATGGCTGCAATATGGGCATTTAACAGATAAATATCAGGCTAGGTGTGCAATTTAGCTAATATCAAATTTTGCCCTACATTTGCAACGCTTTTTATGAATATAGAAGTATTAAAATCCAAAATACACAGAGCCAAGCTTACACAAACAGAGCTTCACTATGTGGGCAGCATTACCATTGATGAAGCATTAATGGAAGCTGCTAATATGATTGAAAACGAAAAGGTACAGGTTGTAAACGTAAACAATGGTGAACGTTTGGAAACCTATATTATTAAGGGAGAACGTAACTCAGGTGTTATTTGCTTAAACGGTCCTGCAGCCCGAAAGGGTTTTGTTGGCGATCACCTTATTATTATCTCGTATTGCAGCATGCCTTTTGAAGATGCCAAACAATACAAACCCATAGCCGTGTACCCTGACGCTAACAATCGTTTGCTGTCTTGAAACCACAGCTTAAATCAACACTCCAATTTACAGTCTTTTTCGGCTTAGGTGCCGGGTTGCTTTATTTTGCTATACACAACCTTGAACTTGACTACCAAAAAATAAGCGATGGCTTTAACAATGCCCATTGGGGTTGGTTAGCTGCCGCTTTGTGTTTTAGTTTGGTAAGCCATTGGTTACGTGCCGCACGGTGGGGTTTAATGCTTGAACCCTTAGGCACAAAACCTCGGGTACTGCATTCGTTTTACGCAGTGATGATTGGCTATGTATTTAATTTTGCCATACCGCGTATGGGAGAAGTTAGCAGGTGTGGCATACTCAACCAAACAGATCAGATACCTGTTAGCCAATCACTGGGAACCGTTGTGGTGGAGCGTATTTTTGATTTATTGGTTTTACTCTTGTTAACCATACTGGTGCTTATCATTGAATTTACCACTGTATATGGCTTTTTTAATGAAACCGTTTTCACCCCTCTTGCTCAAAAATTTACTGGCATTGGTGTTTGGATGGCGCTCAGTGGCCTAGTTGCTTTGTTGTTTATTGCACTTTTGCTCTTACGTTACAAACACTTGCTTATACACTCAACCGTTGCTGCTAAAATCATTACCATGGTTTGGGGTTTTGCTGATGGATTTAGGAGTGTGTTTAAGCTCAAACAACCCCTTGTTTTTTTTGCGCAAACATTGGGCATTTGGTTTCTTTATTTTTGCAATACCTATGCTTTTTTGCAGGCTTTTGATGCAACTGCCCACTTATCGTTAGGAGCATGCGCAAGCATTTTGGTTATTGGCACATTTGGTTTTGCCGCTCCCGTAAGTGGTGGCATTGGCGCTTACCATTTATTTGTAGCCAAAGGATTGGCATTGTATGGCATTGCCTCAGTGGCTGGTGGCGTGTTTGGTTTTGTATCACACGGATTGCAAATGCTCATGATATTGGTTGTAGGAGGCATCTCATTTATTGCAGTAGGTTTGTTAAAGCGCTAACAAAAAGCATCTTTGTTAACCATGAAGTCACAAATAGAAACCATCGTTGCTAAAATTTTTGGAGATACTTCTCTGTTGGTTAATACCTGCAAAAGTTGGAATGCATCTGGTAAAAAAATTGTATTTACCAATGGCGTATTTGATTTGCTGCACAAAGGGCATGCTGATTATTTGGCAAGGGCACGTGATTTAGGCGATGTGTTGGTTGTGGGTGTAAATACCGATGCTTCTGTATCTAAACTTAAAGGACCTCACCGCCCCATACAAGATGAACAAGCACGGATGTTTTTATTGGCCTCGCTTGCATGTGTTGATGCAGTTATACTATTTGGTGAGCAAACTCCATACAACTTAATTGCTGCAGTGCAACCTGATGTACTTGTAAAAGGCAGCGACTACAAAGCCGAAGCTATTGTTGGGTATGATATAGTAACTGCTAAAGGTGGCAAGGTTCAAACCATTGATTTTATTACGGGCTATTCTACAACAGCCATTGAAAAGCGGATTAAGGAGCAATAGATTACTCTAAAATTCGTTCTGATTTTTGTAATATATCTATGTAAATAAGGTATAAATCCTTTTTCATTTAATACCACCCACTAACCCAAATCTTGTATGAAAAAACTCTTCATTATTTTAAGCATTGTTTCTATTGCGGCTATTGCCCAAAATGCAATACCTAAAAAGAAAATAAACCCTGATTTTGAAGCATACTACAAATTTGCAAATCAAATGCATTGGGCATTCTACAACAACCGGTATCAAGCAGTTTTACAACACTATGCAGAGTTGTCTAAAATGAGTAAGCCGAGATTTACAGAAATAGAAGTCTTCATCAAAACAAATGTAAAACTTGGTGTTCTTGATGAGGCCAATAAATGGATAGAATACTGTATCGAAAACTTTGGTATGCATCCAAGTATTTTTTATAGAAATGATTATGGTATTTCTGAACAAACAGCAAAAAACATGGGCTTCTATTCAAATGCTGCGCATTTATTAGATTTATTTTATACCTCTAAAAAATCTAAAACAGAATCTATTATTGAATATCTTCACAGAAACGACAAGCTATTTAGATCCCAACTTGAACAATATAAACTAAACCCATGCATTGATAACAAACACGACTTCGCAATGAGCATTGCGAATCAATTTGATACAATATTTGCTGAAAAGGAATTATTAAAAATTATTAAAGAGTACAACTTTCCAGATGAATATGATATTGGTTCATCTAATGTTGGTAATTTATTAATTTTACTTAGGCATACATTCTCCTTCTCATCAAAACAACATAGAGCTATTTTAGATTCCGCATTATACCAAGGCAAATTACAACCAGAAGCATATGCTACAATATTCGACATTATATTCAATAGAGTTAATAGTAATAATACCCTAGCGCAAAAAGATTTTGGAACTGTAAAGGAGTATAAGAACGGTAATGCGTTTTTAGGTTACATCAATGATGTGGAACATGTAGATGAAAGACGCAAAGAAATTTGCTTAATGCCATTATGGATGGATGCAAAAATCAATGGATATAACCTCTCAGATCAATACTTGCAAACACTCAAAAAGCAACGTGATGAATAAAAACTACTCGTGGTAACAAGGTTATTTTTGAATTCCAATGATACAAAGCGCTATTGATTTCTCAATAATTCGATTAACTTTACAACATAAAATACGTAACCCCCTATGCTTATCAGAACCTTTGGCAGCGCAGTTCAAGGCGTAAATGCTGTTACCATCACTATTGAAGTCAATGTATCAAACCAAGGCATTGGGTATAGCCTCGTTGGGTTACCTGATAATGCGGTTAAAGAAAGCAAAGAGCGTATCGAAACTGCGGTTAGGCATATCAACCGAAAGCTTCCACGCCTGCGCACGGTAATTAATATGGCACCAGCAGATATTCGGAAAGAAGGATCTGCCTATGATTTACCCATAGCATTGGGCATTTTAGCTGCAAGCGAACAACTCAAAAGCGACTTATTAGAACAGTTTGTAATTATGGGCGAGTTGGCTCTTGATGGAACATTAAAACCCATTAAAGGTGCCTTGCCAATTGCCATTGAAGCACGCAAAGCTGGTTTCACCGGTTTTATTTTACCACTTGAAAATGCCCGAGAAGCTGCTATTGTAAACAACCTGAATGTGTATGGAGCAGAAACCTTAGAACAGGTTATTCAGTTTTTAGATGGAAACACAGAAGCATTATTGCCATTAACCATTGATACCCGAACCGAATTTGCTTATAACCAACAACACAACGATACCGATTTTGCCGATGTAAAAGGACAGGAAAATATTAAACGCGCACTTGAAATTGCTGCCGCAGGTGGGCACAATGTTATTCTAATAGGACCACCAGGAGCAGGCAAAACCATGCTTGCAAAACGCTTGCCTTCTATTTTGCCTCCACTTACACTAGCCGAAGCACTTGAAACAACCAAAATACACTCCGTAGCAGGCCGGTTGCAAAAAAATACCTCATTACTATACCAGCGGCCGTTTAGGAGTCCGCACCATACCATTAGCGATATTGCTTTGGTTGGAGGCGGCAACAATCCACAGCCAGGTGAAATCAGTTTGGCGCATAATGGAGTATTGTTTTTAGATGAATTGCCTGAGTTTAAACGCACTGTTTTGGAAGTGATGCGCCAGCCATTGGAAGAAAGGCGAATTACCATTTCAAGGGCAAAGTTCTCTATCGAATATCCATCGAGTTTTATGCTCATTGCATCAATGAACCCATGTCCTTGCGGTTATTTTAACCATCCCGAAAAAGAGTGTGTATGTGGACCTGGAATGGTGCAAAAATATGTAAGCAAGGTATCGGGTCCGTTACTCGACCGAATTGATATTCATATTGAAGTTACACCAGTTCAATTTGACCAACTCACGGAAAGCAGGAGAGCAGAAAGTAGCGAACGTATTCGAGAGCGTGTGGTACATGCACGCGAAATTCAAGTGCAACGGTATGCAGGACGCGAAGAGATACACAGCAACGCACAAATGAGCAGCACACAAGTGCGCGAGTGGTGCGCGATTGATGCAACAGGCCAAACCTTACTTAAAACAGCCATGAACCGCTTGCAACTAAGTGCCCGCGCTTACGACCGCATTTTAAAAGTAGCCCGAACCATTGCTGATTTAGCCAACAGCGAACATATTAAACCCGAACATTTGGCCGAAGCTATTCAATACCGAAGCTTGGATAGGGAAACTTGGGGAGGTTCTTAACGCCACAAAGGCGAGTATTGCCATGGTATGCGCGACAAAATTAACACCAAGCCAATGCTAAAAAATACCAACGACTTTTTGTACTTCTGTGCTGCATCAGTTGCTTTTTTAGACAATGTGCGTCCTACCTGAATGAGTGCAATGGCAACTACATTAATGGTAATATGCTCCAATACAATAAGCCTGCTGTAGCTGTCTTTCATGGCTGCGCCAAAACCGTTGGCTAGTGCGGCATCTACGTTGGGACTTATGATGTAAAGTGTAACACCCAACAACAATTGCAAATGGCAAAAGCCTACAAAAATTGCGTGTGCAATATTGGCTTGTTTGGTAAACTCTCGTTTGTGCAGCAATCCCAAAATAGATTTAGTGATGGCATACACCGCAAATAATAATACAGCCCAACGAGCGGCATTGTGTAAGAATAAAATAGATGAATACATGGTTTGGTACAATTTGGTCAACGAATATAGACTGATTTTTTAGGTATCAATTGTAAACTATTCACGCAAATTTGTGTACATTTCCATTTCAAATACACCCCTATGCGCAAGTCGTTCTGGCATCATGTTCCCATTGTGCGTCTGCTGCTGCCTTTTGCATTTGGCATTGGTATTGGCATGTTTTGGACAGCCCCAACCAATGTAAGTATTGGTGCACTCGTTACACTGCTCTTGTTTGTTGCAATTGCATTCTTCCTATTTCGCTCTTATAAACTCAGGTGGGTATTTGGTTTGTTGGTTAATATCTTGCTTTTTGTTTTTGGCATTTGCTTGTATCAACTTCGCAACACGCATCCGCCACATCATTTTAGCAAAATCCAATTTGATTCGCTTTATGTATTGGTAAATGAACCACTGACCCAAAAATCGCATGCTTATAAAACAATTGGCATTGTGAAAGGTGCAACCGAGAAAGGCAGCAACAGAGTAGCGAGTGGAACATTGTTGCTTTACATAGACCCCCGTTTACCCAAAGAGCAATTTGGTTATGGAACACTCATTAAAATTCCAGCCAATATCATTGCTCCCGTTCAGCCCCCACTCAATCCTGATGAGTTTAACTACAAAAGGTATTTGGCCTTTAAACACATCGCCCACCAAGCTTACCTTCAATCGGGGTATGCTATTAAGGTAAATGGATTTTATGGTATTAGAGGTTTACATGCAGTATACAAACTGCAAGTATTTTTTAAACAAACATTGCAATATTATTTAGGAACCCAAAACGAAGTGGGTGTTGCACAAGCGCTGTTGTACGGTGATGATGATGCCATTTCGCAAGAAACGATGCAAGCTTATGCAAACACAGGCACACTGCATGTACTGGCTGTTTCGGGTATGCATGTTGGATTAATTTTTGGCTTGTTGTTGTTGCTTACCTCACCCATTGCACAAACTGGAACACCAAAAAAGATTAAACTCTTGTGTATTTGTTTATGCCTTTGGGGATACTCTGTCATATGTGGTTTTTCACCATCCATTTTGCGAGCTACAGTGATGTTTTCTTTTCTTATTGTTGGGCAAATATTTGAAACCAAATCATCAAGCTACAATACACTAGCTGCTTCGGCATTGGTTCTTTTGTGCGCCAATTGCAATATGTTGGCTAATGTTGGTTTTCAACTAAGTTACTTGGCTGTACTTGGCATTGTCTTTTTTCAACCTATTATTCAAACATGGCTTACACCCGTAACATGGTTGGGTAAGCAAATATGGAGCATCACAGCTGTATCCATTGCTGCACAACTCATCACCTTCCCAATTGGTTTATTGTATTTTCACCAATTCCCCAATTGCTTTTTGTTTTCAAATTTGCTCATCATTCCGCTCACAACCATTATTCTATATGGTATTTTGATTTTGCTGGCTTGCTGCTGGTGGCCATTGGTTGCTGGTTGGTTAGGCGCAATTTTAACTTGGCTTATTCAATTTACAAACCAACTCGTAAGTTGGGTCGAATCCATTCCATATGCATATGTAGGTGGGTTGCATATTTCCATTGTTGAATCCATTTTATGGTATTTGCTTATTGGTGGATGCACCATTTGGTTTTGGAAAAAAAACAAAGCAGGTTTATGGACAATGCTTGCTGTAAGTATTCTTTTAAGCGGGCAACACTTGGTTAAACGATTGCATCAATGGGAGCAACATCGCTTTATTGTGTTTGCTGTTGGTAACAACACGGCCGCGCAATACATCAAAGGGCGTTCAAGTATTTTTTGGATTAACAATGACATTGATACAAACTTAAGTGCCATTTCGTTTCAAGTGAAACAACACCAATGGAGAAGTGGACTTAAACCTGTTGCTATAAACGTATTGGATTCTAATTGGACACACATTCAAGTTGGTCAAACATCGTGGGTATTCACCGGCTCTTGTATGCCAACAAAACCGATTAAAGCTACCTATGCTATTGTTACCCAACACATGCATCCAAAAGCAATTAGCTTATTGCAAGTAGATACCTTTATTGTTAATAAAAGTTACCGCAAGGATGCACTAAACAAACTTCGAAAAGAAGTATTTCCTGCTGCTGTTTATGAATTAACCACGCAAGGAGCATGGCAATGGTTTGCACCCAAATAAATTGTTTATTTTGCGCGTGTATTAAACAACAAACATGAGCAACTTGGTTTTATATGAAGTAAATGATAGGGTTGGTTATATCACCCTCAACAGACCCGAAAAACGCAATGCCCTAAGTTTTGAATTGGTTCAGCAACTCAAAGATGCCTTGGTAGTGGCAGAGCGTGACGAAAATTGTAAAGTAATTGTGCTTAAAGCCAACGGAGATGCATTTTGTGCGGGAGCCGACTTGGCTTATTTACAACAACTCCAATCAAACACGTTTGAAGAAAACTTGGCTGACTCGCAACATCTAATGCAGTTGTTTCAACTCATTTACCACTGTAAAAAAATTGTGATTGCACAAGTGCAAGGTGCAGCATTAGCAGGTGGAAGTGGACTGGCTACTGTGTGCGATTTTTGTTTTGCAACACCTGAGTCTACTTTCGGATATACGGAGGTTAAAATTGGATTTGTACCTGCTATTGTAATGGTGTTTTTGGTTCGCAAAGTAACAGAGCAACGCGCCAAACAGTTACTGCTTACTGGAGAAGTTTTTGCTGCTGATAAGGCGTTGGAGTACGGCTTAATTAACAAGGTAGTTTCTTCCGAAGAACTTGCTGAAACAGTGAATGCATTTGCCCAGCAACTTTGTGTTCAAACATCGGCTCAATCAGTTGGTATGGTAAAGGAAATGCTTGCAGAGGTGCAACAATTATCCTTGGAAGAAGGATTGCACTATGCGGCAAACATGAATGCAAATGCTCGTGCCACAGCCGATTGCCAAAAAGGGATAGCTGCCTTTTTAAACAAAGAGAAAATTAAATGGTAAATATTAGTTGCGGCTGTAGTTTGAACTGATGCTGTTTGCAAACTGAATAAAATCTTCCATTTTGCGAATGATACGCACATGTTCTGGGTAAGCTACGTCATCCATCACAAATTGGCTTCCTGAAAGCAAAATTTGGGTATCAGGCCAAGCTTGAGCTAGGCTTTCTACAAACTCTTTTTTATCAACAGCAACATGCGCTGCGGTAAGCAAAGTGAAAATATAATCAGGCTTGTGGTTGCCGAGTGCTGCCCTAAAATCATCCATTGGCACTTCTTGTCCTAAAAATAAAACCTCGTGTCCGCGAGAGCGTAGAATGAAATTGGCAAACAATAACCCTAATGTATGTTGTTCGTGTTCGGGCAAAAACAATAAGAACCGCTTACGATTGTCTATATATCGACCCACGTTACCATCAATAGCTACATACAATTTTTGTTTGATGATGTTTGATGCAAAATGCTCATGCGAAGGGTGAATGGATCCAATTTGCCACAAAATACCTGCCTCATTTAAAAAAGGAAACACAATGCGTAGCATGGTTTGCTCAAGCCCGATTTGAATAATGCTTGTGGTTAAAATTTTGTGAAATCCATACTCATCAAAAGAAAGCATGTTAGCAATAAGCGATTTCACTTGGCTATCGTATGCGTTGTTGTGACCAGCAATTTTGAGGATGAGCGTGGTAATTTCGTCCTTGCTCATTTTGGCAATTTCCGAAATTTTGTAGCCGTGTTTGTTTAAGATGGAAATATTGAGGATGAACTTGAGGTCTTCATCATCATAATACCTGATGTTTGACTCGGTGCGTTTAGGCGAAATAATTCCGTACCGCTGTTCCCAAATGCGGAGCGTATGGCTTTTAATGCCTGATACTGCCTCTATGTCTTTAATTGAAAACGTTGCCAACTGCTATTTCCTCCTAATTTATCTTCTACCTTCAAACATAAAAGGCAAGTATATTGTTTTAATTAAAAACCTAAAAATGAAGCAAACAGTATTAATAACGGGTGGAACAGGATTAGTGGGTAATCATCTCAGTAAGTTGCTTCTACAAAAAGGGCATCAAGTAAAGTTATTAGGCCGAAACGAGGGGCGATTTAACAATTTACCCTTATACAAATGGGATATTGATGCCGGCTTTATTGACCCCAAGGCGTTTGAAGGTGTAGACACGATTGTACATTTAGCTGGGGCCGGAATAGCCGATAAACGTTGGACGGATGCCTACAAAAGCCAAATTTACAATAGCCGCATTTTGTCGACACGCCTGCTGGCCAAAACCTTAAGTGGGTTACCACATTCAGTTAAAAATTTTGTAAGCACGTCAGCAACTGGCTGGTATGGACTCAATACACCAGAAGCTACAACTGAAGAGCTACCTGCTGCACCAACCTTTTTAGGTACCGTTTGCAGAGATTGGGAAGCCGAAACGTACCCTATTCAACAAAGCGGAATTCGCACAACCATTTTAAGGGTAGGTGTTGTGTTTGCGAAAGAAAGTGGATTTATCCCTGAAGTAGCCAAGCCTGTGAAACTGGGAATTGGTGCTGCTTTGGCCAGTGGCAAGCAACTTACTTCGTGGATTCATATTGATGACCTATGCCAACTGTACGCAAAAGCAATTACAGACCCAACCATGCAAGGCATTTACAACGCAGTAACACCTCATCCCGAAACCAATCAACAACTAACTACCTTAATTGCCCAACAACTGAACAAACCGCTCATATTACCTCCTGTTCCTAAATGGGTATTAAAAATACTTTTTGGCGAGGTTGCCGATATGTTGGCCGCAAACCAATGGATTAGCGCTCAAAAAATACAGCAAACCGGGTTTACGTTTGAATACCCGAAAGCATCAGATGCTATTGGAAGTTTGCTTCACCATACGAAATAGTTGGTTTTTACGTAATATTACCAGCAATTATTTTACTTCATTGATTCGATACCTCGCCTTATTTTGCTTACTCGCAACTGCCGTTTTAATTGGCTGCCGTAAAGATGATGAGTTTACCAAAGACCCATCGGCAACGCTACGCTTTTCAACAGATACGGTGATGTTTGATACAGTATTTACGCAAGTTGGACAACAACGTCCGCTGTCTATTACCAAACAGTTTTGGGTAATTAACCCTAACAACAAAGGAGTAAAAGTCACGATTTTTTTGGCAGGAAATATTTATGGTTTGTACAAGTTAAATATTGATGGAGAGGCTACGGATCGTATTCAAGAAAAAGAAATCCGAGCAAACGATTCCATTGCAGTGTTTGTGCAGGTATACTTAAATTCAGTTAACCAGAACACACCCTTTATAGTAACCGACCAAATTGTGTTTGAAACAAACGGCAACAAACAAGATATTGATTTGGTAGCGTATGCCCAAGATGCCATTTACCTGAACAACCAGGTATTGTCGTGTGCTGCGGGCAACCTGCATTGGACTGCCGACAAACCATATGTGATATACGATTCGGTTTTAGTTCCGAAAGGATGTATTTTAACCATTGATGCGGGAGCTCGCATTCACTCGCATGTGCAATCAAGTATCCTTATAGCTGGTACCTTGGTGGTAAATGGCACTTCGCAGCGTCCGGTTGTGTTTGAAGGTGATCGGCTAGATCCTGATTACCGAAACAGGGCGGGACAATGGGCAGGAATCCGTTTGTTGGCAGGAAGTGTAAACAACGCTATATCGTATGCTACCATTAAAAATGGCGTAATTGGATTGCAAGTGGATTCGGCTTCTGCAAACGAAAATCCAAATTTGCTTTTGCGTAACAGCACCATCACCAATATGCTTGCTGCAGGTTTACTTGGATATTCATCAGAAATTACGGCCATTAACAATGTGATAAGTGATTGCGGACAGTTCACATTTTATGGAGCATTGGGAGGTAACTACCGTTTGTATTACAATACGTTTTCATCATCAGGAATATTCTTTAATAGGCAAAATCCACAATTTTTACTCGACAACTCCCCTCTCAAAAATGAAGCAGGTGCAATCATTGCTTCTTTTCCTTTAAGTTTTACACTATACAACAATATTATTTATGGTAGTGAAGAAGAAGAAATCATTATTAACCAAAATGCGGAAGGTGCCGCCATTACAGCTGATATACGAACCAATCTGATACGTACAAAATTACCCGTGCTTAACACAGGAGGCAATTTGTTAAATATTGATCCCCAATTTGTGAATGTGCAAGAGCAAAACCTACGGTTACAACCAACCTCTCCAGCCAAAACCAAAGCAACTCCAATTACCATCACAACTGATTTTACAGATGCACCTCGAGGCGCATTGCCCACCATTGGTGCGTATGAATAAACTGATTCGGTGCGAATAATTCAGAATCTGTATCTTGCCACTGCTTATGAAAGAATTGGTTAAACGATTGCGTGTGAATGCCAAGCTGTGGATTTACCGAATTACCAAACAACGGCATCAATACATTAGTGATCAAAATTTTTTGATTATTGCCGCCATTTGGGTAGGCATACTTGCAGGTACGGCTGCAGTTGTATTAAAATCAACCGTTCATGCGGTACAGCATTGGCTTGCCGATGGGTGGAACGTTCGGTACGAAAATTACCTGTACCTTATATATCCCCTTGTGGGTATTGTATTGAGTGTTGCCTATGTGCGATTGTTTCACCACCGTAAATCTTTTGACAAGGGATTAAGCAGCATTATTTACGCTATTCATAAAAAGTTCTCAACTATAGAGTTGCATAAAACCTATTCGCATATTGTTACCAGTGCGCTTACCATTGGCTTTGGAGGGTCGGCCGGATTGGAAGCCCCTATTGCTGTTACAGGGTCGGCATTGGGTTCCAACACCGCAAAAAATTTATTGATGAGCAGATCTGATCGCACATTGCTACTTGCAAGTGGAGCCGCTGCCGGAATTTCAGCTATTTTTAACAGCCCAATAGCTGGTGTTTTGTTTGCCTTTGAAGTACTCTTAACCCAGGTAAGCATCCCCGCATTTATCCCTTTGCTCATTGCATCGGCAACGGGGGCAGTGGTTTCTAAATTGTTTTACAGTGGTCAGTTGTTTTATTTAACCATTGATAGTTGGCGTGTACAAGCATTACCCTTTTATGCGCTCTTAGGTGTATGTTGTGGTGCAGTATCTGTTTACATGATTCGCACCACCCTAAAAGTAGAAGGCCTTTTTAGCCGCACGCAAAACCCTTATTTTAAAGGCATCATTGGAGGAATTGGATTAGGGGTGCTCATTTTTATCTTCCCTCCTTTGTATGGCGAAGGCTATGAGATTAGTGCTCAGCTCATGCAAGGTTCATTCACAGCTTGGTTCGATAATAGTTTATTTTACAACCTGCAACACCATACGTGGTTCGTATTGTTATTTGGAGTACTGCTTGTGTTGGTAAAGGTTATTGCATCATCCATCACTGTTGGTTCAGGTGGCAATGGTGGAATTTTTGGACCCTCGTTGTTCACTGGTTCTGTATTGGGTTTTGTGTTCGCTCATGCCATTAACTTAACAGGTATCATTACTTTGAACGAACAAAATTTTGTTGCAGTTGCTATGGGTGGCTTAATTAGCGGTGTGCTGCATGCTCCGCTTACCGCTATCTTTTTAATTGCCGAAATTACGGGCGGTTATGCGTTGTTTGTTCCGCTGATGGTTGTATCGGCTATTGCATACTTTTTTACCAGGTATTTTGAACCTAACTCTATTTACACCAAAACACTTATTGAGCGCGGGCAGATGAGTTCTGATAACGATACCAATGTATTAAATCAACTCAACTTGGAAATGGTAATTGAGTCGGATTTTACATCTTTACTACCCGACCAAAAACTGAGAACATTGGTTGATACCATTAGCCAATCAAAACGCAATGTTTTCCCAGTTGTAAACCGCAATGGTTTGCTTGTGGGCATTATTACACTTGATGATATTAGGGATGTAATGTTTACCCATACGTTGTATGATCGGTTAACCATTTCGCAATTAATGCGCGCTCCAAAAATTGTTGCACACAATAATATGTCGTTGGATTTGATTATGCCCTTGTTTGAACAATACCAAGTATGGTATATACCGGTTATTACCCAGCAAGGAAACTATATCGGATTTATTTCAAAGTCGAGCGTATTGCATTTGTACCGAGCACGTGTATTGGACCAAATGGTTTAACGCAATAACGTTACGTTACTCGAATCGGTAAATGAATCACCACCTACCAAAATACCTTTAAGCAACCAAACATACACATCAGAAGTTGCAGGTTTCGCTTACTTTTTCTTTAAAAGAGAAAGAGTAAGGAGGGTACGAAAAGCAGAGCCAATAGGGTATAAATTCATTTTGCTATTTAGGTAAAGGATACCATTAAAAGTCTTCTAAAATCGCATTCATGTCTAATTTGATTAATTATCGGGTATCAAAACACTTAATACAACCAAACAGACTTTCTTTACCTTAACGCTTTACCACTTTTATAATATGTGTTTGTTGGTTGGCAGTTGTAATATATGCCAAGTAAATACCACTTGGCCAGCTTGTGCAGTTTAATTCAAGTTCATTTGAACTTTGCTCATTTGCAGTAGCTGTTGTTATCAATTTGCCTTGAATAGAGTAAATAACAATTTGGTGTATATTTTGGCTTGTACCAAAGGTTAAAGATGTGCTTGCTGGGTTAGGCCAAACTTGTGCTAGTTGCGTTTTGCTAACAACTCTTGGTGCGCTTGCGAATACGCCATTACTATCAAAAGAAGCAATAAATCCATTAAATTGAAAAGGGTTTGTAGAGAAGACATCGCAGTCCTTGCAAGTCAATCCGTAAAGCAATCCCCCAGGTCTTTCGTATTGTGGCACAACGCCCATTAATCCACTACTAAATGGGCTTTCACGGTTTAAAAAACGTTGATTGATAATGCTTAAATTGGTATCTAAAATAGCCAAATAAGTAACCATCCTAGAAACTGCATCACATTTGAATAACACCATTATGCGCCCTTCTGTTGAAACCGATAAGCGCACTTGATGGGTGAAAGCATCATCTATGGTAGACTCTTCTACGAACTCATTAACAGCATCAGTTAGCCACGCAAAAGCAACTGGAATACCATTGCGCCATTTGCGCACATGCACCCTTGGGGCGTATTGGCCACCTGGTAGGCTTGAGTCAGCAACACCAATTACATAAATAGCATCTTGATGAGTAATGCTAAAAAGTGGACTTCCTAAATACCTTGCTTCAAGCGGTTTCCACTGCCATTCAATAGAACCTGGATTGTACTCTTTTCTAGCTACTATATTGAAAGAAGAGTCTAAATAAAAAACACTACCATCTCTATAACCGCTAAAGGCCATATAGCTAATACTATCGGTATAGTTAACAGGCTGAATTGTGGTAATAAATGAAGCTATATCATCGAGTTCATATTCATACATTTTAAATATGCCTTGTTCAAATATCACTAAAGCATTATACTCCCAATTGTTTGGATAGGCATCCTTTTTATAAACTAATGGAAAAAGAAATTGACCCGTTTTGGGCTGGACTACCTCAGAATACATCCCCATAACGTTTCTGACGCTATCGGGAACTTCATGTACAATATGCCTAAAGGTATCACGTATTGTAAATGTTGGACTGAGATCAATTATTAACAACCCACTAAATCTATAAATAGAATCGCCCCTTCCGCTATAGCATTCATTTATTAATGTGTAACCTGAATCATTCTTAAATAGTTTGAAAGGGTATAAAATGATGGTTGTATCGTTTGGATATAATATCACATTTTGTTGTAGACCCGTGGTTTTGTTAACCGAACCTACCATACAATTAAAGTAACTACCAAGCAAGGAGTCCTGCTTATATAGCTGCATTCCACAAAAAACAGTTTCATCCTTTGTATCCAATACATGCCTTACTACAAGCGAATCGGTACGCAATATATTTCGGTAGGTTTGGGCAGTAACCTGCCCAAGCCCTAACAAAATATATATGATTAAATTACTGATTCGCATTATTAATATGCCCCAGAACTAGGGTCATTAACAACAACCAAATTACCCTGTAAAGGCAAATATAGGTGTCTAAAATATTCAAAGTACCTAACTCCGTTGCTTCCCCAGAAATATGGATCTTTAATTCCTAAAGAATTCTTCTGATTTAAACTCATTTGCTGTTCAATGTCTGTAACACCGGCAGGAGGTAAGCTCAATCTTGATGAATGTATGTTCATTGTAAAAAATCTACCTGTTAATGTGTTTGAGGAAAGAACGTTATCTAGTACGCCTACTGCTTGGTTGTTGTAATAATTAAGCATACCACCATTTAAACATACCATTGTGCCATGTATGGCTAAACTCCAATTTGAAAAAATTCTCGTTGGATTGTGTCTCGATGATTGATAAGTATACGAAGTTGCTGTCGGTATTGGAACATCCCAAGGGAAAACCCGACCTTGATCATTCCCAGGTTTACTGGGTATGATTTGCCTTATATTTTGCCAAATATATTTCCTGCCTAATGGCTGATAAGGTAAAACGTTTTTGCCATTAGGGGTTTTAAGGGCAATGTAATTACTATTAAAGCGTTGTTCTAGCTCTTTGGCTCCACCAGTAGTATAACCCCTAGTAACACCATGTACATCATCAAATTGCCCTACTCGTGAACCACCAAAGTCCGTCTCTGAATAATAAGGCTGCTGATTGCACCCTCCACCATTAAAATTGAATCGGTAATTCTCATAAGGTTGAAATGGCTCTCCACCGGCTTTGTAAAAATTCAACAACTGTTGGTTTAAAGTCTTGTTGCCAAAAAGGACATTTCCAACGAGGCGCATTTCTGTGCTGAATTCATTCAATGGTAATTTGTTAAGATAAATGGCTACAACCCCTCTATCTTGATTGTTTTCTAAACTTTGTAATTTAGCATTTACGAAGGCAATCATTTGGTCAAATAAATTATTCATGTCTTGCTCGGTAAGACTCAATTGATTTGCATTAAAATCAAAGATCTTTTCAAAGGTTATTTGTTCAATCATGTATAAATCAGCATTGCCTTTTTCTATATTCAATGCTGTATTTACATAAAAAAGAGCTGAGTCCATAGGCAAATCATTGCCACCACTTTTACTGAATATGAGATTGTCGTCTACAAACTTTTGTCAGTAAAGTTCCGCCTTGTTAATCGCCATTTGCATATTGGCGTCAGACTGAGTTGAAGTGTTTTGCGAAGATGGATTTAAAGGAGTTTCTTCCACATTACGCTTGCAACCTGTAGCTAAAATTAGTGATCCTACTAATAGGAATGCCCCCATTCTTATTGAATGTTTTAGGGAGTTGTGCATGTTTTTCATTTTTATATAATTGGTTAATGTGAGAAACAAATATATATAATATGGTATAAAACAACTATTTTAATATAAATTTAACAATAGAAGTTAGTGCTGTTTAATCTACCCTGAATAATCAAGCGGTTATCGTAATCTAGCCTTCGAAGTTAGCAATCAGAGCACGTCACTCTGCTAATCAGAATAAAACAGTATTATAAATATCAATGGTTGTATAAAAAGTAACTAAGCAATTATTGTGAATTCTTGCATCCTTGTTTAAGCTAACCATTTCGCAATTAATGCGCGCACCCAAAATTGTTGCACACAACAATATGTCGTTGGATGTGATTATGCCCTTTTTTGAGCAATATCAAGTATGGTATATACCGGTTATTACCCTGCAAGGAAACTATATCGGATTTATCTCAAAGTCGAGTTTATTGCATTTATACAGAGCACGTGTATTGGACCAAATGGTTTAACGCAATAACGTTACATTACCCGAATCGGTAAATGAATCGCCACCCACCAAAATACCTTTAAGCAACCAAACATACACATCAGAAGTTGCAGGTTTTCCGCCAAATGTTCCATCCCAGGATTCATTGATATCATTGGTTTTAAACAATAACTGACCCCATCGATCGTAAATGCTAAATTCATACTCATCACGAAGCACCCCTGAAACAGTAGGTTTAAACCGATCGTTCACACCATCATCATTGGGAGTAAATGCATTGGCAATTAACCTGCTTCCACCCTTCAGTACATTAACCAACTGCCCCTTTACCAGTGTATCTTCACACCCATCTTTGCTAATGGCAATTAACTCCACATCAAATATTCCTTCTTGGCCAAATGTGTATTCTGTAGATTGCAATTGGCTTTCGAATACAGTTGTATTTCCATCAGTAATTTTCCATTTCCAACCAACTGCATCAAGTGAGATATCAGTGAGCGTAACCGTTGAATTGGGAATAATCAATTTAATGGGCGTAACAATAAAATTAGCACGTGGCAAAGGAAATACGGTGATTATTGCAGATTGTAGCGTATCATCAACACCACCTGGTCCGCGTGCTCTTAAGTATACATTGTACGTATTCGGAAAGGTGTACGTATGTGTTGGATTCGTTTCAGTTGATTGACTTGCATCTCCAAAATCCCAAAAATAGGTATCAGAAAATTGGCTTAAATTTATGAACGAAACAGTATGCGGTGAACATCCTGCTGGTAAGTCAATGCTAAAATTTGCTATTGGTAAATGTGGCTCAATTCGAATCACACGCGCTGTTGAATCAGCACATCCTTGAACAGTATTTACCCTAAGCCTCACGGTGAAATTACCCGAATCGCTAAACGTAAATGAAGGATTTGGTACGTCTGACGTATTCGGCAATGTTACAGGGTCATCAAAGCGCCATTGGTGTTGAAGCGTGCCTGAACTGATAAACGAACTGTTGGAAAACTCAATCGTGGAATTAGGCAGCCGCGCAAATGGTGGTGTATATGTGAAGTTGGCAACAGGCACTTCAAATACATTGATTAAATTGTTTCGAACCAACGTGTCGCTGCATCCAAAACGATCGTATGCAATTAAAGTAACACCATAAGCTCCAGTAGAGGTGTATCGGTGTTTAGGATTGGTCAGTGGCGAACCACTTCCATCACCAAACTCCCAAAAGTAGCTGTTGCCATTGCGACTGGTATTGGTGAAACTTACTTGCAAATTCGAACAACTTGAAACCGAATCAGAAAAGAAGTTGGCCTCAACCAGTGGCCTTACTAGAACAGGTTTGGTAAGACTATCTCTGCATCCATTTGGTGTTGTGGCAATCAATTTGAGTTGATGGGTCGTATCATTGTCACGTGCAGTTCTAAAATACACCAATGGATTTTGATTTGTACTAAGCAGTTGATTCGGATTGCGCCATTGGTAACTTACCGCTCCTTGTGTTGCATTATTGGTTGCAAACTCAGCTGTATCACATCGTTGGGTTTTAACAATTGAGTAATCAACCAATGGAAGCGGAAAAACAGTAATGGTTTTATGCGCGGTATCTTGACAACCAGAAGCAGAAATTGCTTTGAGCACAACTTGCAGTGTACGGTTAGCAAGTGCCAAATTGTTTTGAAAAATACGTGTAGGAGCTGCCGTTGGGTCTACTAAACTACCATCGCCATAATCCCATTCATAACTTACCGCTCGTTGTGATGTGTTGGTAAATGAAACCGGCAATGGTGTACAACCTTGGTTAATGGATGCAAATTGTGCAACAGGCAGCGGGTTCACCTTAATGGTTCTAAATGCTGTATCGCGGCAGGTTGCAGGTGAGGTAACTACAAGTCGCACGGTATAAGTTGTATCGCGTGTAGCAGGTCCGGTAAACAGCACACTTGGGTTAAATGCTGTTGAAGTAAATCCATTACCAAAACTCCAACTATTAGATGCTGCACCTTGTGATGCATTAAAGAAAGAGATGGTACCCGGATTGCAAGTAGAATCTGCTGATGAGGCAAATTGCGCAATTGGTATGGCCCTGCCAAAAATATTTCGAAAAGCAGTATCGCTCACACATCCAAATGCAGAACGCGTTACCAATTGTACCCTGTAAAAAGTATCAACTAACGGTATTGATTGAAACACATGCACTGGATTTTGCGTTTGCGTAGAATCGCCATCTCCAAAATACCATTTAAACTGTGTACTGTTTTGCGAAGTGCTTGTAAATGAAACAGGGTATGGCCCACAACCTTGTATTCGGTCTTGTGTAAATGCTGCAAAAGGTTTGGGATGCACACGAATAAATTGTGTTGCTGTATCGCGGCAACCATGTTCACTTGATGCAAAAAGCCTTGCTCTGTATACCGAATCAGCCGCTGTATTATTTACATACAATGCATTGGCTTGTTGCGTAACCGCATTAAATCCATTGCCAAAATCCCATACAAAACTCATGATAGCAATTGTTCCTGTATCGTTTGGTATTGAATTGTTGTTAAACGAAACAGCCAAAGGTGTGCAACCCGAATCAGCGTCTACAGTAAAAATTGCTTGTGGTTTAGGATACACCCGAATCGATTGGGTAACCGTATCACGGCAACCAAATTCACTAATGGCAATAAGGCGCGCAGTATACACCGTATCTGCAGTAGTACTTGCTTGGTAAGTTGTTGTTGCATTTCGAACGGTGCTTGTTTGGCCATTTCCCAATTGCCAATCGAAGGTCATGCCTGTACTGCCAAAAAAGTTTGAAGCAGATGTATTGTTAAATGCAACAGCAAGCGGACCACAACCATCAGGTAAGTTCGGACTTATTTGCGCAACAGGTTCGGGTCTAACCAAAACGTTTCGTTTGGCTGTATCAATACAACCACTTGCAGAAATTGCAGTAAGTGTAATCGTATAAGGAGTGGTTGCTAATGGCGATGTATTTACCAATGTTTTAGTAGGTACTGCAGTACTATCAACCGAGCCATCGCCAAAATCCCAAGCAAATGCAGTAGCCCTTAATGACGTATTGTTTAACGTAACAGGTAAAGGCGTACAACCCGATGCCGTAGCAGTAAATTGTGCATCCGGTATTGGATTTACCTTAACTGTTCTAAAAGTGGTGTCGCGGCAATTGTATGGAGTTGAAACCACGAGCCGAATGGTGTATGTAGTATCTCTTGTTGGCAATGCGGCAAACGTTGATGCCGGGTTAATGGTAGTAGATGTGAATCCATTTCCAAAGTTCCATTGGTTACTCACACCTCCAATGCTTAAATTGGTAAATGCAATAACACCCGTATTGCAAATAGAATCGCGTGCAGGCACAAAATCAGCTACGGGTTGATAACGGGCAATAATATTTCCAAAAGCAGTATCACTTTCGCACCCAAAAACAGATTGTACCGCTAACGTAACTTGGTAAATAGAATCTATTAAATCATACGAACGGAAAACATGGATGGGGTTTGATACACTCGCTGAATCTCCATCTCCAAAATGCCAACGATGTGTTGCTGCGAGTAAAGAGTTGCTTGTAAACTGGACTTGCAAAGGCCCGCATCCTTGGCCATTACTATTGGTAAAAGAGGCTACAGGCAACGGGTGCGAAACGATTCTTTTACTCACAGTATCTCGGCAACCGTGTTCGCTTGTAGCAAATAAAGTAACCAAGTAACTGCTATCAGCAAGTGGCCGCGAATTGTATTGCGAAAATGCATTTTGCGTAATACTCCCAAATCCATTTCCCAAATCCCACACAAAACTCATATCGGCTATACTGCCTGTATCAAATGGAACTGATGTATTGGTAAAAACCACATTAAATGGTGTACATCCACTATCATTTGGCATGGTAAAATCGGCATGTGGTTTAGGATATACCCTAATACCTCTTGTGGTTGTATCAGTACATCCATGTTCGCTGAATGCAGTTAACCTTACCAAATAAACTGTGTCTTGTGTTAGACTCGCGTCAAAGGTTTGAGACGTATTTTGTGAAATTGCGGTGGCACCATTTCGAAAATCCCAATTAAACGTCATGATGGAGATGGTTCCTGTATCATTAGGAACCGATGTATTAATAAATTGGACAGGGAAAGGCGCACATCCATTGTCTTGATTTACCAAAAACTGCGCTGTTGGATTTGGATAGACGCGAACAGTTGAGTTGCTTGTATCGCTGCAACCAAATCGTGTAGTGGCAATCAACCTGATTTGGTAAACCGTATCTTGAACAGCTGAAGCAATAAATGTATTAACAGTATCTGACCCTGTTGCAACGATGCCATTTCCAAAGTTCCAATTAAACGTTAAATCGTTAAAAGTACCTCCAAAGTGATGCACTGATTGGTTGGTAAACGTTACAAGCAATGGTCCGCAATTAGCAGTTTGGTTTTGAATGAATTTACTTTCGGGTTGTGGAAATACACGTATTGTTTTCGAAACAGAATCTTTGCAACCAGGACCGTTAAAGGCAACCAACTTTATATTGTAAATACTATCATTCACAAGTGAAGGTAAGTATACTGCCGATGTATTTGTGGTAATTGCGGTGCTTCCATCGCCTAGTGTCCATGCAAATGATGTTGCCCCAATACTGTTATTGGTAAAGAATACAGCCAATGGTCCACAACCACTGTCTACATTAGAAGTAAAAATCGGAATTGGATTGGTAATGGTTTGAATGGTTTTTTGCACCGTATCAGGTTTGCATCCAAAAACGTTGGTTGCTATAAGTCTTACAACAAATGTTTGTCCGCTTGTAGCTATAAACGTATCAGGCCTATTGGTTGCAGTACTTGTTTGGGTGCCATTTACCCACCAACTGTATTGATCTGCCAAAACGGATGTATTGGTAAATACAAAATTTTTAGGTGCACACGATACCGAATCATTTACTGTAAAAGTTGCCACAGGAAAAGGCCGCGACTGTATGGTTTGTACGAGTGTATCTCTGCAACCAAAACCTGTTATCGCAATTAACCTCACCGGAAATGATCCTGTATCAGCATAAGCTTTAGCAATGGGTGTAACAGTACTTGTAACTGAATCAGGATTGCCATCTCCGTATGTCCAACGGTACAATGTTGCACCGGTTGATGTATTGCTGAATACAAACGAATCGAGCTTGCATTTACTTGCTGCATCAATAGTGAAAGTGGCATTTGGAAGCGGATGAATGGTTACCAAAAGGCTGTCTGCATTTGCACATCCATTATTGCTTACTACACGTAACTTAGCTGTAAATACACCATCGCTTGGATATTGAAAAACTGGTTGTGCATTGGTTGCATCAATACTTTGGTTATTGGTAAAATCCCACAAAGTGGAGTCGATGGTATTGCCAAATCCCACGGTTGAGCTATCGCGAAATTGCACCAATTGACCAAAACAAAAATTAGATGCTGTTGGCCTCGCATCTGGAATGGGGTGAATGGTAATGTTTTTTTGTTGGGTAAATGAACAGCCTGTGCTATTATCAACTTTAAACCTTACTGTGTAAGTTCCGGGTCCTGGAAAAACATAAGATGTATCTTCGCTGATAGCAGTATCAGAAGTACCTACCCCAAAGGTCCATCGATAGGCAGTAATGGTACCAATAGAGGTTGTAGCCGTTCCATCAAACGAAATGCTATTGGTATCACATGCACTGTTAGCAGAGGCAATGGTTACAATTGGCGAAACATCAACCAAAACGGTTATGGTATCAAAATCAACACAACCCTTATCCGTTTGAATACGCAATACTGCTTGTTTTGAACCATCCGTTAAATACACATGTTTAGGGGCTGATAGAATACTGCTATCACCATCGCCAAAATACCACTTAAAGGCCGCTATCACATCACCCACTGCCAGGCTAGATGAGTTTGTAAATGCAGTGGAATCGCCTCGACAAACTGTGGTAGCAGTGAAGCTTGCAGTTGGAACAGTGAACACATTTACCGTTGTGGTAAATGAATCAGCACCACACGTATCAGTCACAACCAATTTAACTGTATAACTGCCGGGAGTGGTGTAAGTAATTGGTGGTGGATTGCGCAACACTGAAGAATCCCCATTGCCAAAGGTCCATTTATAGGTAGCCGTTGGTGATTGGTTAATGGTACTGTCTTCAAACGTTCGGGTAAATGGTGCACATCCATTAGGACCGCTTCGAATACGAACAGTAGGTTTAGCAAAAACCTTCACCGTATCTACTGCCGATCGAGAGGCGCAAACATTGGTAGCAGTTAGCGTAACTACAAATGTACCTGGATTATTAAAAGTAACTGTGTTGGTTGAATCGGTGCGATTGGCAATACCAGAACCTGCACCAAAATTCCAAACCCTTGTAATACCCAATCCAAGTGAAGTATCGGTATACGTTACGTTTAGTGGAGCGCAACCTTGCTTTGGGTTTAATGTAAATCCAACCAAAGGTCTTCTATTCACTACAATTGTTTCGAATGTGGTGTCGGCTCCACAAAAATTACTATCAATCAACATCACAGTGTAGGTTCCGAATGTTGGAAATGTATGCACTTGCGCTCCTTGCGAAGTAATCCAGCCCGTGTTGGTGCCATCACCAAAATCCCAAAACCACAAACGCTGCCCTGTTTCGCAATTTAATTGTGATGTGTTTTGAAACGTGATGGTTCGAGTCGAATCACACAATGGAGTGGCAACGGTAATATCGGCTATATCTTCATCAAAAATTAAAATCGGACTAACCGATACAGTGGAAGGCGGACCGCTATTGCAATTGGAGTTGAATGCCGTTAGTGAAACAGTGAAAATACATTGTTGGCTGGCTTCACGCGGATACGTATACGAAATAGGTGAATTGGCTTGGGTATGATTGCGAACAACAGTTGCTTGTCCCACACCGAAGTTCCACGTAAGCACCGTACCCGGTAATGCATTTTCAGTAGAATCGGTAAATGTGATGGTATGTGGAGCACAACCTGCTAACTGACCCGCAGGTAAAGGCAAGATGGTTGCCGTAACCGGACGCAAATTTCGCACAATGCCTCTTATGGTATCAATACATGAACCGTTATCATTGATAATGGTAACATTAAACTCGCCCAATGTGGTATATGTATGCGAAATTAAATTGCCTGGAGCTGAAACAGCTCCAGTGGTATTAGGTGTTGCATCTCCCCAAATAATGGTATAGTTTTTAAGCGTGTCGGGCGCTTGTGTAACCACATTCATGGTAAAACTATTTGCCGGATTGTTCGGGTTGGTATTACAGCGTGTCCAAATAGGACGCAAAGTTGGTGTATTGATTCGAGGGGGATCAACAATTCCTGCAATACCTGTACCTGCCGAAACATTGATGACGCGAGTTGCAGTATCGAGACAGCCTGTGGTGGCTCTTCCCACAACTTGAATAGTATAAACTCCTGGGTTAAATTGCAAATTGCGGTTCCCAGTATTGATAACACTATCCAATAACACACCATTGATAAACCACTGATATGTTGCTGTTGCTTCACCCGTACCTGTTGTTGGATTTGAATTTACACCTACCGTAACGGGCCTACAGCCTGCTGGTACCGTAGGTGTATTAATAGCCACATTCAATACACCGTTTGCACATTGTGCCTGTGCAGTTACCCGCTGTGTATTCGTAAATAGAATCACGGCAATAAACAGCAGTACCCAAAAGCGATTGTTATATGGTGTTTTGAATAACATCAAGTTTATAAAATGTTATTTATTTTAATTATCCGCTGCTTACATAAAATATACGCAGATAGGAAATGCAAGGTAGGGACTTCATTCTAAGAAAAAAAGAGGTATTTGCATCATTAAACATAACATAACACCCTAAACATTAACGTTTGCGTACCAACAACAATCCGTCACGTAAGGGCAATAAAACATTCTCCACTCTGTCATCGCTTTGAATATGTAGATTGAGTTTGTGCAACAACGCAGTATCCTTATCCCGTTCGCGTTCATTAATATCAGCCACTTTGCCACTCCACAATACATTGTCTAACAAAATAAAACCTCCTGACCTCACCTTAGCTAAAGCCAATTCATAATACGCAGGATAGTTGGGTTTGTCCGCATCAATAAACACCAAATCATACGTATAGGGTAGCGTTGGAATAATGCGCAACGCATCGCCAATAATATGTTGTATTTGATGAGCAAACCCTGCTTGCTCAATGTACTGGTTTACCATCTCTTCGCGCTCTGCATTCACATCAATGGTAATTAGCCTTCCTCCTTGGGCCAATCCTTCGGCCAAGCAAATAGCAGAGTAGCCTGTATAGGTTCCAATTTCGAGAATGTAATTTGGCGCAATCATGTGACTCAGCATGCTTAACAACCGGCCTTGGTAATGGCCACTCAGCATACGAGGTTGCAACACATTTGCATGCGTATCTCGGTTAAGCTGTTTTAAAACAGGAGGCTCTGTTGAGGTATGTTGTGCAGCATATGTTTCAATAGCAGGTAAAATCCAATCGCTCATGTATAGTGTGTTAAAAGTATTCAGCAATGCCAAAATAGTAATTCCAACTGTTTCGACCAAAAGCAATATCTGCAGTAAGGTTGTTATTGGAGTACTTGTTAAATTTAAGCCGTAACCCAGTACCAACCGCTGGAGCATAACGTTCAAATTGTTGTGTGTTTGGATTACGTAATGATTGCATATTGGCAAATATGGTTGCTCCCCATAAACCATTTTGGGTAAGGTCAAATCGGTACTCTATCTCTGCATATGCCATGCCTGTTCCGGTAAAGCGGCCTTGGTAATAACCCCTACCCGAACGGTAATTTTGATCCCAAGCTGTAGAAGGTAAATCAAGGTAAGGTGCTCTACCGTTTACAATATCCCAATAAAAAAACCAACATGCGAGTACATTTTGCTTACGAGGATTAAACGAATGATACAATCTGATATCCGTGTATATGCTTTGCCACTGGCTGGTGCTTCCTAACCAAGTAGGCATCCATTTGTACACAACTGCCGCATAAATACCTTGCTGTGCATTGGCAGCGTTGGCTCTTGAGTCGACTGCCGTTGAAACAGATACACCACTTGAAACAGTTGATGTGTTTGACACTCCATCATACGCGCTGATATACGCTTTCGAAGCATCATCAGCAAACTCTTTCACATCATGATGGTAATCCAAATGGTAACCAATACCAGCCAACCACGGACCCGTAATTTTGCGTAGCACACGTTGGTGCAACCGCAAATGGTTGTACTCAATTAGGGTTCGGTCTGATTGTTTCGAATCAGCACCAAATCCATACGTATACCTTGGGTAAATATAATACCGATAATCACCTACCCAATTCCATTTATTATTAGCGCTCCATATGTATGATGATAATGGGAATACATATTTACCACTAAAATTGGTGTATGGTGTAAAATATACATTCGACATGTTTGTGGTTTGTGGTGGCCCTAACAAAAACGATGCATTTACCGCAGTAATAAATGCAAAACCACCCGAACCTGGAACAGCGGCAACAGTTGGCACCAAAGCTATCTGCACCTTTTTGGTAATGCGTTTGGGTTTGAGCAGTGCAGCTGAATCCGTACCAAATTTATACTCCTGCAACAAGTCAATTACATCCCGTTTATGAGCATACTGACCCGAGTCAACCACTTGGTAATATTGTGCGCAGACAACCGCTGAGCTCAACCAACATAGGCAAGTTAGAACAACGGCTTTAAAATGTATCATGCAAACACCGTTAAGGTTTTTGCGGCATAATGATTTTGCTCTTAATCAACTCTCGGGTAATTGCCGCAGTAAAGTCGTCAGCAAATTGTTGGATATTTGCTGGGTTGTATGTTTTGGATTGTACGCTCCAAACCAGTTTTTCCGTAGCAACATCATACAAGTTGGTTTCAATAAAATAGATATCATCCTGCACATAATAACCTGGCTCGTACATACGTGGTCCATACGCACCATAATAACCACCAAATGTTCCATAATACCCATAGTTCATCGGTGGCGCATAGGTAGCACCTCCAGGTACATAACGTGTCTCTTCCTTTTGCTTAATTAAAGCAAATGTTAAAATACCATCACTTTGTTCCGCCCGAACTTTCTCCAAAATCAAATCCTTTTCTTGTTGGGCTCCACTGAACTTGTACGGAAATACTTGATTCATTTGCTTTGATTGCACTCCATTTTCTTTTAACCTCATCGTCATTGCTTGCTCCACAATTAACTTGTTCGAGTTGCTTTCCGTAATAGCCGCAACACAAATATTTGAATACGTTTGTGTTGCAACCTGAGGATTCCGCCACACGCCAGTAATATTGGTTGACGAGCCACATGCTGCAATCATGATTGCAATACCTAAAAACTTGGTAATCCTTTTCATGCTTATTGAACTATAAATGCCAATCCCATATTGACACCCAAAAACGATTGCCCTTTTACATCTTCTGTTTTTATCGTTTGATAATATTTAGCCGAAACCTTTCCATACAAACCATCGGTAAGTTGGATTGCTACGCCTAACTCTGGCTTTACTGCAAATTGCCAAGCCTCACGAGAAATGCTGTATAAACCTGCCTCCAATGTACTTTCGGTATACATTAAACCCGCTCCAAAAGCAACATAAGGTATAATAGCCGCCTCGGGTAAAATCAAATAATTAATCCCCACAATAATTGGTACAGATGTGCTGTAACGGTATTGTTTTCCGGTAATGGCAAGTGTTCCAAACTCATACGTAGCTTTAGGTAAGCTCTGGTAAAAGTGATTCCATCCGGCTTCAAAATGCAACCCAAATGCATCATCAGGAACATAGGTAAATTCAAATGAAGCACCGCGGTAACTTGCATCCGAAACAAAATCGGCTTTATTGCCCGTAGGCACGCCAATTACATAATTAAACCCGTAGGTTTGAACTTGAGCAGTTGCAATATTGCATGCCACAAAGGCTAACACAATACTTGCTATAATTGATTTGTACATGGCTTATTGGTTAAGAATGGGTGATTGTTTAAAGGCTTGATTGATGGTTGATTTGATCCTTGCATTTACAGAAGCAGTTCCTCCTTGCGCCAAACCATTCACGATACCCGACCATACAACGGGTAAATTGTCAACGTTGGCAGTGTCTGATAAATCGACAAGCTGCAGAAACAACGTGCCTGTTTTGTAAGAACTCACCGTAGGTGGGTAATAATAACCTGGATAATACCAGCCCCATCCACCCGGGTAATACCAGTTCCAATATCCATAACTGTAGTAATAAAAAAAGTTGGTGGTTTGACTCACACTAGGCAATACCATCACATCTGGATCTTGATTTTTGTCTACCAACGTCCACCCTTTTGCACTCATATTTTCTTTGATAGATGCAATGATGGTGTTACCGTATGCTGGATTGGCAAACTGTGGTGTGCCGCTAAAAATTTCTTCTGAAATAAGCACTACGCTATCCGGAACTGAATAGGTTTGTTTCGACTTAAAATCAAAATCGGGGGTATAATTGGTTATTACCAAATCGAGGTCATCTGTGTAGACAGGTTCATAAGGTTCGCATCCAACTATTCCCAATAGCAGGATACCAGAGAGTAAATACAAACTAACTTGTTTCATATGTACAATAATAACAGATATCATTCACCTAAACAATGGCAAGAACAACCTACGTTTAACTTATTCTCAGAAATCAGTTTTATAATTGCATAGCCTATGAACAAAATAAGCGCAGTGTATTTGGCATTTTTAATTTGGGTAAGCATACAACCCGTGCTTGCCCAAGATACATTGTACCTCAATAACGGCTCTGTATTAATTGGCAAAATCAAAAATATGGATTTGGGAACGGTGAGTTTTGATATCAAAAATGCCGGTGTGGTTACCATTGAACTTGAAAAAATCAAAACCTTTCACATCGAATCTAAACTTATTAAAGTAGAAACCATGTTTAAACAAAGCATGGTTGGTTATGTCCATTCGCATCCGGATACAGGTATGGTTTGGATGGTTACGTATACCGATTCAATTGCACTCTTTTTAAGTACCATCGTAAGTGCAGTTCCTTTTGATAAAAGCCTGTGGACCGGAATTAATACAACCGTTGGTGGAGGTTATAGCTATACCCGATCAAGTGATGTAGGAAGGTTAAACTTTGATGGTAAAGTAAATTACACCCTGCAAAAACTGGCCGCCTCATTTACCGCTTCATTTATCGTTACACAAGAAAAAGGAAGATTTATTCGCGATCGTGAAAATATAAACTTACTCGGAAATTACTTTTACACCAATATGTGGTTTAACCAATTATCCATTAACTACCAACGTAATATTCAACTTGGTCTTGTTAGGCGTTTGCAACAAGGTGTATTGTTAGGCAATCGTTTTTTTTCGAACAAGCATATGCAAGCTAAATTTTTAAGTGGTATTGCAGTAAACCAGGAAGTGAATACCGAAGGAAATTCAAGTGGTGCCTTAAGCGAAATTCCCGTTGCGTTAACATACAATTTTTACCGTTACGAAAAACCCAAATTCATTCTTTCTGTTTCTGAGGTGGCCTATTTTGGTGTTAACCAAAACGGACGCATACGCCAAGATGGCGACTTTAAACTTACTTGGAAGTTTTGGGACGATTTATCTATCAATATGAGCATTTACCATAACTATGATAGCCGACCACCATCTGCAGGAAAATCGAATTTAGATTATGGTGTTGTATTTTCAGTAGGTTACGAGTTTTAACTTTCAATTATCCAACTTTATTTTGGGGCTTCAGCGAAGTTCGTTTCACTCACTCGCTGCGCGTGTTCCGCGGTACTCCGCCTCAACCAAAGCCAACACACTTCGGGGTACCCTGCTGCACCCGCTAAGCCAAATACGAATTGGGAAGTTTGAATGCTTAATGTTTTAGTGTTAAGTGCTAAGTTTTAAGTTACTGAAGTTGGAGTAAAAATCAGGATTGTAAAATGTAGACTGTGAAGTTCCCTCAACAGTATCCACAGCTTTTAATTCATTACCATCATTGCATACACAATTAGTTGTGTAACTGTGGGTGGTTTCTTTAACTTCAAAACCAATCACCTGCAATGTGTAGGAAATTGCAACCCCAAAAACGCAGGTTCCGATAGGCACATCGGGGCCAAAGAATTTTGAATTCCATCTGTGTTATCAGTGGCTACTTCTTGCCATTCACTTCTCGATACGAGACTGCGTCTCTACTCGAAGTAACGGTAAGAGAACCGAATCAATCACCCTAATGCTTGATTATTACATTCTTTTATTAACTTAGAGTATTCAAAAACATACCTTACCATGAAACAATTTTCATTACTGTTGCTGGCTATATTGTTATATGCCGCAACCTCTGCTCAACTTCCGCGAGTACTTATTTTAGCAACAGGTGGTACCATTGCCGGTGCAGGTAACGCAGCCGATAGAGCAGGTTACAAAGCCGGAGCATTACCTATTGATGATTTGTTAAATGCAGTTCCGCAAATTCACAAAGTTGCCAAAGTAAGTGGCGAACAAATTGCTTCTGTAGGAAGCCAAGACATCAGCATTGATGTTTGGTTAACCTTAAATAAACGCATCAACGAAGTATTTGAAAAAAACGAAGCAGATGCCATTGTGATTACCCATGGTACCGATACCAAAGAGGAAACATCCTATTTTTTAAACTTAACAGTTCGGTACAATAAGCCCGTAATTTTAACGGGTTCAATGCGTCCGGCTACAGCAATTAGTGCCGATGGCCCTAAAAATTTATACGATGCTGTTACCGTGGCTGCAAGCCCCCTTAGCAAAGGCCGTGGGGTATTGGTTGTATTTAATGAAGGAATATATGATGGCAGGGATGTAGTGAAAATAAGCACAACCAAAGTCAATGCATTTGTATCGCCTAACCTTGGCCCATTAGGTCAGGTATATGATGGTAAGGTTACCTACTACATGTCGTCAATGCGCAAGTCTACTTCACAAACACCATTTGATGTTCGCAACTTAACCAAACTGCCTAAAGTTGGTATTGTATACATGTATGCAGATGCTGATGAAACTGCCATTAATGCCTTTGTAGCTGCCAAGTACGATGCAATTGTGATTGCAGGTGTAGGCAATGGCAACTTTAATAAAGCTTACATGGCTGCAGTTGAAAAAGCAATAAAAGCAGGTGTAGTGGTATGCAGGGCAACACGGACTTCGAGCGGAAGGGTTGTACTCGAAGATGAAATTGATGATGAAAAATTAGGTACCATTGTGAGTGATGATTTAAACCCTGCCAAAGCAAGGGTGCTGCTCATGTTAGGGCTAACCCAAACCAAAGATAAAAAGCAATTGCAGCAATATTTCTTCGAATATTAATTCTGCACACCATGTTTTGGATTCAACTTATTGTATTGTTGGCACTCATTTTAATGGGTGCGCAAATGAAAGGAATTGGGTTAGGCATTATGGGTGCATTGGGGGTGCTCATTTATGTGTATGTTTTTCAACTCCCAGTTGGCTCACCACCCATTGATGTCATGCTTATTATTTTGTGTGTGGTAACTGCAGCAGCATCGCTGCAGGTTTCGGGCGGTATGGATTATTTGGTAAGCATTGCCGAAAAAATTATCAGGAGCAACCCCAAATCCATAACGTTTATTGGTCCGCTGGTAACTTTCTTTTTTACCTTGCTTGCTGGCACCGCACATATTAGTTATTCGTTGTTACCCATTATTGCCGAAGTATCGGCCAAAACAAGGGTAAGGCCAGAACGGCCATTAAGCATTTCGGTAGTAGCTGCACATTTTGGTATTGTAGCCAGCCCCATCACAGCTGCAACTGTTGGTATGCTAACCGAGTTAAACACCATCGAAGGCAATACACTTGGCCTAGTGGATATTGTTAAAATTGTATTACCTGCTTCCATTGTTGGGCTGTTTGCTGGAGCATTGGCCGCTCATTTCATGGGCAAAGACTTGGATAAGGATCCTGAATTCTTGAAAAAAATGGAAGACCCTGAATTTAGAAGATTAATTGATGGTGCAACTACTGAAACCGCTACCAAAGAATTTAGCAAAGAAGCCAAACGCTCAGTACTCCTCTTTTTAACTGGTGTTGCTGCCATTATTGTATTTGGCCTGTTTCCTCAATTGCGCAAAATGGGCATGGTCGAAACCATAGAACTAATTATGTTGAGTGTTGTTTTGCTTAACGTAGCATTTGCAAAAACAGCAGCAACAGCTGTTGCCAAAAGCAGCATCTTTCGTTCGGGTACCGAAGCCGTTGTGAGTATTTTTGGGGTAGTATGGATGAGCAATACATTTATTGGTGCCAACGAATCGTTGCTTAACAGCATGCTGCAAGATGTGGTGAGCCAACATGTTTGGGTGTTTGGAATTGCCGTTTTTGTAATGGCTGCTTTGTTGTTTAGCCAAGCTGCTACTGTAAAAGCCGTAATGCCATTAGGTATTAAATTAGGCATTTTACCTCCTACCCTCATTGCCATGTATCCAGCAGTATGTGGCGATTTTTTTATACCAAGTTACCCTACGTTGGTTGCCGCCATCAATTTTGATAAAACAGGAACCACCAAGGTTGGAAAATATTTACTCAACCACAGTTTTATGTTGCCAGGTTTGGTAATGACCCTTGTAACTGTGTTGGTGGGTATGTTGCTTTCTTCGATTATGTTAACGTAAACGCATCATGAAAAAATACCTTCCCATCATCAGTATTTGCCTTCCCTTCATTGGTTTTGCGCAGCAGCAAATTGAACGGAATGCCAAAAAATACGAACCCATTATTCCGGTGCGCAGACAAGAGCTCCTCAAAAACATGGACGTAATTGCCAATATGCGTTATGGATTTAACAACTATTTCACCAATAACAATTACCAACAATCGCAGTTTAACAACGACCAATTTAGATTGGAGTTTAGAGGAAAAGTGCATGAGAAAGTGTCGTTCCGTTTTCGCGATCGGTATACACGTGCTACCAATCCTGGTGATTTGGACAATATTAGCCGAAGCGTAGACATGGCCTTTATTCAAGTAGATTTGGCCGAACGTCATTTTATTCGTGCTGGTAAAATGTGTGCTGATTGGGGTGGTGTTGAATTTGATTTGAACCCAATTGAAATTTACGAATACAACGATATTGTTGAATATGCTGATAATTTCTTATCAGGGTTTCAGTATACCTACAAAGCTGGAGCCAATAAAAACCATGAATTCACCGCTCAAATTTTAAATGCACGCACCCAATCATTTGCCGTGTTGTACCCAAGTTTGGTCGACTCGATTGCGCCTTCAGGTTTTCCGGGAGCCTATGTGCTTAATTGGCGTGGCAATTTGTTTAATGGCAAATGGCAAACCATTTGGAGTTACAGCATATTTAACGAAGCACGTGAAAACAACATGCTCTACTTAGCCTTAGGCAATACATTTACCCTTAGCGAAAAGGTGCAGTTGAGCTACGACTTTAAATGGAGTGACGAAAGTTTAGACCGCAAAACCATTGTAAGCGATATGGCCAAACGGATGGTGGGTGATCAATTATTAGCCTACCAAGATTCTAGGTATATTGAACATTGGGTACAATTAAACTACCGCTTTCAACCCAAATGGAACTTAAACCTAATGGCATTTACAAGCGCTGCCTATTGGGGCAATGCTCCCGGGCAAACAGGCTATACCAAATTACGCGATTCGTATGGCGTTGTTCCCACCATCGAGTTTTACCCATTTGACGATTTAAACCTGCGCTTTTATGCAAACTATGTTGGCCGGTTTTACACATACAGCAATTATGCCAAGCAAAACAATATGGGCAATGGCATTGACCAAACAGCACGGTTTACGATTGGCTTTATGACACCGTTGCTAATTTTGTAATATGGGCTATAAGAAATTAATTGTACTTATTGGCTTATGCAGTTACCAATATACAATAGCTCAACCTTTGCCAACACGCACAATCAACTCCAATATTCATTTTTGGACATCCGTAAACAGTACTTTTCGCTTTCAAAACAATTGGGGCATCATGGCCGATGCACATATTCGAAGAACCAATTTTGTTAGCGATCCCAGTTTTTACTTTGCAAGGGTTGGTTTGGTTCGTTGGTTTCAAAACCAATCGGGTGCGGCTATTGGCTATGGCAACTTGGTTTCGCCATCGCTTGTATTGCCCAATCAATGGAATATCGAATACAGGTTATACCAACAATTTCAGTTTACCCAAAAATATGGTTCGGTTCATTTGCTCCACCGATTAAGAAATGAAAACAGGTGGCGCGTAGCTCCCGAATCACCTCAAACTGCCGTGTTCACCAACCGCATTCGGTATTTATTAAGTGCCACCATTCCTGTTTTTAAAAACCCCGCGTACCCAAGCTTGGTAGTAGCCGATGAGCTATTAATGCAATGGGGTAAAAGTATTGTATACAATCCATTGGATCAAAATCGCTTATTTGTTGGAATCAGGCATTCACTTGGCAAACAATGGAGTTACGATACAGGATATATGTACGTTTTTCAACAAAAAAGTGCGGGCAACCAGTATGATGCAAACCATACACTAAGGTTGTTTTTTTACTATGCATTTAACCAACATACAACCTCCAATGAGGGGAGTGAATGATGGGTAAAAAAACTTAAATGCATATGAGCAATTCTTTTGGTTCTGCAAAAGGTACTACCGAATGAAATGACTAAGACCTCAAACAACTGCTTCATTCATTCACGTATTATCAATGTAAAATTTAAAAATAGGAGATCAGAGCCGCACTTTGTCTCCCGAAAAACACAATCCTAAATGTTTCCTTTGCCTTAGATGGTTTTGTGTAACAAACAAAGCGTTTATTTTAGCGGTGGCATTTGGTAAGCAACCCACGAACGAAGTGGCTTGGGTTGCGGGGAAAATAAATGATGTAGTTTGTAACAAAAGCATCTACAGCATGAACTTTTTGATTACTTTTTCTTTCCCAGAGAAAAAGTAATGCGGGTTTGGGGCGGCTAGCCCCAAGAGCATATCAAATAAAGTGTAAATCCA
>JALONP010000016.1 GCA_025454875.1 Bacteroidia bacterium | reverse complement strand
ACGTTATATGGAGAGTATGTTTTATTGTCGGAGTGCAACTCCAATATATTGCCCTTAGCATAAATTCGTTTGTACACAATGCCTTCATCTTTTGTAATCAACACATAGGTACTGCCATCAACAATATCTTTGAGCGACTCCACAAATTTACCCACTACAAAACTACCATCTTTAAGCGGAGGCATCGAATCGCCTTTAATGGGAAATGCGCGGTGCTTTCCGGTAATCTTAAAAGGTAAATTCATATTGGGCAATTGCTCAATATATTCAGGATCAGCATAACCATTTAAGTAGCCTGCCGAAGCACGTGCCGTTACTACTTCCACCAAATCATTGTTATTGGCATCTACCATTATAGGAAACAACAATCGGTTTTCGGCTACCTTCATTAGTTGGGTATCCTTTACCCCACTTAAATTTGATTTCACCAATGCATCAATGCTTACGTGAAAAATTTTCGACAACCTTACCATTACTTCAATGGATGGTTCTGCCCGTCCTTCTTCATAAGAACCGATGCGTGCGCGGCTCAATTCAATTTCATCGGCCAACTGTCCTTGGCTCCAGTTTTTGAGCAAACGTAAGTGCTTGATATTTTGTGCAATTCTTGACATACTAAAATATTTAGCACAATAATACTAAATTTTATAGTATGATTGCAAGTGAAATTTTTGATTGATTACTTGGGCAGTAAAAACCCTGGTTAAGCAATAGCAATGCTATTGCTTAACCATAAATTGCCCGAATAGAGATACTGAACAAGCACAATAAATTATCATCAGTGTCACACCAAATTGTACATATCGACCTTGACTCATTCTTTGTTTCAGTTGAGCGGCTTATTAATCCGAAACTGATAGGCAAGCCCGTATTGGTGGGTGGTAGCAGCGACAGAGGTGTAGTAGCATCGTGCAGCTACGAAGCTCGAGAGTATGGAATACACTCGGCTATGCCCATGCGCCAAGCAAGGCAGCTTTGCCCCGAAGCCATTATTGTGCGAGGCGATACTTCTGAATACAGTAAATACTCGGATATCATTACTGAGATTATTGGCGAAACGGTTCCGATGTACGAAAAAACATCGATTGATGAATTTTACATGGACCTTACGGGCATGGATAAATTTTTTGGTTGCTACAAACTGGCTACCGAACTGCGCCAACGCATTATTAAAGAAACCAACTTGCCTATTTCATTTGCGTTATCGGCTAACAAAACCGTATCAAAAGTAGGTACAGGAGAAGCCAAACCAAATGGACAAAAAGAAATACCGATTGGAACAGAAAAGGAGTTTTTAGCCCCATTATCCATCCGAAAAATTCCGATGGTGGGCGATAAAACTTACCAACTGCTGCGAGGCATGGGCGTAATGTGGATTCGTACCCTACAAGAAATGCCCATGGAATTGTTGCAACAAGTGTTGGGTGAAAATGGCTCACTCATTTGGCGTAAAGCACAAGGTATTGACAACTCGCCTGTAGTACCTTACTCTGAGCGTAAATCCATTTCAACCGAACGCACCTTTGAACAAGACACCATTGATGTAAACATGTTAAAAGGATTGCTAATTGGTATGGCAGAGAAACTAGCCTACCAATTGCGTAGCGAACAAAAATTAACAGCCTGTGTAACCGTAAAAATTCGCTATTCCGATTTTAATACATACACTATGCAGGCACGTATTCCATACACATCACTTGATCATCTATTGATTGATAAAGTGAAAGAACTGTTTGATAAATTATACCAAAAACGCATGCTCATACGCTTAATCGGAATCCGTTTTAGTCATTTGGTACATGGAGGGCATCAATACAATTTATTTGACCAAACACCCGAGCAAATACAACTGTATCAAGCTATGGATAAAATACGCAAACGGTATGGTGACGAAGCTGTAGCGCGTGCAGTAGGTACAGATTTTAAAGCCTCAAAAATGAATCCATTTAATGGAATTAAGCGATAGTTAAACGTGAAATGCTACTCAATTGCCATACATCTTACAGCTTTGGTTACGGAACATACTCTATTAAAGAGTTACTAGCGGCAGTGTATACGAATGGCTACCGTACATTCGCCCTTACTGATATCAATAATACCTCAGCAGTACTCGAAACATTAAGACTCACAGAAGATAAAATTGTAAAGCCCGTTGTGGGAATTGATTTTCGGAATGGGGTACAGCAACAGTATATTGGACTTGCGCAAAACAATTTTGGTTTTCATGAATTAAACGCACACCTTTCAATGCATTTGCATGGAGCATTGCCATTTCATGATCAAGCACCTGAATTTAACAATGCATACATTATTTACCCACTTTCCAATTACAAAGGGTGGCCTCTGCGTGGCAATGAGTTTTTGGGAGTTTCGCTTCACGATATAGGTCAGTTGCAGCTATCGCCTTACCTAAAACAAACACATAAGTTAGTTGCATTACATCAAGTAAGTTTTGCCGGCAAATTACAATACAGCATGCATCGCTTGTTACGAGCTATTGAAACCAATCAGTTATTAAGCAAGCTACAGCCTAATGAACATGCCCACGGTGCAGAGTTGATGGTATCGAGAGATGCATTGTTAAAAGCGTATGCAGGTTTTCCGCATATCATTAAAAACTCCGAACGCCTTTTGGCTGATTGCCATGTAACATTTGAATTTGGTAAACTTAAAAGCAAAAACAAAACATTTTACACCGATAGTATTGCTAATGATATGAAACTTTTGCGTAGTGAATGTGAAAAAGGTTTGCAGTATCGTTATGGTAACACTCCAGACATTGAAGTGGCAAGGCAACGCATGGAAAAAGAGTTGAGTGTAATTGCAAGCAAGCAATTTACTTCTTACTTTTTAATCAATTGGGATATCGTAAACTATGCGCGACACAAAGGTTACTACCATGTAGGTAGAGGTAGTGGCGCCAATAGTTTAGTGGCCTATATTATTGGCATTACCGATGTTGATCCGCTTGAGTTGGACTTGTATTTTGAACGATTTATTAACGAACATAGAAGCAATGCGCCCGATTTTGATATTGATTTTTCGTGGCGTGATCGCGATGATGTAACACGGTATATTTTTGAACGATTTAGTACACAAAACAATGTTGCATTGTTGGGAACATATAGCACATTCCAACCCGATGCAGTAATGCAAGAATTGGGAAAAGTATTTGGCTTCCCTCCAGCCGAAATTCAGCAGCTCAAAAAACTAGCACCAAAATATGCAGGCCGTACTTTTTTTGATAAAAAAGACATGGTGGATACATTGTTTTATTATGCCAATCGCATTGCTGGAATGCCTAGCCATTTAAGCATACATGCTAGTGGTATTTTAATTTCAGAGTTACCCATCACGTATTACTCAGCAACAAACTTACCCCCCAAAGGTTATCCTACCACACAATTTAGCATGCTGGAAGCTGAAGATGTTGGCTTGTTTAAATTTGATATTTTAAGCCAACGCGGATTAGGCAAAATTAAAGATGCATTATCCATCATTAAAGAAAATAAACAAGTGGAAATTGACATCCACCAAGTTGGTTCATTTAAACAAGATGAGCATGTAAAAACATTGTTGCGAGAAGGTAAAACAATAGGATGCTTTTACGTAGAGTCGCCCGGTATGCGTATGTTGCTAGCAAAGTTAAGGGCTGATGATTATTTAAGACTGGTAGCCGCAAGTTCCATTATTCGGCCAGGTGTAAGTAAAAGTGGTATGATGCGTGCGTACATTGATCGGTTTCGGAATGTTCATTTACGCGAAGAAGCACGGGAAAAATTACCCCAGCTATATGATATTTTAGCTGAAACCTATGGTGTAATGGTATACCAAGAAGATGTGATTAAAGTAGCGCATCAATTTGCAAACCTCACGCTTGCCGAAGCTGATTACTTGCGAAGAGGCATGAGTTGGAAATTTAAACAGCGTAATGAATTTTTTAAAGTGCGCGAAAATTTCTTCAAAAACTGTTTGGCTAAAGGCCATACCTTACCGGTAATTACAGATATTTGGAATCAAATAGAAAGCTTCGCCAATTTTGCGTTTTCCAAAGGACACTCTGCTAGTTACGCTGTTGAAAGCTACCAAGCATTGTATCTTAAAGCGCATTACCCTATTGAATACATGGTAGCAACCATTAATAATGGCGGTGGCTTTTACCGCATGGAGCTCTACATCCACGAAGCACGGATGCATGGCGCTATTGCACACGTTCCTTGTGTAAACAATAGCAACGATGAAAGTGTGTTAAAAGGAAAAACAATTTATTTAGGACTTGCACTTATTGCGGAGCTTACTGAGCATACACGATTGCATTTATTACAAGAACGAAATCAGCGTGGTGTATTTGCAAGTTTAGAAGATTTTGTAGAACGTGTTCCTGTTTCGATAGAGCAGCTTCGACTACTCATTCGTGTAGGTGCATTTGCATTTACCGGTAAGAGCAAAAAAGAATTACTATGGCAAGCACATGCATTGGTAAGACCCATTAGGAATATAGAAGAAGGAACACATTTGTTTAAACCCAAAAACAAAACTTTTACATTACCTAATCTCTCCGACTCTCCATTAGATGATGCATTTGACGAAATGGACTTATTGGGATTTACATTAACATCTCCATTTACATTATTGCGTCAGCAAATTCCATCACATTTAAAAGCGTTACAATTACCTGATTTCATTAACAAAGAAGTAAGTATTGTGGGTTATTTGGTAAATGTAAAAAATACGCCAACCAGCAAAGGTCAACGCATGTGTTTTGGTACTTTTATTGATTTAGATGGAAATTGGATTGATACCGTTCATTTTCCAGATTCGGCTCGTCAATTTCCATTTACAGGCAATGGTTGCTATCATATTAAAGGAACGGTAACAGTTGAGTATGATTTTTTAAGCATTGATGTAAACTACCTCAAACGTTTGCCATATATTGATAGAGAAGCCTTGAAAGAAGGAGATGAAATAAAAAAATGATTGGTTGATAAGGTGATTGAGGGAATCATGTAGTCCCCTTTGAAGGGAACCACAAGGAATGTGATTTGGCAAACGGATTATGACTTTATGTATTGATGAAGTAAAAACAAGAATTGATTTAATAATTTCAAATCCTACTTGTTTATTTCATTCATACACTCACCTTTGTTGCTTTAATTTATTTTGAATGAAAGTAACAACACACTCTGTAGTATCTATTCACTACACACTCACCGACAACAATGGTTCTGTATTAGATAGCAGTGCTGGTCGTCAACCATTAACCTACTTACAAGGCGTTGGCCAATTAATCCCCGGAATGGAAGAAGGATTAGAAGGCAAATCTGCTGGTGAGAAACTCAGCCTAAAAATCAGTCCAGAGAAAGGATATGGCATTAAAGACGAAAAGCTGGTACAACAAGTTCCAATGAGTGCTTTTGGAGGGCAAGAAGTAAAAGCGGGGATGCAATTTGAAGCGGGCAACGACCAACAAAGATATATCGTAACCATTACCAATGTTGAAAATGAAACGGTAACGGTAGATGGGAACCATCCTCTTGCAGGAGTAGAACTCAATTTCGATGTTGAATTGCTTTCTGTAAGAGCAGCAACTCCGGATGAAATTGCGCATGGACATGTGCATGGAGAAGGTGGTCACCAACATTAATTCACCAAAGAAGTTCTCATTCTTAAAAAAGACAATCAAACGATTGTCTTTTTTATTTTGTATTACCTTTGTCGGCTGTGAATGTAACCGATCAGCATACATTATTTATCAAGCAAAAAGCCGCTGAGCTTGGTTTCTCCTTTTGTGGCATTGCCAAGGCCACATTTTTAGAAAAAGAAGCGATTGCTTTAGAAAAGTGGTTAAGCAACAATATGAATGGTCAAATGGATTACATGGCAAATCATTTTGACAAACGTGTTGATCCGCGAAAATTGGTAGATGGAGCAAAATCTGTTGTATCGCTAATGTATAATTATTATACGCCCTTAAAACAAACCCATTCCGATGCCCCAAAAATATCCAAATATGCCCACGGAGAAGATTATCATTTGGTTATTAAAGACAAACTCAAGTTGTTGTTAGATGCTATTATTGAACATATTGGACCAGTGAACGGCAGGGCATTTGTAGATTCAGCGCCTGTTCTTGAAAGAGCATGGGCAATGAGGAGCGGAATAGGATGGATGGGCAAAAACACCAATATAATTCACAAAAAAAGTGGCTCATTTTTCTTTTTAAGCGAGCTTATTATCGACCTTCCACTAACATATGACCGCCCTACAACTGATCATTGTGGAACATGCACTGCCTGTATTGACGCCTGTCCAACTGAAGCAATTGTAGAGCCTTATAAAGTGGATGGTAGTAAATGTATTTCTTATTTTACCATTGAGCTAAAAGATTCAATTCCCGCTTCAATGAAAGGTAAATTTGAAAACTGGATGTTTGGTTGTGATGTTTGCCAAGATGTTTGCCCTTGGAATCGTTTTAGCAGCCCACATCAAGAACCTAGATTTAATTTGTCAGAAGAATTACAAAACATGACTAAGCAAGAATGGTTAGAGATTACAGAAGACGTTTTTAAAAGAGTATTTAAAAACTCTCCTGTAAAAAGAACCAAATACAACGGTTTAAAAAGAAATATTGACTTTTTAAAACATAGCTAGCCCTTTTGCTTTATAATTGATTTTTAAAAAATGCGATTTAATTCAATCATCTATTCATTCTGCATGCTATTGTTATTAATGATTCCATCAGTAACAATTGCCCAAACAAAAAGCCCACTTGGCTACGGACTTAAGTTGGGGGCTAATTATGCAACAATAGGGTCTGATTACCGTGGGTTAGCCAGTTTAAGTGCTGGTGGTTTTATTAATACGCCAATTGCCAATCATGCTGTATTGTTTATCGAACCTGGCCTCTCAATCCTCGGTATCAAAGAAAAACAGTTAGATACCAAACACATGATGTACAACTTGGATTTGCATACGTTTGCTTATCTTTTTCCAGATGCTACTACCCGTGATTTTGGTTTTATTGTAGGGCTCAGACCTTCCTATTTATTAGCTTACAATTCGCAAGTTTTTAACCTTGGCAATTACCAAACCAAGCAACTCCCTTACAACAACAATAAACAAGGACAAATAGATTTTGCCGGTTCTGTAGGAGTAACCATTGCTTTCTCACAAGTAGTAAACTTGGATGTTACCTACAATCATAGTTTTACCAATCAAAACAAGATTAATAATGTACAAGGGCGCCCATCTGCCGTAGAGGTTGGACTCCGCTTTAATGCGGTATCATTGAAAAAAACACTCGACAATCAAGCCCAAAGTTTACAAAAAGAAATTGCAACTTTTCAAAAAGGCGCACTTTTGGTTATGCTCATTACGCCAAATCAAAAACAACTTGATCGCCTAAGAGCAGAAGGAAATGAAGAAGCCTATAATCTCATTTTGTATGAAATAAAAAATAGAAATACAAGAGTATACAATGAGTTCGAGCGCACTTACGCATTTAACCGCGTTTATTATTTTTATGATACTTCAGTAACAAAGCTCATCGCTGGGCAAACAGATGGAATTTTTCTCAATAAAACACTACAACCTGATTCGTCTATTCGAATTCCATCACAAGACTATTTGATAGCAAGTTTTTGTGAAGATTTCTCAAATTATACTGGACGCAGGCATTTTGGACTCTTTATGTACGACAAAAACATGATTCAATTGCCTAAGCCATATAACCACCCAAATCAATTAGCGAGCCCAGTTTTTGAATATGTTGTTGTTAGAGGAGAAGAAAGCAAGATGAGGCGCCCATCATACTTAACGGTGCCATATGATCGCTTAATCAATAAGTTTAATTCGAGAATGTATCGTTACCTAGGCGATTAATGAATGCGGCTACCTACTGGAGTTAACCGTTGCATAATTTCAGCCTCTCCATCTAAAATTTGCTGCCATCTTCTTTTAACATACGATTCAGGCATATATTCTTTTGCTAAATCTATAAATGTTCGGTAATGACCCGCTTCACTTACCATAAAATCATGGTAAAATTGCTTCAATTCAGGATCAGCAATATGAAGCGATAAAACCCTAAAACGTTCACAACTTCTAGCCTCAATCATTGCAAGCAACAGCAAACGTTCAGCAACTTGCTCGTTGCGATCTCCCCCTCTTGTAATTAACTTAGCAAGTTCGTTCACATAATTATCCTTACGTTGTTTTCCAAATTTGTACCCTCTCTTCTCAAGTTCCTTCAACACTTTCCTAAAATGCCCCCATTCCTCTGCTACAATAGCCGTGCATTCCTTAACCATCTTTTCAAACTCTGGATATTGTACAATCAATGAAATTCCGGTAGTGGCGGCCTTCTGCTCGCAATAAGCATGGTCGATTAATATTTCCTCAAGCGATTTTTCTGCTGCGTTCGCCCAACGTGGGTCTGTGGTAAGTTTGAGTCCTAACATGAGGCGAAAATAAGTTATAAACTGACTAGTATCAGCTATGTATTTTATAAAAAGCTGAAAATAATGTTGGTAAATACAAAAGTACAGGTATATTTGCAGCCCTGATTTAACAAAAGCAGGAAACATTTCGGTTAAAGACTGATGGTTAGAATTGCTTCGTAACCCGCTCAGCACTGGATATTTTAATGATATTTAAAATATTTTTTGTCAGGCACTTGCTAAGCTTATTTATTCCACCTACTTTTGCCGTCCTTTAAAAATTGAGTAAACGAACAAAAGTTTAAATATGCCAACTATACAACAGCTTGTAAGAAAAGGCCGCACAGACATCAACTTCAAGAGTAAATCTCCTGCATTGGATTCGTGCCCACAACGCAGAGGCGTTTGCACACGTGTGTACACAACCACACCTAAAAAGCCAAACTCAGCAATGCGTAAAGTAGCTCGTGTACGCTTAACTAACGGAAACGAGATTAATGCTTATATCCCAGGAGAAGGACATAACCTACAGGAGCACTCTATTGTGTTAGTTCGTGGTGGTCGTGTTAAAGATTTACCTGGTGTTCGTTACCATATTGTACGCGGTGCTTTAGATACAGCAGGTGTTGCAGGACGTAACCAAAGACGCTCTAAGTATGGAACAAAAAAACCTAAACCAGGTGCTGCTCCAGATCCAAAAGCTAAAGGAAAAAAATAACCAATTAGGAAAGTTTAGATAACATGAGAAAGACCAAACCTAAAAAACGCATTTTAACGCCAGATCCAAAGTTCAATGATACTTTGGTTACGCGTTTTGTAAACAACATGATGTGGAGCGGTAAAAAAAGTACTGCATTCACCATTTTTTATGATGCGTTAGATAAAGTAGAAAACAAGGTACAAGAACGTGGTATCGATGTTTGGAAAAAAGCATTGAACAACGTAATGCCTTCAGTTGAAGTAAAAGCGAGACGTGTAGGTGGTGCAACTTTCCAAATTCCAATGGAAGTGCCTGCTGATCGTAAAATTGCCGTTGGGATGAAGTGGATGATTGAGTATGCTCGTAAGCGTTCAGAAAAATCAATGGCGGATAAGTTAGCTTCAGAAATCATTGCTGCTAGTAAAGGTGAAGGTGCCTCTGTAAAAAAACGTGAAGACACACACCGTATGGCTGAAGCAAACAAGGCATTCTCTCATTTCAAAGTTAGTTAATCAGTCAACCCATAAAATTAAGTATATATTAAATGTCACGCGATTTATCATTAACTAGAAATATTGGGATTGCAGCTCATATTGATGCCGGTAAAACCACTACAACTGAGCGTATTCTTTACTACTCAGGCGTAAACCATAAAATTGGTGAAGTACATGATGGTGCTTCTACAATGGATTGGATGGTTCAAGAGGCTGAACGTGGAATTACCATTACCTCAGCGGCAACTACTGTGCCTTGGAACTACAGAAATAAAAAATACCAAATCAACATTATTGATACCCCAGGTCACGTTGACTTTACCGTTGAGGTAAACCGTTCTTTAAGGGTGTTGGATGGACTTGTGTTTTTGTTCTCAGCGGTTGATGGTGTAGAACCTCAATCAGAAACCAACTGGCGTTTGGCTAATAACTATAACGTAGCTCGTTTGGGTTTCGTTAATAAAATGGACCGCTCTGGTGCCGATTTCTTGAACGTTGTAAAACAAGTTAAAGAAATGTTGGGTAGCAATGCTGTTCCTTTGCAATTGCCTATTGGTGCAGAAGATAATTTCAAAGGTGTAGTTGATTTGATCAACTTCCGTGGAATGATTTGGAATGAAGCAGACAAAGGAATGACTTATGAAGTAGTCGAGATTCCTGCTGACATGGTAGAAGAAGCGAACGAGTGGAGAGAAAAATTATTGGAAGCTGTTTCTGAGTACGATGATAAATTGATGGAGAAGTTCTTCGAAGATCCAACTCAGATTACTGAACGTGAAATCTTAGATGCACTCCGCAAAGCAGTTATTGATATGAAGATTGTGCCAATGTTATGTGGCTCATCTTTCAAAAATAAAGGTGTTCAAACAATGTTGGACTTGGTAATGGAATTGTTACCTTCTCCACTTGATAAAAAGAGCATTATAGGAACCAATCCTGATACAGGAGCTGAAGTAACCCGTAAGCCAAGTTATGACGAACCATTTACCGCTTTAGCGTTTAAAATTGCTACAGATCCGTTTGTAGGTAGACTTGCATTTATGCGTGCTTACTCTGGTAAATTAGATGCTGGATCATACGTACTCAATACCCGCAGTGGAAACAAAGAGCGCATTTCACGTATCTTCCAAATGCACGCTAACAAGCAAAATCCAATTGAAGCTTTAGGTGCTGGTGATATTGGTGCAGCGGTAGGATTTAAAGATATTAAAACTGGTGATACACTTTGTGACGAGAAAAATCCTATTGTTCTCGAGGCTATGGACTTCCCTGACCCAGTAATTGGTTTAGCTGTAGAACCTAAAACTCAAGCTGATTCCGATAAGTTAGGTATGGCTTTAGCTAAATTAGCTGAAGAAGATCCTACATTCAAAGTGAAAACAGACGAGGAAACTGGTCAAACAGTTATCTCTGGAATGGGTGAATTGCACTTGGAAATTATTGTGGACCGTTTAAAACGTGAGTTTAAGGTTGAATGTAACCAAGGTGCACCTCAAGTAGCTTATAAGGAAACTATTACCAAGCCTACGACACATCGCGAAACCTATAAGAAACAATCTGGTGGACGTGGTAAGTTTGCTGATATCCAATTCGAGATTATTCCTGGAGATCCAAGCAAGCAAGGCCTTGAGTTTGTGAACGAAATTGTTGGAGGATCTATTCCAAAAGAATTTATTCCGTCTGTTCAAAAAGGTTTTGAAAAAGCAATGAATACAGGGGTTTTAGCTGGATATCCAGTTGAAAGCTTAAAAGTTAGATTGTTTGATGGGTCATTCCACGCGGTTGACTCTGACTCGGTATCATTTGAAATTGCTGCAAGTATCGGTTTCAAAGAAGCATCCCGTAAAGCAAGTCCAGTATTATTGGAACCAATCATGAAAATTGAGGTTTTGACTCCTGAAGAAAACATGGGAGATGTTATTGGAGATTTGAACAAGCGAAGAGGTCAATTAGAAGGTATGGATACACGTGCAGGATCACAAGTAATTAAAGCAAAAGTTCCATTGTCTGAAATGTTCGGTTACGTAACTCAGTTGCGTACGTTGTCATCAGGACGTGCAAGCAGTACAATGGAGTTTGATCATTACGCAGAAGCTCCTCGCAATATCCAAGAAGAAATTTTAGCAAAAGTAAACGGTAAAGCCAAAGCTTAATACAATGGTGAATCAAAAAATAAGAATTAAATTAAAGTCTTTCGACTACAATCTGGTTGATAAATCAGCTGAAAAGATTGTAAGAACCGTAAAGTCAACAGGAGCTGTGGTAAGTGGACCAATTCCATTGCCTACTCACAAAAGAATTTACACTGTTCTTCGTTCGCCACACGTGAACAAGAAAGCAAGAGAGCAATTCCAACTATGCTCATACAAGCGCGTATTGGATATTTACAGTTCAACCGCTAAAACTGTAGATGCATTAATGAAATTGGATTTGCCAAGCGGAGTAGATGTAGAAATCAAAGTTTAACTGATTAAAGATATTAAGATATTATGTCTGGAATAATAGGTAGAAAAGTAGGCATGACCAGCGTGTTCGATAGCACCGGAAAACAAATTCCTTGTACTGTTATCGAGGCGGGACCTTGTGTAGTAACACAGGTTAAAACCACTGAAAAAGATGGTTACACAGCTGTTCAGCTAGCGTATGGAGAAAGGAAGGAAAAAAACACTCCCGCTGCGCAAAAAGGAATCTTCACTAAAGCCAACACCACTCCAAAGGCTAAGTTGGCTGAATTCAAAGGATTTGAAACTGAATTGACCCTAGGTCAATCAATCGAGGTTGATTTGTTTCAAGTTGGCGAATTTGTTGACGTAGTAGGTACCTCTAAAGGTAAAGGATTTCAAGGTGTTGTAAAACGTCATGGCTTTAGCGGTGTGGGTATGCAAACACACGGACAACACAATCGTTTAAGAGCTCCTGGTTCATTAGGCGCATCATCTGATCCATCACGCGTATTCAAAGGTATGCGCATGGCTGGTCGTACAGGTGGAGCGCGTGTTAAGAAAACCAACCTTGAGATTTTAAAAGTGTTCAAAGATCAAAATTTATTGGTGGTAAAAGGAAGTGTTCCTGGTCATAAAGGTTCATTCTTATTAATAGAGAAATAGTGATGGAATTAGCAGTATTCAATACAACCGGAGCAGAAACCGGCAAAAAAGTAAAGCTTTCTGAAAAGGTATTTGGCGTTGAGCCAAACGATCACGCTATCTATCTTGATGTTAAGCAATACCTTGCTAACCAACGCACAGGTACACATAAAGCTAAAGAAAGAAGTGAAGTTAGTGGATCTACCAAAAAATTGCACAAACAAAAAGGTACTGGTGGGTCTCGTAAAGGAAGTATCAAAAGTGGAACAATGGTAGGTGGTGCTCGCATTCATGGACCACGTCCACGTAACTACAGTTTCAAGCTTAACAAAAAGTTAAAGCAATTGGCTCGTAAATCAGCGTTGACTTACAAAGCAAAAGAAAACAATATTACTGTTGTTGAGAATTTCAACATTGATGGTCCTAAAACCAAACAATACCTAACTATTCTTAACAACTTAAAGTTGAACTCAGAAAAAACTTTAATGGTTATTCCTGACTACAACGATAACATTTATAAATCGAGCAGAAATTTGCCTAAAGCAAAAGTGATGACAGCCCGTGATTTAAACACTTACGAAATTTTGGCTGCCAACAAATTAATTTTAGTCGACACATCTGTTGCGGTTATTGAGGACATTTTAAATTCAGCAAAATAATGAGCGTACTTAAAAAGCCTTTAATTACTGAAAAGTCAACTGCTCACAGCGAGAAGTTAGGACAATATGGTTTCTTGGTAGAAAAAACTGCAAGCAAACCAGAGATTATCAAAGCAATTGAAAAGATGTATGCCGTAAATGTTACTGGAATCAGTACCATGGTTTATGCTGGAAAAGCAAAATCGCGGTTTACAAAAAAAGGTCTTTTCGAAGGCAAAAAACCATCTTACAAAAAAGCATTTGTTACCTTGAAAGAAGGTCAGTCAATTGACTTCTTCCAAAACATTTAATAAGCAACATGGGAATTAGAAAATTTAAACCCGTAACAGCCGGTACCAGATTTAAAGCCGCAAATACTTTTGAGGAGATTACCAAATCTACTCCGGAGAAGTCATTATTGGTACCCAAAAAACGCTCAGGTGGTCGTAACGACAGCGGAAAAATGACCATGCGTTATATCGGAGGTGGACATAAACAACAGTACCGTATTATTGACTTTATCCGTGATAAAAAATCAATACCTGCAACTGTTCACTCGATTGAGTATGATCCAAATCGCAGTGCACGTATTGCTCTTTTGCATTACGCTGATGGAGAAAAACGTTACATAGTAGCTCCTCATGGCCTCAAAGCTGGTACAAGCGTAATGAGTGGTCCAGGTGCCGCTCCTGAAATTGGAAATTGTTTGCCTCTTGCAGAAATTCCATTAGGAACAGTAATTCACAACGTAGAACTACAACCTGGTCGTGGTGGTAAATTGGTTCGTTCAGCTGGATCATTTGCACAACTCTTAAACCGTGATGGTAAATACGCAGTGATTAAACTTGCATCGGGTGAAACCAGGATGATTTTAACAGCTTGCTCTGCTACAATTGGTTCAGTATCAAACCCTGACCATAATCAAGAACGTAAAGGTAAAGCTGGTGCTAGCCGTTGGAGAGGTCGCAGACCACGCACCCGTCCTGTGGCAATGAACCCTGTTGATCACCCAATGGGTGGTGGTGAAGGTAGAGCTTCAGGAGGACACCCTCGTTCACGTAACGGTATTAAAGCTAAAGGTTACAAAACCCGTACACCTAAAAAATATTCTAACAGATTCATCATCGAAAGGAGAAAGAAATAAGATATGGCACGCTCGTTAAAAAAAGGACCTTACATTGACCTGAAACTTGAGAAAAAAGTAACAGCGTTAAATGAGTCTAAGAAAAAAACGGTTATCAAAACTTGGTCACGCAGATCAATGATTGCTCCTGACTTTGTTGGACACACTTTCGCGGTTCATAACGGTAATAAATTTATTCCTGTTTATGTTACTGAAAACATGGTAGGCCACAAATTAGGCGAATTCGCTCCTACCCGTACATTTAAATCTCACCCTGTTAAAAAAGACTAACAATGGAAGCAGTAGCAAGATTAAATAATTGCCCTACATCACCTCGCAAAATGAGGCTGATTGTTGACCTCATCAGAGGTAAAAAAGTAGAAGAAGCATTGCATATACTACGTTTTAACAATCAAAAAGAAAGCGCTCCTCGTGTAGAAAAGCTTTTGCTATCAGCAATTGCTAACTGGGGACAAAAAAATGAAGGTTTACGTCCTGAAGAGTCTGAATTGTTTGTAAAAACCGTTTTTGTTGACAGTGGTGCAATGTTAAAGCGCGTTTTACCTGCACCTCAAGGTCGCGCGCACCGCATCAGAAAACGTTCAAACCACGTAACACTGATCGTAGATAGTAAAGTAGCTAACAAAGCTGAAGTAGCATCAACAACCGAAGCATAATAGTAAAACAGAATGGGACAAAAAGTAAACCCGATAGGATTAAGACTTGGTATTGTACGTGGTTGGGAATCTAACTGGTATGGTGGAAACAACGCGGCAGAAAAACTGATTGAAGACGAAAAAATCAGAAAATACCTAAACGCTCGTATCACCAAAGGTGGTGTAGCTCGTATTATCATTGAGCGTACAATTAAGCGTATTATCATCACCATACACACCTCGCGTCCGGGCATTGTTATTGGAAAAGCAGGTTCAGAGGTTGATAAGATTAAAGAAGAAATTAAAAAATTGACCAAAAAAGATGTTCAAATTAACATCTTTGAAATTAAGCGTCCAGAATTAGATGCCGCTTTGGTTGGAGAAACGATTGCTAACCAAATTCAAGCTCGTGTATCCTACAAACGTGCTGTAAAAATGGCAATTGCATCAACTATGCGAATGGGCGCTGAAGGTATCAAGGTAATGGTATCAGGTCGTTTGGGTGGTGCTGAAATGGCTCGTTCTGAAAGCTTTAAAGAAGGGCGTACACCATTGCATACATTGCGTGCCGATATTGACTATACAATCGCTGAAGCGTTAACGGTATACGGAAAAATTGGTATCAAAGTATGGATCTGCAAAGGAGAGGTGTACGGTAAACGCGATTTATCACCGAATATTGGCTTAAGTTCTGCTGATTCTAAAGGTGGTGAACGTAGAGGAGGAAACGAGCGTAGAAACGATCGCCCTGAAAGACCATCAAGAGGTGGTGATAGAAGAGGCGGAGACAGAAGACCTGCAAAGAAGTAATTTATTTTTGACACATAAAGATTAAACTGTAAGACGATGTTACAGCCAAAAAGAACCAAATATAGGAAAATGCAGAAAGGCCGTGTTCGTGGTAACGCGAGCAGGGGTCATCAAATAGCCTACGGATCATTCGGCTTAAAAGCCTTGGATACAACATTCCTTACCTCTAAGCAATTAGAGGCGGCACGTGTGGCGCTTAACCGTTACATGAAACGTGAAGGACAAGTATGGATTCGTGTTTTTCCTGATAAACCTATGACCAAAAAGCCTGCAGAGGTACGTATGGGAAAAGGTAAAGGAGCGCCTGAGTACTGGGTAGCTGTATGTAAGCCAGGAACCATCATATTTGAAGCTGATGGTGTTCCAATGGAAGTGGCAAAAGAAGCCATGAGATTAGCCTCACAAAAACTTCCAATCATTACCAAGTTTGTAGTAAAAACTGATTATAGCGAATAAGATGAAAAACTCAGAAATCAGAGAATTATCAGATAAAGAACTTGCTGCTCGTATCAAGGAAGAAAAAAACCACGTAACTAAATTGCAATTTAGCCACGCTGTTTCTCCAATCGACAGTCCTGTTAAAATCAGAGAAAGCAAGAAATTAGTAGCTCGTTTGCTTACAGAGCAAAAAAAGCGAGTATTAGCGAATGTTCAATAATAGAAAAAATGGAAAACACAGTAGAAACCAGAAATTCGCGTAAGGTGATTATCGGCAAGGTTACCAGCAACAAAATGGAAAAAACCATCGTTGTAGCTGTTGAGCGTAAGGTAATGCACCCGAAATATGGGAAGTTCATTAAAATGACTTGAGCAAAGATAAAAGATGGAGATTAGTAGAAATTATCGAAAAAGCTAAATAAGATGATACAACAAGAAAGTCGTTTAAAAGTAGCCGATAATAGCGGTGCCAAAGAAGTACTTTGTATAAGAGTATTAGGTGGTACTGCCAGACGTTATGCGTCTGTAGGCGATAAAATAGTGGTAACTGTAAAGTCTGCTATCCCTTCAGGTGGTGTAAAAAAAGGTGCCGTTTCAAAAGCGGTGGTTGTTCGCACCAAAAAAGAGGTTAGAAGAGCGGACGGTTCATATATCCGCTTTGATGATAATTCATGTGTATTGTTAAATGCACAAGATGAGCCAAGAGCTACACGTATTTTCGGTCCAGTAGCCCGCGAACTACGTGAAAAACAATTTATGAAAATCGTTTCATTAGCACCGGAGGTACTTTAATATGGAAAGAAGATATAACAAACAAGCAAAGCTTCATATCAAAAAAGGTGATATGGTTCAAGTTATTGCTGGTGATGATAAAGGCAAAAAAGGCCGCGTGATTGAAGTGCTAAATGCTAAAAATCGCGCCCTAGTTGAAGGTATCAACATTGTAAGCCGTCACACTAAACCAAGTGCGCAAAACCAGCAAGGTGGTATTGTGAAAAAAGAAGCTCCCGTAAATATTTCGAACCTTATGGTTATCGATGCTTCGGGGAATGCTACACGTGTTGGCCGCAAACTTAATGATGCAGGCAAACGTGTACGTTATTCAAAAAAATCAGGTGAATTAATTGACTAAAGGACTATGTATACTCCAAGATTAAAAGAAACCTATACAAGCAAAGTTGTTCCAGCTCTAAAGGAAAAATATGCTTACAAAAATGTAATGCAAGTTCCTAAGTTGGTTAAAATTTGCCTAAACCAAGGTGTAGGAGCGGCAGTTGCCGATAAAAAATTGGTTGACCAAGCTGTAGAAGAAATGACTACCATTTCTGGCCAAAAAGCAGTGTCAACTAAATCAAAAAAGGCAATCTCTAACTTTAAACTTAGAGAAAACTTACCTATCGGAGCCCGTGTAACGTTACGTGGCGATCGTATGTATGAGTTTTTAGATCGCTTAATCGCAATTTCATTACCCCGCGTACGTGATTTTGCTGGATTAAATGAAAAAGGATTTGATGGAAGAGGCAATTACACCCTAGGTGTAACTGAACAAATCATTTTCCCAGAGATTGTAATTGATAAAGTAAACCGCATCAACGGTATGGACATCACGTTTGTGACAACTGCCGAAACAGATGAAGAGTGTTTATCATTGTTAAAAGAATTTGGCTTACCATTTAAAAACCAAAAATAATGGCAAAAGAATCAGTAAAAGCACGCCAGCGTAAAAGAGAAGCAATGGTTGCAAAATATGCAGCTAAACGCGAAGCATTAAAAGCAGCCGGTGATTATGAAGGATTACAAAAACTTCCTAAAAATGCATCACCCGTTCGTTTAAAAAACCGTTGCAAACTTACCGGCCGTCCTAAAGGTTACATGCGCGATTTCGGCATTTGTCGTAACCAGTTCCGCGAAATGGCTTTAATGGGCAAAATACCAGGAGTAACTAAATCAAGCTGGTAATTTTAACAAAAATTTGGGAAGGGTAGCGAATATCGTTATATTCGCCCCCCTTTTATTATAATTTATAACAAACAACTCAGCTAATAAGAGTGCCCTTGGCTAACTGTTAGCGAGTAAAACAAAAAGAAAACATGACTGATCCAATCTCAGATTACCTAACAAGGTTACGCAATGCGATCAAGGCAAACCATCGTATTGTAGAAATTCCTTCTTCGAACCTGAAGAAAGAAATCACAAAAGTACTTTTCGACAAAGGTTATATCTTGAATTACAAATTCGAAGAAGTACAAAACCACCAAGGTACAATTAAAATTGCCTTGAAATATAATCCCATTACCAAAGCTCCAGCTATTCGCTCTTTGCAGAGAATCAGTACACCAGGTTTACGTAAATATGCTGGTATTACTGAAATGCCACGCGTAATTAATGGATTAGGTATCGCCATATTAACCACTTCAAAAGGTGTAATGACCGATAAAGAAGCGCGTAAAATGAATGTTGGCGGTGAAGTTTTATGTTACGTTTATTAATCAACAGGAGGTAAAGTATGTCACGTATAGGAAAAGCACCAATTAAATTACCTGCCGGAGTTGAAGTAAAAGTATCAAACGGCAATGTGGTTACAGTAAAAGGCCCTAAAGGCGAATTACAACAACCAATGGATGCTGATATCAGCATTAATATTGATGGCGGAATTTTAACAGTAACGCGTCCAACAGATCAAAAGCGTCACAAAGCCTTACATGGTTTGTATCGCTCGTTGTTAAACAATATGGTAACTGGGGTAACCACTGGATACAAGGTTCAACAAGAACTAGTGGGTGTAGGATACAAAGCTACCAATGATGGCAATATCCTTGATTTAACATTAGGATACTCGCATCATATTTACTTTGAAATTCCAAAAGAACTAAAAGTAAAAACAGAACAAGAAAAAGGAAAAAACCCAATCATCACACTTGAAGGTTGTGATAAACAATTGATAGGGCAAGTAGCTGCTAAGATTAGAAGTTTACGCAAGCCTGAGCCATACAAAGGAAAAGGTATCAAGTTCGTTGGTGAACAATTGAGAAGAAAAGCCGGTAAAACAGCATCTAAATAAATTTGAACAATTATGTTGGCGAAGAAATTACAAAGAAGAACAAAAATTAAAGCGGGCATTCGAAGCCGTGTTTTCGGAACTCCTGAAAGACCTCGTTTGTCTGTATACCGGAGCAATAAAGATATTTACGCACAAATCATTGACGATGTGCATGGTAAAACCTTAGTTGCAGCCTCATCAATTAGCTTAAAAGACAAAGCCACTAAAACTGAAAAATCAATTTTAGTTGGTAAAGCCTTAGCTGAAAAAGCAACTCAAGCTGGTATCACCGCAGTTGTATTTGACCGAAATGGCTTTTTGTACCATGGCCGTGTTAAAGGTTTGGCTGATGGTGCTCGTGAAGGAGGATTACAATTTTAACAATCAATTTAATGGGCTCCCCTGCCCTGTAATGATAAAAAGATATGTCAACAGCTAACGTAAAAAGAGTAAAAACAACCGATATCGAACTCAAAGAAAGAGTGGTTGCAATCAACCGAGTTGCCAAAGTAACAAAAGGTGGTAGAACTTTCAGTTTCTCAGCCTTGGTTGTTGTAGGCGATTCAAATGGAGTAATCGGTTATGGCTTAGGAAAAGCGAATGAGGTAACAGACGCTATCAATAAAGGTATTGATGACGCCAAGAAAAACTTGGTTAAAGTTCCTGTTTTAAAAGGAACCGTGCCACATGACCAAATGGGTAAATATGGAGGAGGCCGCGTATACCTAAAACCTGCAGCTCACGGTACTGGCGTTATTGCCGGTGGTGCGATGCGTGCAGTTTTAGAGAGTGCAGGTGTAACTGACGTATTGGCAAAATCAAAAGGTTCATCAAATCCTCACAATGTGGTTAAAGCTACTTTTGATGCTTTATTAAACATGCGCGATGCTTACACTATCGCTCAACAAAGAGGAATTAGTTTAAAGAAAGTTTTTAACGGAGAGTAATCAGATGGCAAAAGTTAGAATCACACAGGTAAAATCAATTATTGACCGACCTGAACCACAAAAAAGAACCATCCGTGCATTAGGCTTTACCAAGACCAACCAAACATTGGAAAAAGAAGGAACGCCTCAAGTGATGGGAATGATTAGACAAGTTGCGCACTTGTTAAAAGTTGAAAACATTTAATTGAAAGTAAACAATGAAATTACATACATTAAAACCGGCCCCCGGTTCAATTAAAAGAGAAGGTAAACGCGTAGGTCGTGGAGAAGGATCAGGTAAAGGTGGAACTGCCGCGCGTGGACATAAAGGTGCTGGATCACGTTCGGGTACGAGCACTAAACGCGGATTTGAAGGTGGTCAAATGCCATTATACAGACGTATTCCAAAATTTGGATTCAAAAACCTGAATCGTGTTGAATATGCTGGAATCAACCTTGATAAAATTCAATCTTTGGTAACTGAAAAAGGTCTTACCTCATTTGACTTAGCTACATTTATCAATAACGGATTGACCAGCAAAAAGGATTTGGTAAAAGTATTGGGTAGAGGTGAAATTAAAGCTGCAGTTGAAGTGAAGGCGCATGCCTTCTCAGAAGCAGCAAAAAAATCAATTGAAGCAGCAGGTGGATCTGTTGTTATTGTTCCAACCCACACACCTAAAGCGGATAACTAATACATGAAAAAACTCATCGAGACCATAAAAAATATCTATCGAATTGAGGAGTTAAGGTACAAACTTGCAATTACCTTTTGGTTATTGCTTATTTACCGATTTGGGACTTACGTAACCTTACCAGGTGTAGATCCTAACATGTTGCAAGGTTCAGAGGCTCAAGCTTCTGGGGGTATTTTTGGGTTAATCAATATGTTTGCAGGTGGTGCATTCGCCAGAGGATCTATTTTTGCCTTAGGTATTATGCCTTATATTTCTGCATCTATTGTGGTTCAATTATTAACCTTAGCTGTCCCTTCGTTCCAAAAAATGCAAAAAGAAGGTGAAGATGGTAGAAGAAAAATCAATCAAATTACTCGTTACTTAACAATTGCGATTACGGCAGTTCAATCTATTGGATTTTTGATTAATCTAAAATCCGAAAATCCAAATGCGATTATCTCTATTACGAACCCTGAAGTGATGGGCGACTTTATGTTCATGTTTACTTCAGTGGTGGTATTAACCGCAAGTACGATGTTCGTATTGTGGCTAGGTGAACGCATCACTGACAAAGGAATTGGTAACGGTGTTTCCCTCATCATTATGATTGGAATTATTGCTCGACTTCCATTTGCTTTGAAAGAAGAGTTTAACTTCAAATTATCAGAATCTGGTGGAGGATTGGTTATATTCTTGGTTGAATTAGCTGCTTTATTTGCAGTAATCATGGCTGTAATCATGTTGGTTCAAGGGGTACGTAAAATACCCGTGCAGTATGCAAAGAAGATTGTAGGCAATCGCCAGTTTGGTGGTGTTCGTCAATACATCCCTCTAAAAGTAAATGCTGCGGGTGTAATGCCTATCATTTTTGCACAAGCATTAATGTTTATTCCTTCAACAGTAGCTCAGTTTTTCCCTGATTATGAAATCATGCAGAGTGTAGTGGCAGCATTTATCAATCCAGGCTCATTTGCTTACAATGCAACATTCGCTATATTAATCATTGTATTTACCTACTTCTACACAGCTATTTCTGTGAATCCAACACAAATTGCTGATGATATGAAACGTAATGGAGGTTTTATTCCAGGTGTAAAACCGGGAAAAGCCACTGCAGATTTTGTAGATGAGGTAATGTCGAGAATCACACTCCCTGGAGCTGTATTTTTAGCAGGTATAGCCATTCTTCCTGGATTGGCTGGAGTACTTAATATCAACAGCCAGTTCGCCCAATTTTATGGAGGAACATCTTTATTAATTTTGGTAGGAGTTGTGTTGGATACACTTCAACAAGCTGCATAAAAAATTGGCAATTAAAAAATAAACTGCTACATTTGCAGCCCTTTATATAGAAAGTATGTCGAAACAAGCTCTTATAAAACAAGATGGAGTCATAACCGAGGCGTTGTCAAACGCAATGTTTAGAGTTCAACTTGAAAACGGACACGAAATTATTGCTCACATATCTGGTAAAATGCGTATGCATTATATCAAGATTTTACCGGGAGATAAAATTTCTGTAGAGATGTCGCCATACGATTTAACAAAAGGAAGAATAATATATAGATACAAATAACATGAAAGTTAGAGCATCGGTAAAAAAACGCAGTGAAGACTGCAAAATTGTGAAGCGTAACGGTAAAGTTTACGTGATCAATAAGAAGAATCCAAAATTTAAACAACGTCAAGGATAATATATAACTATGGCTCGTATATCAGGTATTGACCTACCCAAAAATAAACGTGGTGCAGTTGGATTGACCTATATTTTCGGTATTGGTTCATCAACGGCAAAACAAATTTTAACTGAAAACGGAATCAGTCTGGACAAAAAAGTTCAAGATTGGGATGATGATGATTTGAATAAAATCAGAAAGCATATCACTGAAAAATTAACCGTTGAAGGAGAGTTGCGCTCTGAGAAACAATTAAACATTAAACGTTTAATGGATATTGGTTGCTACAGAGGCTTACGTCACCGCAAAGGATTACCGGTTAGAGGTCAAAGAACTCGCACTAACTCACGTACACGTAAAGGTAAACGTAAGACAGTTGCTGGTAAGAAAAAAGTAACTAAATAATCAGTCGTAAATAATAATAGCAATGGCTACAAATTCATCATCAAAGAAGACTGGTAAGAAAAAGTCGGTTGCAGTTGATGCAACTGGACAGGCTCATATCAAGGCCAGTTTCAATAACATCATCATTTCTATCACCAATTCAAATGGTCAGGTAGTATCTTGGGCTTCAGCAGGTAAAATGGGCTTCAGAGGCTCTAAGAAAAATACGCCTTATGCTGCTCAAATGGCTGCAGCAGACTGTGCCAAGGTTGCCGTTGATATGGGAATGAAAAAAATTGAAGTATTCGTTAAAGGTCCCGGTTCAGGACGCGATTCAGCTATTCGCACATTAGCCGGTGCAGGTTTGGAAGTAACCACCATTAAAGATATTACACCACTTCCGCACAACGGATGCCGTCCGCCTAAGAAGAGAAGAGTATAAACATTAACGCATTAAGAGAAAAAAGCAATGGCTAGATTTATAGGTGCAAAAACCAAAATAGCAAGACGTTTTAAAGAGCCAATTTTTGGTCCTGATAAGAATTTTGAAAAACGTAACTACCCTCCAGGGCAGCACGGTCAAGCACGCAAACGTGCTAAACTTACTGAATATGCAATTCAGTTGTACGAAAAACAAAAAGCAAAATATACTTATGGTTTGCTTGAGCGCCAGTTCTACAAAACATTTGAAGAAGCTGCTCGTAAAAAAGGTGTAACAGGTGAAAACCTGATGAAGTACCTTGAAGCAAGATTAGATAACACTGTTTTTCGTTTAGGTTTTGCCGGTACACGCGATCAAGCGCGTCAATTGGTTAGTCACCGTCATATTACCGTTAATGGTAAAGTAGTAAATATTGCTTCTTACTCTTTGAAACCAGGTGACGTTGTTGGAATCAGGGAAAAATCTAAATCACTTGAAGTGATTAATGATTCTCTTGCGATTTCTAATGCAAAAAAATACAATTGGTTAACGCTTGATGAAAAAGAAATGCAAGGAACTTTTGTTGCTTATCCAGAGCGCGAAGTGATTCCTGAAAACATCAAAGAACAACTAATCGTTGAACTATATTCAAAATAATCATTATCAAAAAAATAATAAATGGCTATTCTCGCATTCCAAAAACCTGACAAAGTTATCATGCATAAAGAAACTGACTTCTTTGGTCAGTTCGAATTTCGTCCTTTAGAAAAAGGATATGGAGTAACAATTGGTAACGCATTGCGCAGAATCCTGCTCTCTTCATTAGAAGGATATGCTATCAGCTCTGTAAAAATCGCAGGCGTTGATCATGAATTCTCAACTATCAAAGGGGTAATTGAAGATGTTACAGAAATTATATTGAACCTTAAACAAGTACGCTTCAAACGCATTGTTGATGGTGTAGATAACGAAAAGATTTTCATTAGCGTAAAAGGTTCTGAACAATTTACAGCGGGTGAAATAGGTAAACACACTAACGCATTCAAAATTCTTAATCCTAATTTAGTAATCTGTAATATGGACCCTAAAGTTCATATTGAAATGGAGATTACAGTAGATAAAGGTCGCGGCTATTTACCAGCGGAAGAAAATAAACCTAAAGATGCAGTAGTTGGATTAATCGCAGTGGATGCTATTTTTACACCAATTAAAAATGTAAAATACAGCGTAGAAGACTACCGTGTTGAGCAAAAAACAGATTATGAAAAGCTTACTATCGAAATAGCAACTGACGGATCTATTCATCCAGAAGATGCATTAAAGGAAGCTGCTAAGATTTTGATTCAACACTTCATGTTATTCTCTGATGAACTTATTACTTTGGATACCCAAGTAAAAGAGGCTCCGCAAGAAGTAGATGAAAATGTGCTTCATATACGCAAAATATTAAAAACGCCTCTTTCTGACCTTGATTTATCAGTTCGTGCATACAATTGCTTAAAAGCAGCTGATATTAAAACTTTAGGTGAGTTAGTAGCATTTGATATTGCCGATTTATTGAAGTTCCGTAATTTCGGTAAAAAATCGCTTTCTGAGCTCGAAGAACTTGCACGCGACAAAGGACTGACCTTCGGAATGGATGTAGCTAAATATTTAGGCAACGAAGAATAAACAGACTGTACAACAGAAAAATTTTTGAACGATGAGACACGGAAAAACAGTAAATCACTTAGGAAGAACCGCTTCACATAGAGCTGCAATGTTGGCCAACATGGCTTCTTCACTAATTGTGCATAAGCGCATAACAACTACTTTAGCTAAGGCCAAAGCGTTACGTAAATATGTTGAGCCTATTATTACTAAGGGTAAAGATGATTCTACAAACTCTCGTAGAGTTGTATTTAGCTACCTTCAAAACAAGGATTCTGTAAAAGAATTGTTTTCGATTGTTGCCCCAAAAGTAGGCGACAGACCAGGTGGATATACTCGTATTTTAAAACTAACAAACCGTAAAGGAGACAACGCAGAAATGGCAATCATGGAGCTTGTTGACTTTAACGAAGTGGTATTAAATGATAAAGCAGCTAAAACTGAAGTGAAGAAAACCCGTAGGGGGAGAACAAAATCAACCAAAGCGGTTGAGGCAAAAGATGCCCCTTCAGAAGATGTTGCATCTGCATAAACAAATTGAACTCGAAAAAGCGGAATCTATTCCGCTTTTTTTTTGACTTTATTTTAAGAATCAGCGAACCAAATTATCCGTACTTTCGTTATTTAATTTAAATATTCATTATGAAAAACATATTGCTTCTTTTGTTTATCGCTTTGATAGGATCTTCATTTACCCCATCGTCTGAAATGAAATGGTACAGTTTTGAAGAGGGATATAAACTAGCCAAAAAACAGAATAAGATTATGCTTGTAGACGTATATACTGATTGGTGCGGCTGGTGCAAAAGAATGGATAAAGATACCTATGCAAAAACTGAAATCATGTCGCTTATCGACAAAGATTTTATTGCCATTAAATTTAATCCTGAATTATCTGAAGTCTATACTTTTGAAGGTAAAAAGTATACGGGTGCAGAATTGGCGAGTGTTTTAAGCAAAAATCAGTTATCAGGCTATCCTACGACTATTTTTTACCAGCCTAATTCTAAAAAGACAAATGTGCTTGGTGGCTACTATGATGCCAACCGCTTTAAAGGTGTACTAGAAAATATATCCAAAGAAATGCTTGTAAAGAAGTAGTTCGAATCATCCAGATAAACTAAGCTCTGCGCATTGTTTTCACGGTGCTTATCCTAGCCACAAATCTTGATGGTACAATCAGTACAAGCAAGCATACAATTAAAGTTCCTGCGTTAATCATTACAATATCGTTTACAAAGAGTGCAATTGGAACTTCCTTAAGATAATAGGCTTCTTCGTCCAGCTTAAACCATCCTAAGTATTTTTGGCTTAAACCTATTCCGATTCCAACAAAATTTCCAATGATCATTCCTTTAATGATTAACCTTAAAGCCATGTTTAAAAAGATGGCGCTTACCAAGGATGTAGTTGCCCCTAGCGATCTCAATAAGCCAATCATTAGACTTCTTTCTGTAATAAGAATAAGCAAAACCGTAATCATGTTGATACAAGCTACAATCACCATTAGAATAATGATTACCCAAACATTCACATCTAATAAATTTAGCCAATCAAACAGTTGAGGGTACAAATCAAAAATAGTATGTAACTGAAGTTGATATGGTAACAAATAGGTTAGCGTGTTTGCAACTTCAACAATATCCTCATTTTGCTCCACCCCTATCTCGTAACCACTAATTACATTGGCATTCCAATTGTTTATTTTTTGTACTTGTTTTAAATCTACAAATGCGTACAATCCATCTATCTCACTAAAACCTGAATTGTAAATTCCTTGAACCTTAAATTTTCGAACACGAGGAGGACTTTGAACTACATACAAAAGAACTTGGTCTCCTACTGATAGCTTTAATAAGTTAGCGGTTTTCTCAGATAGCAAGATGCCATGAGATTGCTCATTCACCTTCGGCAGTAATATGGTTCCTGAACGGAGGTGGTTCTGTAAAAATCGCCAATCAAAAGTGCTATCAACCCCTTTTAATACAATACCTGTGAACTCTTGCGGGGTTTTCAAAATTCCTGCTTTTATGGCAAATGGTTGCAAGTGATTTACTCCTTGTTGGGCTTGTAATACATTTTCAAGAATCGAATCACGGTAAATAGGATTCGTTTCAAAAGAGTTATTCATATCTAGATTCGAAACTTGGATATGCGTACTGAAACCAATAATTTTACTGCGTATTTGGTGCTGGTATCCTTTAACAATTGCAATTGCAATTATCATAACTGCAACTCCAAGAGCTACCGAGCCTGTAGCAATATTGATAATTAGCTTCGCAGAACTAGTTCCACCTTGACCTGAAAGTCTTTTGGCAATAAAATATGGTAAAGAAAATTTCATTTATAAATGCATTCGAATATAAGAAGGTGATTGTCTTTTTTAGCCTTCTTCTTTGCTTTTTTAACATTTGCCGAGCACAACAAGTTGTAACGGGTGCACAGCAGTTTCCAGTGTATCTCTCCAGTTTAAAGGGCAAAAAAATTGGCTTGGTCGTAAACCAAACATCAACTGTCGGAAACACGCATCTGGTTGATACTTTTCAAAAGTTGAATATTAAAATAAACGTCATTTTTGCCCCCGAACATGGTTTTAGGGGTAATTATAGCGCGGGTGAGAAGGTAAAAAGTGGTATCGACAAACAATCAGGAATGAAAGTAGTATCACTTTATGGCACTAACAAAAAGCCAACGCCACAGCAACTTAAAGGGCTCGATTATGTGGTATTTGACATTCAAGATGTTGGAGCGCGCTTTTATACTTACATATCAACTTTGCATTACGTAATGGAAGCTTGCGCAGAATCTGGAATTAAACTCATGATTTTGGACCGCCCAAATCCAAATGGATTTTACGTAGATGGTCCCGTTCTTGACACCAATTTCAAATCTTTCGTAGGTATGCATCCAGTACCTATTGTTCACGGACTTACCGTGGCAGAGTATGCTCAAATGATTAATGGTGAAGGCTGGCTTCAAAACAGGATTAAATGCCAACTGCATATTGTAAAAATGCAAGGGTATGACCACAACTACAGATATGCTCTCCCTATAAAACCCTCTCCCAATTTACCAACCATGTCGAGCGTATACTTATACCCAAGTTTATGTTTGTTTGAAGGTACAAACTACAGCTTAGGCCGAGGAACTACTAAACCGTTTGAATGTTTAGGCAAACCAACAAACAAAGAAGGAGATTATGTATTCACTCCAAAGTCAATTCAAGGTGTAGCCGATAATCCACCGCATATGAACCAAGTGTGTAGAGGATACGACTTATCTTCATTTGCAGAAAATGTATTGTTAAAACAACCTCAACTCTATATCCAGTGGCTTATAGATTTGTACGCAATAGATTCGAGTAAGGGCTCATTTTTCAACCCCTTCTTTGATAAACTTGCCGGGACCGACTCTTTAAGGTTGCAAATTATTACGGGAACATCGGAGCAAGAAATTAGGAAAAGTTGGGAAAAGAACTTACAAAAATACAGAACAATAAGAATGAAATATTTGCTCTACCCTGATTTTAGATACATTTATAAAGCACGCGAAAAATGAAAGCTCATCCCTTTTGGATACTGCTTAAAAAAGATATACAAATAGAATGGAGAACGCGCTATGCTTTTAATGGAATTGTATTGCAATCCATTTCTTCTGTATTCATTGCATATGCAGCCGCAAAGATGCTTAATCCCGCAGCTTGGAATGCATTATTTTGGATTATTCTGCTGTTCTCTGGAAGCACAGCAGCAGCTAAAGGATTTATTGGAGATACAAAAGGAAGACAATTGTACTATTATTCAATAAGCCCACCAGAATGGATTATTCTTTCAAAAGTAGCATTTAATACCTTGTTTATATGGATTATTTCTGCAATTACAACCGTAGTGTATGCAATGCTTTTAGGCAATATGGCATCTAGTTTCAGTTATTTTGCAAGTATCATTGCGCTTGCAGGAATAGGTATTTCAGGGTGTTTTACCTTTATCTCGTCAATTGCTTCTAAAAGTGGAAATGGCTCACTGTTAATGCCAGTATTAGGGTTTCCTGTAGTTATTCCCTTATTGTTGATGATTGTAAAAGCCTCTAAAAAAGCTGTGGATGGCTTAGATCCATCACTCATACTGCCCGATGCATTGGCAATTTTTGCATTTGGGTTCATTGTGATTTGTTTAAGTTATGTGCTGTTTCCCTATTTATGGAAAGATTGAATAAACCAAGAATCGTTTTTTTAGGAACACCTACTTTTGCAGTAGCCTCGCTAGATGCATTGTTAAAAGCAGGGTACCATATTGTTGCTGTTGTTACAGCGCCAGATAAGCCTGCAGGGAGAGGATTGCAATTACAAGCTTCTGCTGTAAAACAATATGCAGTCGCTAACAATATACCAGTATTGCAACCAACTAATTTAAAAAATGAATCATTTCTGCATGAGCTAAAATCCTTTGAAGCAGACTTGCAAGTAGTTATCGCTTTTCGAATGTTACCTGAAGTTGTTTGGAATATGCCAACTCTTGGTACCATTAATTTGCATGCATCATTATTGCCTGATTATAGAGGTGCTGCCCCAATTAATTGGGTTATAATGAATGGAGAAAAAGAGTCTGGGGTAAGCACGTTTAAATTAAAGCATGAAATTGATAGAGGCGATTTATTGTTGCAAGAAAGGGTAGCAATTAAGGATGGAATGACCGCAGGAGAATTACATGATGTTTTGATGGATTTGGGAGCTCGTATTGTTGTTCAAACCGTATCAGGAGTAATTGAAACTTCTATCTCTCCTACTCCTCAAGCTTCTTTTTCAACAAAAATTGCCCCAAAGATTTCCACAAGCACCTGCCAAATTGATTGGGAAAAATCAGGTACAGTTATCAGACAACAAATTCTTGGATTGTCACCATACCCTGGAGCAATTTCAAAACTTAACAATAAAATAATCAAAATATTTGATTGCTCATTTTCTCCCAAACATCACGAAAATAAGGCAGGTGATATAACTACTGATTATAAAAACCAGCTTGGTTATTACTGTTCCGATGGCGTTGTTTACCTCAAGGAAATTCAATTAGAAGGTAAAAAGCGTATGTTCGTAAGCGATTTTTTAAAGGGATATAGACCAATTTAATATCCACATTTTCGATGATTCATAGCTCAAAAACCCCTCTTTGTGAAATGCCCATTTGTTAATGTATATAAAAATCTTACTTTCGTACTATCATTAACTGTTTGCAATGAGAAAGCTTATACTTTTTGCCTTACTTTCCTTGTTCATGACTGTTGGTGTCTTTGCACAAGACCCTCCAGGTGACTTTATTGACTCTGACCCCGAACTACCTGTTGATAGTGGCATTGGCTTACTTTTAGCAGCTGGTGTGGGTTACGGCATTAAAAAATTGTACAAAAAAAAATAAATTATTCCTTTTAGGCATATCCTATATTTGAAAGGAAGTGGTGGCAACTGCTTCCTTTTTTTATGAGACCGACCAATCAACTTATACGTTTTTTAGCTATCCTTGGATTACTAGGAGGAATTTGGTTTGGAACTTATGAATTTTATTTAAAACCCGTTGCTGTACCAGATAAATATTTAACAGCATGGGTAAGCGAAGGGATTTGCTTCTTTTTAAATCACACGGGCTATATTTCATATTACACTTCGGCAGCATTTGATGGTGATGCTTATGTTTTTATCGAACCGTTCAAAAGACAAGTTGTAAGAGTAGGTGCATCATGTAATGGGACTGAACTATTTGCCTTGTTTTTATTTTTTACGATTGCCTATCCTGGCAAGTGGAAATATAAAATTCCATTTTTAATTGGAGGCACACTTGCTATTTTTATACTAAATGTAATCAGATCATACATACTTACTTTAATGGCATATTACCGTTATCCATATTATGATTTGTTCCACAGGTATATATTGCTCTTTTTAATTTACGGATTTGTGTTTTACTTGTGGATGTTATGGGCCAACAAACTGAGTAAAGTATGAATCTAAAAACTAAAACTCTTGGAATCATATTGTTTCTGGTTTTACTGGCTTGCAGTCTGTTCAAAGACGCTATCACGCCTGATTACTTGAATACTCCTCCTGCTTTTATGCTTAATCCAGCAAATCCCGATTATCGAACCATCTTTGAATTATATCAGACACATACACTCTTTTGGGTGAAAGCCCATTTGTTTAGTCTTTTGTTTATCGTTATCCCTGCTTCACTAATTTATATTTGGTATAACAAACAATTGGCAATGTTTACATTGTATTTATTGGCTGTTATTTATGTAATCGAATATGCAATTGTATGGGCTCAACATCCCATGCTAAATGTGCATATCTTACCTAAGGTGAATCGTTATTTTCATTCACCATTTGTTTTCCTGTTTTTGTTTGCCGCATTTACCTTACTACCGCAAAAAGAATGAATACCTTTTTAAGTTGGCTTAACAAAACAATAATGCTACATGAACGGCCAAGAAGCTCCGTGAACTTTGCCCTTTTTAGGGTTTTGTTTTTTTCGCATGTTCTGTTAATGATTTACTACACGCATGTGTACAAGGCGTTGTTATTTGATTCTATTCCAGGTTTCAGTAAAAATCCATTCCCATTTAATAGCTTTTTAGTGATTTGGTTTATAAGTGCAAGCCATTGCTTGATAGGATTTAAGACCAAAATTGCTTCGATTGTTAACTACTTTTGCGTGGTAATGGCTGCTCAACTTTATTTTAGAAGTGGTGTGAGTTCATACTTCGATGATTTATTGCGAATGGGTAGTTTGCTAAGCATTTTTTTGCCAGTTTCTAGAACCTTGTCTATTGATGCTCGAATCAATGTAATTCGCAACGGTTGCTTACCCCCTCGCCATACTTCACAATTTGCATATACCTTTAGCATTATTAGTACAATTGGGTTAATGTACCTCGGATCGGGTTTAACAAAAAGTTACGCACCCTTATGGCAAAATGGACTTGGATTGTGGTTGCCGTTAAATATGCCGTACCTTAAATGGAACATGATTCCAAATGCATTTGCAGATGCATTTTGGTTGTTAAAGCCCTTAAATTATTTGGTAATTGGGTGGGAGATTTTGTTTTTACCACTCATTTATTTTAAACCAACACGCACAGTTACCATCATATTGGGAATTGTTTTTCACATTTCTATAGGATTATTCTTTTTTTTACCTAAAACGGCAATTGGAACACTGGTTTTTTATGTTTTTTTCATTCCTGACTCATTTTGGATAAAGGTTAAACAACTGCTTGCTGCAAAACAACAATACCAAATATGGGTGCCTGAAAAGCCTCTAGCAAAAAGGTGTTGGCACTTTTTAAAAGCCATTGACATTCGGAACAAATGGTTGCTTACAACACAACAAGAAGACGCGCAAATATTGCTGGAAAGACCTGAAAGTGCAATTATGCTGCTTAAACAGTATATGGTTGGGTATCCTATAGCCTTATTTTTACAATCAGGTGCAGCGGAAGGTATACTGGACTTGTTAAAATGGTTAGGCTGGACAAGACCTTTATTTCAGCAAAACACTGAACAACATCAATCGAACTACCGAACCCAATTAGGGATTGGTGTATTGTTATTTTTTACTGCAACCCAGTTAATCGTAAATGCCAATCATTTTTACAGTCATATTAAGGGTATCCAAAATCCTACTGCTTACGGCAATGAGGAACCCCGTCAATCATCAAAAATAGTAAGCCCATCAAGCTTGGCACGTTGGTTATTAGGTATCGACTCCAGGGGTGTTTTCCTAGATAAAGCATTGGTTGCTAAACGGAAAACCGTTGCGATAACCTATACACATTTACCAACAGGGCAAAAAGGCTGGCTTCCTTTGGTTAAGCCAAATGGTTACGTTCAAAGTGATTTAAACAATAAAGGCGAATGGACAAAACCCATGCTTTATTACATCATCAATCAAAACAAAATACAGCCTGATGGACTCAAAAGGGTAATCTTGTTTTGGGCTTTTAAAAAGAAATTAGTGCCATATGAATTCCGATTTACCATACTCGAACGCATGTATGACTATCCAGATGCTTATATTAAGGGATATGGTTTAAAAATGGAGCAAATTCCTTGGGATACGGCAGGCATTGTCAGTTGGGAAAAAGATCAGTTTGTTTACACTCCCTTTTAACGGCCGATTTTTTTAAAAAAAACTCCTCAGTATTCGCTTGTAATTCACATATTTTGCATATGTTTGCCCGCTTTTTTAAGCGAAAGGAGAATTTATATTTTGACACAAACAAACAACAACTTAACAGCACCAGCAGCTGACTTTGACTGGAACATGGACAAGGAAGGCTTTAGCCGCTATTCAAAAGATGAGCAAGCTAAACTTGAAGGATTGTACGAACAAACCCTGAGCACCATTGCCGAAAAAGAAATCGTAAGAGGTACCGTAGTAGGTTTTACCGAAAAAGAAGTGGTATTAAACATCGGATTCAAATCAGATGGATTAATCCAACGTACTGAGTTCCGCGATACTCCAGACCTAAAGGTAGGAGATGTAGTGGAAGTGTTACTTGAAAACAAAGAAGATGCTAATGGCCAACTTGTGCTTTCGCGCAAAAAGGCTGTTGGAGAGCGTGCATGGGAAAACATTATCAAAGCACAAGAGAATGATGAAATTGTGAACGGTTATGTTAAAACCCGCACTAAAGGAGGCTTGGTAGTAGATGTATTTGGTATTGACACATTCTTACCAGGTTCACAAATTGACACCAAACCAATTAAAGACTACGATGTATACGTGGGACAAACCATGCCATTTAAAGTGGTTAAGGTAAATCACCAATTTAAAAATGTAGTTATATCTCATAAAGTATTAATTGAAGAGGATATTGAAGCTCAAAAATCTGATATCCTTTCACGTCTTGAAAAAGGACAAGTATTGGAAGGAACTGTTAAAAACATGACTTCGTTTGGTGTGTTCATCGACTTAGGAGGTGTTGACGGATTGCTTCACATTACTGATATTTCTTGGGGTCGTATCAACCATCCAGAAGAAGTATTGAAGATGGATGAGAAAATCAACGTAGTAGTACTTGATTTTGATGATGAGAAAAAACGTATTTCATTAGGCTTAAAACAATTGAGCTCACATCCTTGGGATAGCTTAAACACCAATCTTGAAGTAGGTGCTAAAGTTACTGGTAAAATTGTGAACATAGCTGATTACGGTGCATTCTTAGAAATTGCTCCTGGTGTTGAAGGATTAATACACGTATCGGAAATGAGCTGGAGCCAACATTTACGCAACCCATCTGACTTCATGAAATTGGGAGACGAAATGGAAGCTGTGGTATTAACCTTAGATAAAGAAGAACGCAAAATGTCGCTTGGTATTAAGCAATTAAAAGCTGATCCATGGGCTGATATCGCTACTAAATACCCAGTAGGTTCTAAGCATAAAGGTATTGTTCGCAACATGACAAACTATGGCTTATTTGTAGAGCTTGAAGAAGGTGTTGATGGATTGGTTCACGTTTCAGATTTAAGCTGGACTAAGAAAATTAAGCATCCAAACGAGTTTGTGAAAAAAGACCAAGAATTAGATGTAGTGGTATTGGAAATGGATTTGGAAAACCGCAGATTGAGCCTTGGCCATAAGCAGTTAGATGAAAATCCTTGGGATACATTTGAAACCATCTTTACAGTAGGTTCAGTTCACTCAGGTACCGTAATGAAGGTAGATGAGAAGAGCGCAACCATTGCATTGCCTTATGGTGTAGAAGGATATGCCCCAATTAAACAGTTAGCTAAAGAAGACAAGAAAACTGCTAAAGAAGACGAAGTAATTGAGTTTAAAGTAACTGAGTTTAACAAAGAGAACAAACGTATTGTGGTGTCACATACATCTGTTTGGAAAGCGGATAACGAAGTAAAAAAAGTAACTGACGAAAAAACCAAAGCTGACGAAAAAGAGAAAACAGCCAAAGCAGTTAAAAAATCAAACGAATCACAAGAGAAATCAACTTTTGCTGACGTTGAAGGATTAGCAGCTTTAAAAGCACAGTTGGAAAAAGGAAACGATAACTAATTAATCGGTTCTTTATCCCAACATATCAATCCCGGCCTTTTACGAGGTCGGGATTTTTTATGCCCAAACAACTATACTTGTAGTATGAACTATTGGCTTGTAAAATCAGAACCTTATAAATACAGTTGGGACCAGTTTGAAAAAGACAAACAAACCATGTGGGATGGTGTGCGCAACTATATGGCACGCAATAACCTGCGCGCTATGAAAAAGGGTGACCTCGTACTGTGGTACCATAGCAACGAAGGACTTGAAATTGTGGGTATTGCCAAGGTAAGCAAAGAACATTACCCCGACCCTACCGCTACCGAAGGTGATTGGAGTGTTGTTGAACTCAAACCTTTTAAAAAATTGAAAAAGCCAATCAGCCTTGCTCAAATAAAAGCAGATAAAAATTTGCAACAAATGGATTTGGTTCGACTGGGGCGGTTAAGCGTTGGAACCGTAAAACAGGTTGAGTTCGACTATATTTTGGCTTTATCAGAAACCAAATAGATGCCCGATTTATGCATCATAGGAGGCCTAAATACTGCAAAAAACCACTGCGAGTATGACCAATTTGCCTGATGTGTTACACACTAAAGAATTTATTAATGCCCATGCAATCGCTGCCAGCATTTCACCATTTAATGTTGAGTCGATTGCTTTTCAGGCAGGAAGAATAATGTTGGATAGAATTAATCAACTAAACAATAAGCATAAAAGTTTTGCATTTGAAACAACCCTTTCAATACCAACATACCTTAATCTGATTAAAACTACCAAAGCAAAATGGTATGCGGTTACAATTTTGCTTTTGGGGTTAAAAAATCCTGAGCTCCCGCAATTACAGGTGGCAACAAGGGTTCAGCATGGAGGATATAGTATCCCAATTGATGTAATTGAAAGGCGTTATGTAAGAGGAATAAACAACCTATTCAATCATTTTATACATTTGTGCAACGTTTGGACGATATTTGATAATTCAAATACATATCCAGAACTCATTGCAAAAGGGTTAAGTTCTCATGAAATTGAGATTGTGAACGAAAGCTCTTTCCAACAATCAAAAGTTATGTTAAGTAATAAAAAAGTTGAATTGTTAATTGCTAAAATAGATGCAGGTGTAAAACTTAGCGTACAAAAAGCCCTTGCTAAAATTAAAGCATCTGAAAACCCATTGGTTCCTATTTTAAGAGATGGAAAAATGAAATGGATAAACTTGAAAGAGACCAACGAATGAACGGAAAAGTAATTCTCGAAAAAAAACAATTTGACATTACACTCGATAGGCTGTGTTTTGAGTTGATTGAGAAGCATGAACACTTTTCAAATACAGCATTGATTGGCTTACAACCTCGTGGCATTTACCTTTCACGCAGAATACACAAACGTATTCAAGAAATTCTTGGAAAAACATCTATCCTTTATGGTGAGTTAGATATTGCCTTTTACCGCGATGATTTTCGCAGGGGTAATGAACAAATTATTCCAAACGAACTCAAAATGGATTTTAGTGTAGAAGACAAACAAATTGTGCTGATTGATGATGTGCTCTACACAGGCCGAACCATTCGTGCTGCCTTGGATGCATTAACAGATTTTGGCCGACCTTCGAAAGTTGAATTATTGGTATTGATAGATAGAAGATACAGCAGGCACCTACCCATTCAGCCTGATTATGTAGGTATGGCTGTAGACTCACGTGCAAATGAAAAAGTAAAAGTGGAGTGGAAAGAAACGGCAAAGCAGGATGTGGTACAGATGATAACAAACTAGCTAGGAGATGTGTAGATATGATAATTTGATGACGTGATGCTGAAGTAAAGCGCATCATGCTAATTAAAATACATCTGCGTATCCCGATAGCTATGGGGAGCGGCTTAAAACTTAAGGTTAATCAGTGGCAAAAAAGTGAAACATAAAGAATGAAAAAATTTAGTCAGCGACACTTACTTGGAATTAAAGACATCACAAAAGAAGATATTGAGTTGGTATTTGAAACGGCCGATAACTTCAAAGCCATCATTAATCGCCCGATTAAGAAAGTACCTTCGCTGCGTGACATCACTGTTGCGAACATCTTTTTTGAAAACTCAACCAGAACACGTATTTCATTTGAACTTGCGCAAAAACGATTAAGTGCTGATATTGTCAATTTTAGTGCATCATCATCATCTGTTTCAAAAGGTGAAACTTTGATTGATACGGTTAAAAACATACTAAGCATGAAGGTGGATATGGTGGTAATGCGCCACCCAGCTCCCGGGGCTTGTTTGTTTTTAGCCAAACATATTGATGCACAAATCATCAATGCCGGAGATGGCACTCATGAACATCCAACCCAAGCCTTGCTTGATGCTTACTCAATTAGAGAAAAACTAGGTAGCGTAAAAGGAAAAAAAGTGGTGATTGTGGGTGATATCTTGCATTCACGTGTGGCACTATCCAATATTTTTTGCTTGCAAAAATTGGGGGCAGAAGTAATGGTGTGTGGGCCAACCACATTGATTCCAAAATACATTGAAAGCCTTGGCGTAAAAGTAGAACATGATTTAATGAAAGCACTTGCATGGTGCGATGTAGCAAACATGCTGCGTATTCAATTGGAAAGACAAGACATTAAATACTTCCCCTCATTGCGTGAATATTCGATGCTGTATGGATTGGATAAACAACGGTTGGATAGTTTAGGCAAAGACATCGTAATTATGCACCCAGGTCCTATTAACCGCGGTGTGGAAATTACCAGCGATGTAGCAGATTCTAAACATGCCATCATCCTTGACCAAGTAGAGAATGGCGTGGCAACGCGCATGGCCGTGATGTATTTATTGGCGGGGCAAAATTCTTAAAAATGGATTTTAAAAAAAAATCGAACTATTTCATAAGGAAAGTATTCGCTCGCCACATTAAATTTAAACGCAACAAATAGTTCCCTTTCTCTCTTTTCATAACCTAAACTTAATTTTGGCAAAAGTCTTTAATCGTATATTTGCGATATATATTTTACACATGGCCATCAACAAAAAGGGAGAATTTCTACAAGACGAAATCCAATTGAGTGATTTTGCACGAACATTAGGACATCCGGCACGCATCGCTATCTTAAAAACGCTAGCCGAACGCCAAGAATGTATTTGCGGAGAAATTGTAGAAGTGCTTCCACTTGCACAATCTACGGTATCACAGCACTTGAAGGAACTCAAAAATATGGGCTTGATTCAAGGTACATTAAATGGGCCTAAATCATGCTATTGCATTAATTGGGATAAGCTAGAACAATACATGAACGAATTTAATCAATTGGCAAATGATTTAATGGCTTGTAAACCTGAGGAAACTTGTTGCTAAAAAGTTTAAAACAATCTATTCTAAACAAAAACATGACACTTTCAGAAATAAAAGAAATACTCCCTAAGCTAAATTCGGTCGACTTTAAAATCAACAATGGGACACTGATACCAGAGCATTTTCATGTAACAGAAGTAGGGCTAATTACTAAACACTTCATTGATTGTGGAGGGACAGTAAGAAAAGAAAATATTATAAGCTTTCAACTATGGATTTCGAATGATATAGACCATCGTTTAAAGCCAAATAAACTGCATTCCATCATTTCAAAATCTGCAAAAATGTTTGAATTGGATGAATCACTAGAAATTGAAGTAGAATATCAAACAGAAACAATTGGGAAGTACCGATTGCGCTTTGATGGAAATCATTTTTTACTCATGCCAACTCAAACTTCCTGCCTTGCATCAGATATTTGCGGTATTTCATCTTCACCAAGTAATATTGATAATCTAATTGTTGCAAAATCATGCAACTCAAGCAACAGTTGCTGTACATAAATCAAAAAACCTAATACATTATGAAAAAGATTATTACCATTCTAACCTTATTTTCTCTCACATTCTCATTAAATGCCCAAACGAAATTGAACAAAAAATTGCAAAGATATTGTTCAACACTTGAGCAAGAATTTACCGCTATTTCGGTTGATCAAAAAAAAGAACTTGAAGAAATTGGAGATTATATTTTTGAAAAATTCACTCTTAAACAAGAGGCTTTGATACTCTTTATTTGTACTCATAATTCAAGAAGAAGCCACCTTGGTCAAATTTGGTTGCAAACAGCAGCAGCCTATTATGGGATAAATAATATTAAAACATACTCTGGAGGAACAGAGGCCACAGCGTTTAATTATAGAGCAGCATTAGCATTGGAAAGAGCAGGATTTAATATTGCGAAACAAACTGCCCCAGTTTCAGAATCTGCGAATCAAGTACAAAATATCCCTTACCAAATAGGTTATGCTAAATCAGCTCCTTCAATGATTGTATATTCAAAGAAATACAATGATATAAACAATCCTAAACAAAACTTCTTGGCCGTAATGGTTTGTTCCGAAGCAGACAAAACTTGTCCAAACGTTGATGGTGCCGAACTAAGGATTGCCATGCCATATGAAGACCCAAAATACTTTGACAATACTCCAGCTGAAATGCAAAAATATGATGAACGTTGCAGGCAGATTGCAAGAGACCAGTTTTACATCATGTATTATTTAAAAAAGAAATTAATACTTCAAAACGAACGATCATTAAATTAAGATGGTGAATAAACGGTTAAACTTTCTAGATCGATACCTCACATTATGGATCTTTATCGCAATGGGAATTGGAATTACATTCGGTTATTCTATTCCAACTATTGATTCATACATCAATGCGTTCAACATAGGCACAACCAATATTCCTATTGCAATTGGCTTAATTGTAATGATGTATCCACCGCTTGCAAAAGTAGATTATGCATTGCTTCCAAAAGTTATCAATGAACCGAAAACATTTTTTCTTTCATTAATTCTGAATTGGGTACTTGGTCCATTGTTAATGTTTGCATTGGCCATTACTTTCTTAAAAGATTATCCAACCTACATGAATGGACTTATTCTGATAGGATTGGCGCGCTGCATTGCCATGGTAATAGTTTGGAATGATTTGGCAGGTGGTAACAGAGAATATGCTGCAGGACTTGTTGCTTTAAACAGTATTTTTCAAATTGTATTCTTTAGTGTATATGCCTATTTCTTTATGACGGTGTTGCCACCACTCTTTGGCTTGCAATCTGTTGTTGTTGACATCTCTATGAGCGAGATTGCAAAAAGTGTTGGCCTATATTTGGGAGTGCCTTTTGCTTTAGGAATCATAAGCCGATATGCAATAATCAACCTAAGAGGCGAAACCTGGTTTAAACATACATTTATACCACGTATTTCACCACTTACACTTGTTGCATTATTGTTTACTATAATCATCATGTTTAGTCTTAAAGGAGAAATGATTGTGGCCATTCCATTCGATGTATTTCGTATTGCATTACCACTGGTATTGTATTTTACCATCATGTTCAGCATAAGCTTTTTTGCTGCCAAATGGATAGGAACCGACTATTCACGCTCAACTTCAATAGCCTTTACAGCTTCGGGTAATAATTTTGAATTGGCTATTGCCGTTGCCATTGCTGTGTTTGGCATCAACAGTGGCGAAGCATTTGCAGGAGTAATTGGCCCCTTAGTTGAAGTTCCTGCACTGATTCTATTGGTGCAATTTGCGTTAAAACAACAACCTAAATTCTTAAAAAAATGAATTTGCATTATCAGATTAAAACCTATTGTGATACACTAACGAAACAGTTTGATGAAATACCGAATGAACGGAGAGCTATTTTACAAAAAATTAGCATGTATATGCAGTTAAAACAAGATCAAGATTTACCCATTCATTTAGTTTATATCTGCACGCACAATTCACGTAGAAGTCATTTTGGACAAGTGTGGGGCGCTGTAGCTGCTGCTTATTACAAGGTTAAAAATGTATCAACGTATTCGGGTGGAACGGAAGCCACTGCCTTTAACCCCAACGCTATTGCCGCTCTTCAAAGAATTGGTTTTGCCATTACACATGATGGCAGACCCACTAATCCCGTTTACAATATTCATTTCGGTGATGGACTTAGTGTAACTTGCTTTTCCAAAGTATACAGCGATGAAGTTAATCCTAAAACAAACTTTGCCGCAATCATGACCTGCTCAGATGCAGAAGAAAATTGTCCATTTATTCCGGGTGTTGAATTGCGAATCGGGACAACATATGATGACCCAAAGGCTTTTGATGGAACGGAATTGCAAAACAATAAATATGATGAACGTTGTAGGCAAATTGCACTTGAAACATTGTACGCATTTTCGCTTATAAACTGATTTCTTAATACTAATTTGCTCTTCAATATCGTATACTTGCACCACTATTTATAGATATGAGCAAACAAACTGCAATCGCCAATTTTAACCCAAACGATATTGGTTCAGCTGATAACAATATATTTGGTTTACCCTTTTCACCTGCCGATGCTTCGTTGGTAATTATTCCTGCACCTTGGGAGGTAACAGTTTCGTATAGTGCTGGAACTGCTGCTGGGCCCGCAGCCATTTATGAGGCATCCTATCAAGTTGATTTATATGATTCATTTGTAAAAGATGCTTGGAAGTTGGGCATGGCCATACTCCCAGAGAACAAAGAAATTAAGAGTATGAGCAATAAGCTGCGCAAAAAAGCAGAAAAGTACATTGACTTATATGCACAAGGTAAATCGAATGCACAAATGAAAAGCATCCGTAAAGAAATTAATACAGCGTGCAAAGAATTGAATGCCGGCATTAAAAAGCAAGCCATCAAACAAATGAATAAAGGCAAAATCGTTGCCTTATTAGGTGGTGATCATAGTACACCCCTTGGTTTGATGCAAGCTATTGCCGAAAAATATGAGTCGTTTGCCATTTTGCAAATAGATGCTCATGCTGATTTGCGTGATGCGTATGAAGGATTTGAATTTTCGCATGCATCCATTATGTTTAATGCACTCAAAATTCCCCAAGTAAGTAAATTGGTGCAAGTTGGTATTCGTGATTACTGTGAGGACGAGAGGATTCTTAGCGAAAATGATTCGCGCATCCATACATTTTACGATAGTGATATTAAGGCACAACAGTATGAGGGTAAAACATGGAAAGAAGTTTGCCAGCAAATTGTTACAACTTTGCCAGATACTATTTACCTAAGTATTGATATTGATGGTTTAGACCCAAAACTTTGTCCAAATACTGGAACGCCCGTTCCGGGAGGTTTCGAGTTTGAGCAAGTGATATATTTGGTGCAACAAGTTGTAAAAGCAGGTAAAAAAATCATCGCATTTGATATTAATGAAGTTGCACCAGGAAAAGATGAATGGGATGCTAATGTTGGCGCACGTTTGCTTTATAAAGTTGCCAATATGTGCATGGTATCAAATGGAGTAAAACCTGAATAAAAAAAGACTGCACTTATTTTTCAATGTTTTCTACCTTGGTTATTTCAATTATATACTTATCAATCAATATGGCTTTGAATGCCAAGGGTTGCTCCCAAATCTTTAATTGAGGTAGTGTAAGCCCAAACCCATTCCAGAAATACTGAAGTCCTAAAGAATCTGTAATAATCTTACCATTAGGTTTTAGCAAAACAAGATATTGTTTCATCATTTGCTCAAAATGAGCAATGCAGCAAGCATAACTTGATAGATTGTTATCTATAATATAATCATATTTCGTATTCAAACTTAAAGTATCGATGCTGTATTTGTTTATTAAATATGATTGGTAATTAGGTATATTGAGACTGATAGCATAATCAACTTCTGCTTCTACAACAGTAATTCCGTCAATAGATTGAGCCTTGGTAGCTAACAATTTGCCCAAATCAGAATTACCGATTCCAACATGCAGTATTTCTTTAACATTTAACTCTTGAGTACACAAATAATTAATGATTCGATGCTGATCAGGAGTACTTCGCTTTAAAAGCCAAGATCCATCATAATAGCGGTGTTTGGGGGATAAACTTATTGAACACTTTTGAGGAAAATGATTAAAACGATAATTTCGAAAAACAGAGAAAAACCACCGAAATAGTTCATCCTTAATTTGTGGTAAATTCATTTTCTTACTAACAATGTCACTATACAAATAAAGTAAAAACAAATGCTAAATACTTAGCAACCCTATAAAACTTGAAATCATGAATGTTGTAGATAACAGATTTTACAACCTAAAGACTAATAGAGTTAATGCAAACGCCATAACAAAACTTGAACGAAATAATGTTTACGTAAGTTATACTAACTAAACCGCACTAGTTACTATGTTAATGACATGTAAATACGTGCGTAAGAATTAGCTATATTAGTGGCATGAAATACATTACTAAGAAATCAATTTTATTAACTGTTGCTTCGATATTCGTTTTGCTCCAGTTGGTAAGACCTCAAATGAATAATGGCGAAATAAAAAGCAGTTTACATATTTCAAATATCGTGTATGTTTCGGACACTATTGAATCAGTATTGCAAAAGTCTTGTTACGATTGTCATAGCAACCAAACTAACTATCCATGGTACACACAGGTTCAACCCATCGGATTTTGGCTTAACCATCATGTAGATGAAGGAAAGTCTGAATTGAACTTTAGCATGTTTGGCGCTTATAAAAAGAAAAAGCAACTGCACAAATTGGATGAGTGCATCGAAATGATTGAAGAGGATGAAATGCCGTTAGAATCTTATACGTTTATTCACCAAAAAGCGAAACTAACTGCTGCTGAAAAATTACTATTGGTTCGTTGGGCAAAAGAGAGTAAAAACCACCTAATTGGCTTAAAAACAGAGTAATATTAAGCGTGTAATTAACTCACCCCTGCGAATGCAAAAATTTACGTTCCACAAAATGTTTGATAGGATTGATCAAATTGCAAATCAGGTTGCAATAAATAAGCATCAATTTTTTGTTCGTAATTGTAAGCCATTTTTAGCACCTTCAGCATTTGATCGAACAACTCAAAATCACCAGTAATTGCATTATCAAGGGCATGCTCTACAAGATGATTTCTAGGAACAACAACTGGGTTTTCTTGCTCCATCAATAAGCGTGCTCGCTCAAATTGACCATCTTGAGCGATAATTATTCGCTTCCATTTCAATGACCAATCTTGTAAGCTTGATTCATTTACTGTGTCACCAGAACGAGTAAGCATGGCGAACGTATTGGTATAATCTAGTTGATGTAGCTGCATTAAGGAAAGTAACTCATCTACTAATTGACGACCTTCCTCAGTAATGATTAGAATACCCAATTTACTCAACATCATTTGGTAGTACTTTTGATACCATATTTGTTCAACTTGATCAATAGTTTGTTGGGCCAAGCTTATCGCTTGTTGTGTTTCTTGGTGAATAAGCGGCAAAAGTGCTTCAGCCAAACGTGTGATATTCCAGTAGATGATATTGGGTTGGTTACCGAAAGCGTAGCGTCCTTGCGTGTCAATTGAACTGTAAACAGTTTGCGGATGATATGCATTCATAAACGCACAAGGTCCGTAATCGAATGTTTCTCCACTTATGGCAGTATTATCGGTATTCATCACTCCATGAATAAATCCAACACGCATCCAGTTTACTACTAAAGCTGTTTGTACATCAATAACTTTCTTTAACAATGCCAAGGCCTGATTTTCGCTTGGCAAAAGTTCAGGGTACAACCTCTTAATTGTGTACGTTGTTAATGCTTGTAAATCATCAATGGTGCCAAAGTTCTTGGCATACTCAAATGTACCAACCCGAATATGGCTGAGCATTACACGTGCCAACATTGCGCCTTCATGCATGGCTTCACGGTATACCGGTTCACCGGTTTTAAAAACAGTGAGACTGCGTGAAGTTGGTATATTCAAGTAATGCATTGCCTCGCTTATCAAATACTCCCTCAACATGGCTTTTAGTGTTGCCTTTCCATCGCCCCTTCGGGAGTATGGTGTAATGCCACTTCCCTTTAATTGAATATCGAAACGACTATTTGCATTGGTTATGTGTTCGCCAATTACAATGGCTCTACCATCACCAAGCATGGTGAAATGACCAAATTGATGCCCTGCATAAGCCTGAGCAAATGAATGACCTAAATCGCTTTCGGATAGCAATGCATCAATTACTTGCGAAGAACTCTCAAAAGAAATATTTAGATCCTTGCACAATTGCCTATTTACTAAAACCAATTGCGGATTGTTCAGCCTGGTAGGTTTGACCAAACTAAAAAATATATTGGGAAGTGAGGTATACGAGTAATCGAAATTAAAAAGTTTATTACTTGTACTCATTGTAAGTTAGTCTTTTCACCAATATTTACGAACACATCACACTTAATTCATAATTATTTGCATAACCTAACCTCGAAAGCTAAATAGCTAGGTAAAAAGTTATAAGTTGAAAAAGTGATTTTCAAAAGTAACATAAATATTTTGCATGTATAACTGAGAAAGATTATTTATTAAAACAAATAATCTTTCTCAGTTTAAATAGTTTGGAAACTATTTATCTCTTTACTTACACACAAAAATTACCCTAAGTTAAGGCACACAACTAAGGATGCACATGGAAACTGAACGTTTTAGAAGCCTCTACATCATTCATATCGGTACCAATTATGGTAAGCACATAGTCAGAATGTGTAGTTGCGTTAATCACATGTGTGGTATCAAATGCATACGTATTGGATGCAATATCACTTTTGGTGTAATCCATAACAGTTGTATTGTTTTGCGTTAACCAAATACGAGCCGATTTTAGATTTTTATTATGTGTAATATTACCCTTAATACTAAGTGTTTGGCCATTATCAGCCATTCCTGAAGTTGGCGATAAAATATTGATTATCGGTTTAACTGCATCTTGGGTATTTAATACAGTGAACGTAATGCTCTTTTCAGTAGCCTTACCATTGTGATCAAGCGTTTTTACCGATAGTTTCATTTCGGTATCGGCAGAAACATTCGGCATAAAATACAAATTGGTTGTAACTGATTTATTATGAGAGTGACCATCATATTTGTATACAGACAAGCCATCTGCAACTTTTGTAACCTCAATAATATAATCGTGTAAATCATCTTCTGATGAAATATTTACCCGCAACCATAAGGTATCGCTTTCGCTAAGTCGTGTACCTTGAGTTGGCGATTGAAAAGTAATTGTTGGTTCAGCGTGGTTATCATCATGAACATGGTCGTCTTTTTTGCAACTGCTTAAAAAGAAAATAGCAGATAATATAAATACTGCAACGATGCTGATTTTGTTATTAAAATTCATATTGTTAGTTTTTGTTTTAGAAAAGAAATAAAAGTTGTGTTGCCAAACGATTTTGGGTGTTGGCATACCCATTGTTTAGTGTTTCATTAATTGGAACGGTGATGTTGAAGCCCAATACAAAACGCCTTAAATACATGTCGACACCAGGTGCAAAGTAAATTCCATTCCCTCCAGTATAAATTTGAGGAATTTCATTGCTTTTATCCAGAGCTGCGTGCTCAATGAGCACACCAGCATTTGGAAGCAAAGAAATACTCCGAACTTTACGCCAGTAAAATAACCGAGCACTCGATATCAATCGATTTCCATATTGATACGTTTCACTGCTACCATTTATTCGATAAGTGGCATCTGCATTCAACCCCCAGTTTTTATACCTAATCGTGTAAATGATGTTAAAATTGTAATCCCATGTACCCGTTCCTGTTTGAATTGATGCAGGTCTTTCTGAACGAAATTTACCGGTAGGTAATTTTATACCTGCTCCTATCATTAGTGTATTTCGCAACGTTAAACGCCCGCTGTCACCTGTATTTATTGCAATATAATTAGCAGATAACGTGGCATCAGCAAATCCCTGATAAGAGGTGGTAATACCTTGATCGATTCTGATATTATTTTGCCAAGGTATACTTGCGAATGCAACTATCCGATTGGTGATATAATACCTTCCCCAAATTTCGTATCGGTTAAGTTGCTCCTTAAAATAAGGATCCTCTTTAGGAAAAAGGGTTGGAGTGTGTTGCATGTCGAAGTTGCTTTGCATCATTCGTATACCCATAAAATGCTTATTAAATTGGGGTAGAATGCCAAAGTAATTTGCGTTAACAGAACACCCACAAGCATCGCAGGCGTAGGTTTGAATTACACACACACTTAAAATAAGCAGTATGGATATTTTAGACATGGAGCCATCACAATTGAATCGTTTCAAAGATGTAGTGTTCATTTTTACTTTATTGAATTGTACTTGCTTGCTAAACGTTATTAATTGAGGGGTAAATGCCATTTGTAATAGATTGCAGCAAACCTTTTAAGGCAGTTAGTAACAGCTTAGAAACGCTTTTTAAAACGACTCGCCATTGGATCTATTTCCTGCAGGCTACACTTCTTTCATCTATAGTGTATTGGGTAGTATTGTATAGATAGAGCGTGCAGCAATGAAGAAACAGTACGTTACCGCCAATTAGCAAAACTTCGTATTACGAATGACAGGAATGAAGAACAGGAAAATTAAAACGAAACAACCGTTCGTTTTCCTCAACTTAAACACATGGTGGATGAAACGGGGTATCAAGCGTTGCATTGATGCAACTGAATGAATACGCAAAAAGCTTGATTTGTGGTTGTTGGTTTAAAAATAATCCAGCAGTAATGGTATGTGATTCAAAAAAGACTAGCGTTTCAATTATTTCTTTTACTGAAGATGATGGGAGTTTACGCTCATTTTCTGCCTCTTTTTGTAGTTGCTTTTTGAGTTGGCACTTCCCCTTACACTCCAATTCCGGTCTGTCTCTGTTAATACACAAATACTTTTCGATATAATCTTGGTGTATTATAAAGTACCCTACAATTCCAATTTTAATTGAGAACTGAAAAAATAGGGCTAACACCAATAATATTGACAGTACTTTTTTCAACGGGTCAAAGTTACTGTAGAAAAAGATAATAGCAAGCAGGTTTTATAAAGCAATTATTGAGCGTCTAATATTGACTAAACTCTTGTTTATAGAAAACAATTTTCTGAAGGAAAAGACGACTTTTTAAACACTTATATTGATTGACTAATTGTATCTTGGGAACGGATCAACAAACAAGGAACCTTTAGGTTGGTACACTGCGCACTCTTCATCCGTTAATAAACAGTCTTCTAGTTCCTGAGTAATTTTCGCTTTATCCATATCTTGGCCAATGATAACCCATTCGGTCATTCGATCACCCCATTGCTTACTCCATTTACTTTCAATATATTGTTGGTTATCTAAAAATGAAGGATTTTGAATGCGTTGCGCGTAAGGCAATACACACCACCAAATTCCTGCCTTTTCAATGCGAGAGCTTCCGCCAGCTTGCCCAAATACCATTGCATCATCCGGTCGGGAGGCGAGCCAAAACATCCCTTTTGTTCGAATAATATTGTTCGGAAACAAATTATTTAAATAATTCCACAACCGCTCAGGATGAAAAGGCTTTTGTGTTTTAAAAACAAAAGATGAAATACCATATTCTTCTGTTTCAGGTACGTGTTTATTGGCAAGTTCCTTTTGCCACTCTTCCGTAGCACTTGCCTCATCAAAATTAAACAAGCCTGTGTTGAGAATTGTACTCACATCAACATTCGCAAACGTACTTTTAACAATTCGCGCTTTTGGATTGATGCGCATGATTAATGCTTCAATCAATTGAACATCTTGAGATCTAACCAAATCTATTTTGTTTAATACGATTACATTTGCAAATTCAATTTGGTCAACCAATAGGTTCACTATTTGGCGAACATCTTCGAAATCATCTGTTAACTTACGATCAACCAATGTTTCAACAGAACTGAAATCTTGAAAGAAATTAAAACAATCAATCACCGTTACCATCGTATCCAATATACTAAACCGCGATAGGTCAATTCCCTTTTCAGTATCTACAAAAGAAAATGTTTGGGCAACAGGAAGTGGCTCTGAAATACCTGTACTTTCAATTAGCAAATAATCAAATCGATTTTCTTTAGCAAGTTTTTCGACTTCAAGCATTAAATCTTCGCGAAGTGTGCAACAAATGCAGCCGTTACTCATTTCTACCAACTTTTCCTCAGTTCGGGAAAGCACTTGTTCGTTTTCAACCAGCCTCGCATCAGTGTTTACTTCACTCATATCATTCACAATTACGGCCACCTTTAAGCCTTGCTTATTGTGCAATACATGATTGAGCAGGGTTGTTTTTCCTGATCCCAAAAAACCACTTAAAACAGTAACAGGTAACTTCTTCATAAACCATACTTAGTTGTTAGTGAACATGGAAACTCATGGTGCGTGAGTTGGTATTATTATCATGATCTTTTACCGTGATAACCAAATCATAATCACTGTGACCACTGGTATTAATTGTGTGAGTTGTATCAAAAGCATAAGTTTTTGTTGAGCTCAATACTGGTGAATAATCTAGCACAACCGAACCGTTCTTTTTAAGTACAATGGATGCCTCCTTTAAATTGCTATTATGTTCAAAATTTCCACGTATACGCATTTTTGAACCATTGTGAAAGTGACTATTTGCAGTTGGTGAAAGTAAATTGATTTTAGGTATTTGTGTATTGGAAACATTATTAATAGTAAAGTTTACTGCCTTTCGTTGTTGTTCATTTCCATCATGGTCTTTATTAATTACAATTAATTGCATGACACTTGTTGCATCTACATTTGGCACATAAGACAGGGCCGTTGTTAATTCTTTATTGTGTGAGTGACCACCATAGGTGTATTCTGTAGCACCCGTGGTTAGATTTTTAACTTCAAGTGAATAATCGTGTAAGTCTTCTTCACTTTTCATATTCACACGCAGCCAAAGCGTATCTCCTTCATTGTAGGTTGCACCTTCTGTGGGATTAATAAACGAAACGGTTGGTTTTTTGTGCTCATGATTGTGGTCGTCATCATGATCATGCTCATCGCATCCACTAAAAGTTAGCGAAGCAGCTAATAATGCTAAAGGAAGATAGTTTATCGTTTTCATACTTATTTTTTATTTGAGGATGCAAATATAGGCATCATTTACGTAAATGCAATATTGTTGCATTTGCAACATTCATACATTTATCTGTATATTTGAAGTATGCCACTTACTGAACGATTTACAACATTGTTAAAAAACCATGGGCTCAAAAAAACACCAGCGCGTTTGAGGGTTCTTGAAATATTAACTAAATCATCACAAGCAATTGCCTATTCAGAAATAGAACACCAAATGAAAGCAGTTGCTGATAGGGTAACGCTTTACCGGTTACTTATCAGCTTTGAGGAACAGGGCCTTATTCATAAAACATTCGATCACCAAGGTACTGCTAAGTATGCCTTGTGCCAAGCAAACTGTGATATACACACACATCATGACGAGCATGTACATTTTAACTGCACACAATGCAACGGCACCTTTTGCCTTGATACGGTAATATTACCGGCCATCTCGTTACCTAAAGGATATTCAGCAAGTAGTTATCAGTTTGCTATTACAGGTATTTGTAAAAACTGCAGAGGGTAACTTATTCTAAACTAATTTTTTCGTCTCCAACTTGGTAAGGTAAATACAATAATACCAAGCGCATCATTTCGCTATCATCATTCATGCCCCATTCAAACAACACATCCTGCGGTGGATTGTGCGGATTTTCGGGATTACTAGCTGAGTTATCATATATCGCTTCGGCATGAAGAACGGAGCCAGCAGGAATTTTAACCATCTTTTGAAAGCGATAAAACTCTTGCCAATTAAAATCCCAATTCGGAATTTCAATTAATTTGATTGTGTCGTTTGTGGCAGTTAGAGCATATGCAATAAAATATTTTCCCAAACGGTGCATATGTGGATTGATATTAAGCAATGAAACATCATTGTGAAATTTGACATTGATATATGCTGTGAAGTTACTGTCATTTGCTTTGATGTACCATTTGCCATCTGCAGTTGGATTTTTAGGTTTAAATGCTGCAAATCCGATTTTGCGTTCAGGCTGTACTTCCGAGAAAAAAAGGTAAAACTTTGATAAATCCTTTTGAGGTATAGCTGTTGGGGAATAATGAAAGTTACGAATAAGCAATACGCCCTTTTTAGGTAAATGAAATCCAATACCTTTTGGATATTGCTGTACTGATGTTCCCGGCAACCACCCATTGTGGTACATTTCAATTGGCATCGCTCCACTCTGCCCAATCAACTTAAAGTACCTATAATCATGGTCATCCTTTACCCTATTTAACGTATCGGCATCATACATAAAATAAGCAGGCCCTGCATTTACATTAACATCATCTTCAACTGCCAAAATCTGATAACTGGCATGGTGCACAACACTTTTATTTCCGGGTACAAATTCGATTGCGCTCACAAATGTGTCGTTTGGCAATTCGAATGGAATTTTGTAGCATATGTACACGTTTTGGTTTATTGGTGGAACTTCAAACGGAGCGCTCATTTGCAATACCAAATCTGGTTTACGATTAAATTGAGAACCACTCGAATATTTATTGCCCAATTGATTTATCACTGGCTTCCCTTCCACACAACCACTATCAATCCACTCTATTAACATTCGCCTTTCTTCGGCAGTGAGCGACTTATCATTTGCGAAACTTCGGTAATGATTATTGGGTTTCCATGGTGGCATATAGCCTGTGCTTACGACATGCTTTATAAACAAGCTTCTCTTTTTTAAATCATCAAAACGTTCTAATGAAAAGGGGGCATACCCATCCGTGCGGTGGCAAGAAACACATTTTGCATCTACAATTGGTTTTACTTGAGAATAAGCTATAGACTGAGCAACTAGCAGATTACAGCTAGCGAAAAAAAGAAAAGAAGTGATTACGAATCTCATCTGTTTTGAACAACGACTACCTTATGATTTAAAAAATATTGCCAAGCAAACGTACGTAAAGGTTCATTTGCAGGACCATTCGTAACTTTCCCTTCTTCGTCAAATGTTGATCCATGACACCCACATTGAAATTTGTTAGATACATCAAGCTCTATAGGACAACCATTATGTGTACATGTCATATCAAATGCTGTGAAAGATTGGTTGGCATTTTGTTTAAAGGCAAAGGGTATATTGTTGGTGTTTACAACGGCAATTGTTTTGCCCTCTCCCAATTGTTTCTCGTACTGTTTTAAAGAAATAGGTTCGCCTTGCATTGTGATAACTTTAACTTCAAATACAGTATATTGAATAAGCAGCTTGAATTTTGTTTCGATATTTACCTTTGGAATCTGAAGCCAAACCTCATCTAAACCTTGTGCTTGAGCAAGTAATGTATCTTGATTGAAGTTGTATAATTTAACATCTACTTCTTGCGCACTGGGTGCTAAAAACCGAATTGGATTAAGCACCCCACTTATTAAAAAGTCAGACATTAGCGGAAATGTTAGCGCAATATCCCTTTGCGTATCTTGTTGGGGTAATGGTTTTGCTACCTCGTCTTTCACGCAGGCTTGCAAGGCCCAAGCACTTGGCACTAAATATTTGATAAACACACCGCGCCTCATTAGTAATTGCCCCCAACCTTTCGATTGTTTAATAAGCTTTCTCCTTGTACCAATGGCAATACGATTGGTTTGCTTGTTAAACCAGTTGTGTCAGTGAGTGCTTTCATAAATTCAATGAGATCAGCCTTTTCTTGTTTGGTTAAATGCAGCGAATCGGATGATAATGTTTGGTAAGGAACTGCTAATCCAATACCTAGGCCACCTCCATTATTGTAAAAATCAATTACGTCTTCTATTGTTGCGTATGCACCGTTATGCATGTAAGGTGCAGTTAATGCAACATTACGAATAGTAGGTGTTTTAAAAGAATAACGGTAAAAGGGAGCACCTTCTTTTAGCTTGGCTGAGATTCGTCCTTCATCTTTATCCAATATTAGAACCTTATCATATGGATTTGCTAGAACGCCAAGAACCTCGCTTTCACTTTCTATGTAAAGTGGGGGAACAGTTCCATTAAAGTTTGGCGCGAAGTGGCACGTACCACAAGCAGCTTTACCCATGAATAAATTGAAACCACGTTTTGCCGAAGCGGTTAAGTTACTAGCTTCACCACGCACAAAGTGATCAAACGGTGAATTAAAAGAATGCAACGAACTCACGTATGCGCTTATTGCAAATGAAATGGTTTGTTGGTTGATAGGGTTAGGGTAATCAGCAAATAGCTGATTAAATCGTTGCTGGTATTCGTTGCTTAATGAAAGTTTACGCATTATCGCAATAATATTTGTATTAAACTCTTTGTCACTCGCAACAACATGTTCCATCTGGTCTTCTAACGCATCGGCACGTAAATCATGAAAAAAACGTTCACTGTATACCACATTTAACAATGTAGGAGAGTTACGGTCAACAGTTCCATTAAACCCAGTGGCCACGCTTTTTGCTAGTCCATCTGTAAACCCTTTTTGGGGATTGTGGCAACTGGCACAGCTTCTTTCATTGGATGCTGATAATAAAGGATCAAAAAACAAATACTTACCTAATTCGACCAATTCAGGAGTATATCTTTTTTGCGGCAAATTGACATAATAAAAAGGATTCAAAAAGTCACTAGCGAACAAATTTGTTGCATTGTAGTTCAATGCAATCTTGGAACTCGAAGGCACAACCTCATATATTGATTCTACTTCAAGCAATTGCTGCATTTGTCCAATAGATTTATACAAAGGATTTACAACTTCAATAAGGAATTTTAAACGGTCAAAAGAGTCAAAATCGACATCAGCATTTAATTGCTTCTTCCCTTTAACAATTGCTTCATTACATGCAATTGAAACTACTTGATTTTTTTGCTGAACAGCCTCTGTGTAGAACGAAAGTGTGGATTCAATTTTTGCAAATACAACCTGAGCATCCTCTAAAGCCCTATTGGAAGCGGGGACGTCAAATCCAGTTAATCCCAGATTGAAAAGCCTAATTAACTCAATGCGCATTCCTTCCAAAATAACCCTATCACTTAACTTTTGCTGAATGGGATAATCTTGAATGGCCTTATTGAGTTCGATGGTTACCTTGGAGAGTTCGTTTAAATCCAACTCATCTGCGAATAACAACTCATCGATAACTTGTAACCCCTTAGGGTCGATAATTACCAATTGAGGAGCTGATTTATCTAACTTGGGTAAAGGCGCACCATTTACCCACTCTTTAACATAAATTGGATCGACATATTCCCATATAAATTCTACCTTTTTGAAAGCAGTGCGCACTTCATAATATGCTCTAACCAATTGCTCATTACCCTCATTGCTTTTTTGATATCCAGATACAATTTGATAAAAGTGGGCTGCTTTGACTTTTAAGGTTTCAAAATCGGTAACATACTGCTTAACGATCGCTTGATTAGGTGAAAAATCAACCTGTTTAAATGAAAACATGGCGAGCATTGCAACTGTCGCTAAGAATACACAGCTGGATATTGAAATAAAAAGCTTCCTCTTTAACATCTTCGTATACTAAATTTACTGGAAAGTTTATGTACGCAAAAACCTGAAGACAATCAATGTCTTCAGGTTTTTTTTAAAAATATGCTCGAAATAATTCCTTATTGTACGATAACTTTTATTTTGTCTCCGTCAGCATTCAATAAGAAATAAGCACCAGGTTTCAAATCAGATACATCAATCTTTTGTGTATTCCGCATTACCTTAACGCGCTTTCCAGTCATATCATAAATAGCCACATCTGTCACTTTATTCAACGTAAGTTCGGATGCAACAGGGTTTGGATATGCGGTAAATCCTTTTGAATTTTGAGTTGATTGAAAGTACTCGTTAATGGCAGTTGGCACACCATCCCAACCACTCACAGCATACGTTAAAGAGTTGTTGTATGGGAAGATATTTCCAGCATCTGGATGTTGAGAGTTGAATAAAAAAGTCTTTGAATCTAATGCAATACCACCCGTGATCTCTGCACCTGGAGCGCATGCCGTGATACGAACCAAATCATTATAAGTTGGGTTAGCATTTGCCATATCAAGTAAGAATGACTCGCATACTGTTTGGCTTCCACTTTGGAATTCAGCTGGCATACGGTTCCATGTACGTCCGTTCAAATCTTCCTGCACAATCATGTATGTTTTACCATTAATATATGCAAAGTTTAAACCATCGGGATTTGATAAATGTATATTAGGATAAGCTGAAGATGCTTGAGATGTTGATGAATTAAGGTAAGGTCCACCTTCTAAGAAAGATTTTACCTCTCCTGATTCCGGATTAATTTCTAACACACGACCGTAATAATCTTTAAATGCACCATTCCGAACCGAATCTGAAGCAACAGCGTCTGTTCCAGGGAAAGGCATGCCATTTACTGTTTGATATCTGTTTTTGTAAGCAGATACTAGGTGATTAGGTATTGTTCCGCTTGCACTGGCTCCATTTTTAAATGCTGTTCCTGGATTATCATTTCCAGTTTCTGTAACATATATTTTTCCGTTGGTTTTATTTAATGCTCCCCACTCCAAGCGAGTGAACATAGTAGCACCTCTGCGTAAAGCAACTGTGCGTAATGCAATTAGCGTATCCAAATTGTTTTCAATTGCAATCCAATTTCCAGGAGTATTTTGGCCATGCACGTACAATTGTCCGGCAGTAAAGTCACCGGCAGTGGTTGCGATAAACTTTCCTAACAAACCTGGGGTATTATCATCAAATAAATAAACTGTTTTATTATCCGGCATTAAAGCACCGCCTTCCCAACCAGCACGTCCCCAATTGTATTGCTTGCGAATTGCTTTCCCCGATTTAGGATCTACTTCAACAAACCAATTCAAATTTTGAAAACGTTTTATTGTTCTACCATTAAACCCAGGAAACCCAGCAGGAGTTGTTGTACCAATTACAAAATCGGTTGTATCGCGGAAATTATTCCCATTATTAAAAATGGCAGTATTGCTGTTCTGCATCCACTCTTCAGCCGTCCAAATACGTCCATCATCAGTCGAAATACCACCGCAGTTCATCCCAGTTTCACCAACCGTATTTACAAAATCGATATTGAAAAATTTACCGTTACGCCCGTCTGCTAATGTTTGAGGAACAATTTCCAATACATCTCCATTTAACCTACGCAATTTAAAAACAGTCATTCCACCACCATCGCCAATGCTATCATTTTTAATCGTCATTTCATGATTAACAGTAATCCATCCTAAATCACCCTCAGCAATTTTAACAGGATCAGTTTCTGGAGTAAAACCAATGAAATCGTGCCATTGCTTAGCTAATGCTTGGCCTGCAGCTTTACCATAAGTAGCAGTTGTTTGCACTGTATCTGTTCCACCAACAAATAAGGTTTGGTAAGTTAATGGCGAACGCGGCATCCAAACTGTTTTGGTGCTCCAAGCAGTGTCAATGTTCACTGGAAAAGGGATTTGCGCGGTAGTTGCAAGAGCAAAACCAACTGTTAGAGTAGAAAGTAATAGTTTTTTCATAAAGTTATTTTTTTGCTGTACAAAACTGAGCTAGGTATATTACCAGAACTTTTTGCGTTTGTTAGGATACGTTAATGTTTATATGAAGTTTAGTTCATCATGATATTAAGCCAAACTCATTAGATAGAATCAATCTAACAATACATTATCCAAGAATCCTATTAAATAACTTAAAGTCGACTGAAATCAAATTGATTAACGAACCATCTGCAATCAATTTATAATTGAGCAAGCGAACAGTTGTCTTATAATTAATAATTGTACTTGCATCCTTAACTATCGGTATCTTACTTTGCTTCCTTATGAAACACTCTATAATCATTCTCTTTGGATTGGTACTATTTGAAGCCTGTGTTCATTCAAATCAAACCACAACGATGAATCCATTACCTGATAGCCTAAGTTATGAGATGATTTTGAGAACCCAATCGGACCAAGACTGCGATCCACAAAATCCAAACTGTACCTTTATTCAATTTGAATATCCATTGTTTATAAATGCTGAAGCCCCTTTAAATGATAGCTTGAATGCCCTACAACAATTGTTATTTACCAATAATTCTAACAGCGACTCAGCAATTGACAGTATAATGAATGGCTTTTTAAAATCGTATACCGATTTTAAGCACAACTACCCTGACTCAAAGATAAATTGGACTGCCAATCAATCATTGGTAGTGCAAAAACAAACTCGTAAATGGATTACGCTTGCCTACTCAGAAGATTTTTTTACAGGCGGAGCACATCCAAATTCGCTTACCAAATACTTTGTTATTGACAAAAGAACTGGAAAGAAACTCAATCTATCAGACTTCTTTGATAGTACGGCTATTCAAAAACTGACAACAATTGGTGAACCAATTTTTTGTGCACTCAAGGGCATAAACCCAAATACCGGACTTGAAGAGGCTGGATACAATTTCCCCAATAACCACTTTAGCTTAAACAATAACTTTTACTTTTCAGACAGTGGCATCACTTTTTATTACAATCGTTATGAGATAGGCCCCTATGTAATGGGGGCAACTGAGTTAACAATCCCAGCTGCTAAAATTACACGATTGCTCAAGCCATAAAAAAAGCCAACCTAAGAGGCCGGCTTTAGTATAAAAATTAACGCTACATTTAGTGTGATTCACCCATTGATACAATTCCTTGTTCAACACGGTAAGCTCCTTCTTCAAGTTTGCTGCGAATAGCAGAAAATGCTGCAATGGTTTCGTTCACATCATCTAAGGTATGAACTGCAGTAGGAATCAAACGTAGCAAAATCATGCCCTTAGGAATTACAGGATATACAACCACAGAGCAAAAAATACCATAGTTTTCACGCAAATCATGAACAACTGCCGTAGCTTCTCCAACAGTTCCTTTCATCATCACTGGTGTAACGCATGAATTGGTATGCCCAATATCAAAACCTGCTTTTTTAAGTCCGCCTTGCAACGCATTTACGATTGTCCACAATTGCTCTTTATATTCTGGATGTTTTCTGATTAAATCCAAACGTTTCAACGCCCCTTTAACGATAGGCATTGGAACCGACTTAGCATAAATTTGAGAGCGAAGATTGTAACGAAGGTATTTAACAACTGACTTTTTAGCGGCCACAAAACCACCAATCAGGGCCATGCTTTTGGCAAATGTTCCGAAATAAACATCAATTCCATCGTTGCAGTTTTGCTCAAAACCGATTCCTCTGCCTTCTTTTCCGATAGAACCAAAACCATGCGCGTCATCTACAAACAACCTGAAATCATATTTTTTCTTTAAAGCTACTATCTCGGCAATATTTCCTTGGGCACCCGTCATCCCAAATACACCTTCGGTAATAACCAAAATACCACCTCCCGTTTCGTCAGTAATTTTCTTGGCTCTTACTAATTGTTGTTCGAGGCTAGCGGCATCATTGTGTTTGTATAAAAAACGTTTACCCATATGCAACCTTACCCCATCAACAATACAAGCATGGCTTTCAGCATCGTAAACAATTACATCATGCCTATCTACTAGTGCATCGATTGCACTCACCATTCCTTGGTATCCGTAATTGAGCAGTACTGCGTCCTCTTTATCCACAAAATCAGCTAATTCGCGGTCTAATTGCTCGTGAAAAACCGAGTTACCACTCATCATTCGAGCTCCCATCGGATAAGCCAATCCATACTCTTCAGTAGCCTCGGCATCGGCTTTGCGAACTTCGGGATGGTTAGCCAAACCTAAATAGTTGTTTAAACTCCAATTGAGCATCTGTTTACCTCTAAAAGTCATGCGAGGACCAATGGACCCTTCAAGTTTAGGAAACATATAATAACCGTAAGCATCATCTGCGTGTTGGCCCAATGGACCTGCTTTCTTAGCTAATTTTTCAAAAATATCCATGAATAAAATTGATGTTAATTGGATGCGAAAATAAGGTTAACACGTTGTAAATTCATTTAGTTTTATCAATGGTTGATAAATATTAGTAAATCAGCCAAAAACGTGTGGATTACTGGCAACTTCCTTATAAAAAAGGAATATCTAGTGATGTTTATAAGCTCAGAAAAATCACTACATTCGCGCCTCAATTTTTTCAGAAATGATTTCAGTAGGTAATTTATCGCTGCGTTATGGCAAACGCGTATTATTTGAAGATGTAAATGTGAAGTTTACACCTGGAAACTGCTATGGTATTATTGGTGCAAATGGGGCGGGTAAATCTACCTTTTTGAAAATCTTATCGGGTGAAATTGACCCTACAACTGGAAGTGTTTCAATTACCCCCGGAGAGCGAATGAGCGTATTAAAGCAAAATCACTTTGAGTTTGACAATTTTCAGGTACTCCAAACGGTGATGATGGGAAATAAAAAGCTTTGGCAAATTATGGAAGAAAAAGACGCCATTTATGCAAAGGCCGACTTTACGGATGCGGATGGTGAACGTGTGGGAGAACTTGAGTCACTTTTTGCCGAAATGGAAGGATGGAACGCTGAAAGTGATGCTGCTGGGCTTTTAAGTGATTTGGGTATCAAAGAAGATATTCACTCTAAGTTAATGAGTGAGTTAAGTGGTAAAGAAAAAGTAAGGGTGCTATTAGCTCAAGCCCTATTTGGCAACCCAGATATTTTGTTATTGGATGAGCCTACGAACGACCTTGACGTTGAAACAATCACTTGGTTGGAAAACTTTTTAGCCGACTTTCAAAACACGGTAATTGTGGTAAGCCACGATAGGCACTTTTTAGATGCTGTATGTACACATGTAGCGGATATTGACTTTGGGAAAATTACATTGTACACAGGAAACTATTCATTTTGGTATGAGTCGAGTCAGCTTGCTTTAAGGCAACGAGCCGATCAAAACAAAAAAATGGAAGATAAGCGCAAAGAACTTCAAGAATTTATTGAGCGTTTTAGCGCAAATGCTTCAAAATCGAGGCAAGCAACAAGTCGTAAAAAATTACTTGAAAAACTCGTTGTGGATGAAATCAAACCTTCTACCCGAAAATACCCGGGAATTATTTTTACAGCCAACAGGGATTGTGGCGATCAAATTTTGAGGGTTGAAGAGCTTTCCAAAACCATGGAAGATGGTACCATTCTTTTTAAAAATGTATCTTTTACGATTGATAAAGGAGATAAAGTGGCCATCTTATCAAAAGACCATTTGGCTATTACGTCTTTCTTTCAAATGATTGCTGGCGAAGAAGAAGCTAAAACTGGCTCAATCGTTTGGGGACAAACCATCACACGATCATATTTACCTAATGAAAACAGCAAATACTTTACTGCTGATTACAATCTAATTGACTGGTTAAGGCAATTTTCGGCCGAAAAAGACGAGACCTATATCCGCGGTTTCTTGGGTAAGATGCTGTTTAGCGGAGAAGAAGTTTTTAAAAAATCGAATGTGTTAAGTGGTGGCGAAAAAGTAAGATGCATGGTAAGCCGCATGATGCTAACCAATGCAAACTGCTTGTTATTGGATGAACCCACAAATCACCTCGACTTAGAGACTATTGAATCGTTTAATGATGCATTAAAAGAGTGGAAACATGTGGCTATCTTTTCTTCGCATGACCATACATTTACCCACAGTATTGCAAACCGCATCATCGAACTTACACCTGCAGGGGTTATTGACAAACGCATGAGTTACGATGAGTATCTGGTTGACGAACGGGTGAAAGAACAACGTGCACAAAACTATGGCTTGGCAACTGTATAGAATAGCAAGGCAATACTGAATTTGTTTACTTTCATAATGACCTTTTACTAATGAGTTCCAACCCAAATCTGTATTGTAATTACAGTTACAATTCCTTATCGGTTTTCAGTGGTTGAATGGTAAAATATGGTCGCATAGCCAATGATTAAACAAATATGAAAAGTAAAAAAATCATAGTTGTTATAATAAAAAGCAAGGCCTGCACCTAAGATAAAATATAGAATGAAGATCAGTTCAAAAAGATTAACCAATCGGATTGTTGACTTTTGCACGTAAGCACTTTTAGATATATTGTTACCCACTTTTGGTGTGCGAATAAATGGTGTTTTTCTGCGCAACAAACCATGCATGGCTGCCCTCGCATTTTCGGTATACAACCCGCCAAAAATAATTAAGGATAAAGGCATGTAATAAAACGCCTCATAAAAAAAGTTAGATTTGAGGTAATATTCCTTTGACTTTAATATGGAAACAAAAACTTGAAGCAATAAAACCAATGATCCGAATACAAACATGGATGCAGGAGCGAATGTTACATTGTATACATCCTTAATATACATCATGGGAATACTCAGAACAGAACAAATAAAAATACTTAAAAAGGCGAAACTATTGGACAACTGAACATAGGCATGAAATTTTTTATAAATACCCAATGGTTGTTTCCAAATTAATGGAAGCAGCTTGAGTCCACACTCCATTCCTCCTTTAATCCACCTGTATTGTTGCACGCGCACTGCGGCAATTAATGGCGCTAACTCTCCATTTGTTTGCGGTTGCTCCATGTATTTAAACTTCCAGCCTTTTAGTTGCGCCCGATAGCTTAAATCCATATCTTCTGCAAGCGTATCGCTCGACCAGTTGCCGGCCTCTTCAATGCAAGTCCTACGCCAGATTCCACTGGTTCCATTAAACAGAAAAAAGACGCCAGCTTGGTACCTACCACCCTGTTCGATACAGTAATACAGATCCATACCAAAAGCAAGTGTCCTTGTAATCAATGTTTGTGATCTGTTCTTATAACCACATCTTGTTTGAACCATCCCTAATTTTTCATCTTGAAAAGCTGGCAATGTAGATGTTAAAAATTCAGGGGATGGCCTAAAATCGGCATCGAATATTGCAATAAACTCTCCTTTGGCACTTGTTAATCCATTTTTAAGTGCACCTGCTTTAAAGCCTAAGCGCTCATTTCGCTTAATATGATTTATGGTAAAATCTGTTTTTGTATTTTTAATTACCGATTCAATGATACTGGTAGTTTCGTCTGTTGAATCATCTAATAATTGAATTTCCAACAAATGCGCTGGATAATTCATGTTTACAACGCACTCAATCAATTCTTGCACCATGTATTTCTCATTGTAAACAGGCAATTGAATGGTAACAAATGGCAAATCGGGTAAAGAATGATTTAGTTTAGAAGGACGTAACCGTATACTATGAAGCAACAATAAAAATTGGGCTAAGCTAATAATAAACAAATGCGTTTGGCAAACAAAATATAGAGCAGCCAACGAGTACATGAACCAATCAAAAACAAGAGAATATGACATACTTCGAATAGGTGCAATGATAGAACAAAATGCATTTATTCTCTCTCCTATTTTTAGTTGCAACTACAAAGACAATTGTGCCTTTGTAGTTGCGAGCCGTTTGGTTGCATTATTTTAAAAAAGTCGGAGTGGCAGGATTCGAACCTACGACCTCCAGCACCCCATGCTGGCGCGATACCAGGCTACGCTACACCCCGATGGCGTTTGTTCAGTTTGAAAAAGGAATCAAATTAAATTAATTCAATTCAGATAATCAAATTTGATTTGGCAGAGCTTTGAGTGTATTACTTCCAAATTCAAACTGCATTTCATTCAGTTTTCGATAAAGTCCATTGTGTTTCATTAACTCCTCATGCGTTCCATTTTCGGTTACCACCCCTTTATCAATCACGATAATTTTGTTGGCGTTGCGAATAGTGCTTAACCGATGCGCAATTATAATTGATGTGCGATCTTTCATTAAATTATCCAACGCTTCTTGAACCAATTGTTCACTTTCACTATCAAGTGATGAAGTAGCTTCGTCTAAAATTAATATTGCTGGATTCTTTAAAATAGCACGTGCAATAGCTATTCGCTGCCTTTGCCCACCGCTTAACTTAATACCTCGCTCACCAACAATGGTATTGTATTGATCTGGAAACTGTTCAATAAATTGATGTGCATTGGCCTTTTGCGCAGCTTCCATAATCTCCTGCTCAGAAGCATCAGGTTTACCATATGCAATATTCTCTTTGATGGTTCCACCAAACAAGATTACATCCTGCGGAACAAAAGCCATTTGTTTCCGAAGTTGGCTAATTGGGAATTCGTTTGCGTTTCTTCCGTCAAACAAAATCTGTCCAGCAGTTGGCTCATAAAAACGCAGCAGCAAAGAAGCGATGGTGCTTTTACCCGCGCCACTTGGGCCTACAATTGCAATTTGCTGCCCATTGTGCGCTTCAATTGATATATCCTTCAATACAGGTACATCTGTTCTGCTCGGATAACTAAAGGCCAGTTGTTGAAAAGAGATGTTTCCCTTAAGCAAATAATTACTCGAAATCGGCTTGCTGCTTACATCAATATCTTCTCCTTCTGATCGTAAAATTTCGCGAATGCTTTGTGTTGCGCCTAGTGTTTTTTGTAATTGGCTGAACATATCCGCAAATCCCGCAAAGGTTCCTCCAACAAACATGCTAAAAATAACAAACATGGTTAACGCTCCGATGGTTAATTCGCCACTTTGGATCATACCAGCTCCATACCACATTACAAAGGCAATGGCACCAAAAACACTAAAAATCATAAATGAGATAAATGCCCCCCGGTACCTTGCATTGTTAATTGCCGTATTTACCACAGCATAAATGCTCTTTACATAACGGTTAATTTCATATGCTTCACTTGTAAATGCCTTTACGATGCTGATTCCTTGAAATGTTTCTTGTACAATTGTTCCGCTCTCAGCTAACTGATCTTGGGCTTTACGCGCAATTTTTCGAATGCGCATTCCAAACACAACTGCTAATACCGCAATAACAGGTACCACTGCAAGCATTACCAATGCAAGCTTAGCACTAATCCAAAAGATAAATATTAATCCAATAATTAAGGTAAAAATCCCCCTTAAGAACTCAGCAAGTGTGAATGAAATCGCATCTTGAATTTGAGATAAATCTGATGAAATCCGATTGCTTAACTCTCCTACTCTTTTTTCTGTGAAGTAACTCATTGGCATGCTTAACAATTTACCAAAAACATCCCTGCGCATATCGGCAAGTGCCTTTTCGCCAACCTCGGTAAGCAAATACACGCGCATAAACGAAAAGATGGTTTGTAAAGTTAATTGCCCAAAAATGAGCCCGAGCGTAAAATTAAGTGTCCATTTCACTTCCTTTAATCCAATACCATCTATCATCATAGGATTATTACCCATTATACCTGCCGAAGCTCCTGGCGAGGCTGCATCAATCATTTTACCTAAAAAAAATGGAAATAAACTTGTAGTGAAAGCAGAGAGTGCAATAAAAAGCATGCTCACCAAAAACTTTACTTTGTAAGGCTTTAAGTAAGTGAATAAAATTAGTGCTTCCTTTAAAGTCTCCTTTGATATTTTAACCTTTGGAGTCTCGTCTTTTTGCTTACCGTTGCTGTTCAAATTGCGTCCGCCTCTGGCCATCGTAGTTTAATTTATTGCTGCAAATAAAACCAACGTCCGTTGATTAATAAAGCTTTGTAAAGATAATTAGGTTAAAGTTTGATGACAATCGGTGAACACCCAATCCCCATAGCTTTAACCAACATAGTCCGATAAATATGCATACCTCGGCATCAATTTACCATGTTGGGCAATAGTTGCTTGTTCTATGATTTGATTAGAGTCGTCAGCAAGCAAACTTGGCAATACATGCCTGATTAGTTGTTCGCCAAACTCTTGCGAAGCATCAATTGGCAATTCACACGGAAGATTTCCAACTGCTTGAACATCGATTCCCGCTTGTGAGTACGGGGCAATTTCTTTTTCGAGCAAGGTATTGTAACCGTATATTGGGTTTTCGATGGTACTGCTGCGAACAGTGCTTGGTATGGGTCCGGGTATGTCACATGTAATATCACTAATAACCTGTATGCGAAAATCAGAGCGTTTCATCTCTTCGTGGGTAAAAAAAGGATCAATACCCTCTTTCCAGAATACAGCATTAACCATGATATCTGCCTTCTTGTAATATGGAGCAAATACACTGTGGTAATCTTCTGGGTGTTTGTAAAAATCTGACTTATCCCACTCGCGGCCATCTCTGCGAGCATAATAATCTTCGCTTCTCAATTGCACATACACAGGATGGTCGTATTCGTTTTCAAGAAACTCCTCTTGGCTCACATGGTGTATTCTAAGTTTTCTCAAGGTTTCAATTGCACCATGAGCAACCCTTCCATCGCCACAAACAACAATCTTAACTGGAGGCAATTGAATTGCCTTGTATTGTTGGTACATCTCATCCATGTTTTTGCAAGCTGCTGCAGGTTTCAAGTCGAACAAACGGGTACGCTTACCCCAAATTAAAAATGCATAATGCGTACCTACAATACCAGCAAATCGGCCAAATCCTATTATTCGATTGCCGGCTTCCCAGAGGAGTGTTTCATAATCAATTAAGGTGATATTTTTTGCCAATATGGAGCGCAACAATTGCCTATTGTGAGCTTGCTTTTTAATGGTATGCGAAAAAAACAAATAGGTTTTTGAAGGTATTAAGTCAGCAATAGGAACTTCCTTTACCCCAAGTAAAATTGAAGCCTCGGCTGGTGTATCTACAACTTCAATTCCTAATTCTCTGTACTGTTCGTCTGTATAACACCTGTTTGTGCATGATTGAACAATTACCTTCGTATCGGGGAATTTGCGCATTACCTCCAGGCATTGTTCAGGCGTTAATGGAGTACGTAAGTCTGGTGGTGTTTTTCCTTCTTTAATAATTGCAATCGTTTTCATAGTTATATTCTTCGGTCAAACCAATCTCTTCTGCGGGTCATTCTTAAATCCTGCAATAGACTTGATTTTACATTGATGGTAAACAAAAAACTTTGACGCGGACCAATTGGAATCCAATTCAGCTTAAACTCCCAACAATGCAATAACCTTATAAAATCAATTGATGTAAACGTAATTTGTTTGTTGCGAATATCGTAACCAGAGGTGTATCCAATTTTCCAATTGGATGTGATATTTAAATCTCCGGCAAAGTTGATTGTTTGTAGCGTATTACCTGCGTTTGGATTGTTAAGATTTTGATAACGATTGTAACGTAAGTTATAATTTACAGTTAAGTTCCAGGGCACATCAAAATCATAATAATCTTCTGGGTTATCATTCACATAACGCAAATCGCCTTCAAAGGCTTCGTCTTTTGCCTGTTTTCGTTTAAACGTTTCCTTATTAAAGGAGGCACTTACCCCAAAATCACCCGTTGTAAAAATTCCAAGTTTATTATCTTGTGACCAATAAAAAGTGTTAATTCTTGTTACTGTTTTGCTTCCTTCGGCACCAGTAATTTGATTCACGTAAGGGTCCATCACGGCCGAAGCATTTACCATTACATTTTTAAACAAGCGCGTACGTGCAGCAAATCGAACTGGCAATAATGCTAACGAATCGGCAAAAATATTGTATGCAGAATTAACCAAAAAACTCTCGAACAATTGCACCTTCTCCACTTTTTCAGCAGTATCCTTCCCTCTTTTTACCTTCATCTCCAAATTATTATCGAGCCCAAACCCAATATTACCTTGCCTCCCTGCGGTTGGCCCACCCACAATGCCACGCTCAAAAATAGAGTAACGTTGCTCTTGCCCTGCCCTATTTGTGAATGTTCGGTAGTAACCGCGACTTGGATCAGCATAATCAGGCGTATAGGTAAAATCAAGTGTTGGCGTTATTACATGCCTAATTGCTGTAACTTTTCCGCTACCAAAATTCTTTTGCCCGTAATATCTTGTGCTGATCCCTACCCTTGATGATTGCGTGAATGCACGCTCAAATCCCCTTACCGACTGGTTCCGAACAACCCCTTCGGTTGTATCTTTCCTGATGGTTTGCCAATACCAGTATTCACGCATGTCTACACCCATTGACAAGGTGTAATAATTAAATACTTTAAATGATGTTTGAACTGGCAATACGTGCACCGCACCAAACCGTCCGGCAGTATCATAAAAACTCCTAAAATTATCGCTACTTACTTGGCCAAATAAAATAGAGTCTTTTGTATTAATGGTATTTCTGAAAACTAATTGATAGTTGGTCGAAATATTTTCAAACCATTTATCAGGTGATGCTTTCCGATTTGATTTAAATGGGTTAAAGCTGGGTATCGAAAAAGTAATATCAGGTAAGGTAATGGCAATATCGCGCGATTGGGTGTTTTGTGAAACACTAGCCGTAGTAGCCAAATTATACTTCCCATTCTTAAAACTCCTATTATAGTTGATACTTGAGTTTAACTGGTTGGTGATAATATTATTGGGGTTGTATGAATTGTTTTGAAGGTAAGAAGAACCTTGTGGGTTAACGCTCGCTATATTAACCGATGCAGTAAATTGCTGTCCAGGCCTTGATTTGGGATCCGTTCGGTGATTCCAAGTAACAAAAAAATCGCGTGAGCGCGTAAAATTTGGATCTGACTCTTCACCAAACTTATTGTCAGCATAACTAAATCCCAAATCGCCAGCAAAATGATACCTACTCGCATACCTAAGTCCGTTGTTAAGCATCCAACTCGTATTGCTATAAAATGAACCCGTAAGCCGATAATCTGCTCGTTCTCCTAAACCGAAGTAATAACCGCCATCACGTAAAAAATACCCCCTATCTGCCGAATTACCGTAAGTTGGAACAATAACACCACTAGACTGTCCTCTTTTAATTGAAAAAATGCCAAAAGGCAATACTAAAGGTGTGGGTATTTGTTCAATTTGAAGGTTTGCAGGTCCCGTTACAATTTTTTTCTCAGGTATAACCTTAATTCGCGTGGCCGCAATATGGTAATGAGGTGTATCGAGGTTACATGTGGTATACTTTGCATCTTCAATACCAAACGTGTTATCTGTATTTTTTACAACATCATCGCCATGAATGTAACCTTCACCTTCCTTGGTTCGGAATTCACTCAAATACCCTTTTTTGGTTTTCATATTGTACTTGATCACATCTGCTCGGTACTCAGTTCCAGCTTGGGTAAATAAAGGTTTACCCACAGGGTTGCCTGCTGAATCGAGGGTTCCTTTTGCTGTTACCAAATTGTGGTTAAGATCTACCTTAATATAAGATGCCTCCAACTTGATGTCGTCTTGAGTAACTTTAGCTTCACCGTGTAAATGAAACACCTTTTCTACACCGTCATACACCATTGAGTCGCGAGCTTCATACAAAACCTTTTGATCTATTGCATCTTTGGATACACGCATTTGAACGGTGTCCATTGGATCAATATCTGGTTCAATATTTGGCTTAGGTGCTTGAACAAGCGTATCTGGTGGAGCAGGCACGGTTTTGGTATTGATTCCTGAAGTTTTTTGCTTTTGGCCATTCACACTGTTACTGTATACAAAAGCAAACAACAAGCAAATGAATGGCAAAAAAACAAACGACCTCTGTTGGTGGCTAATCGGAATCAGTATAAAATTGTAACGTGTATATGACAAAGCGCACAAAACTAAATAAAGTTCAAATATTACAGCAATATAAAAGCACGATCTCTTTAACGCTTTTATTGCTCGCTTTATGCAGCTATAAGCCTTTGGGTATCCAAAAAATAAAAATCAATACTGTTGTTATTGATGCTGGCCATGGAGGGCATGACGTTGGTTCGACTTATGGTGGCGCAAAAGAGAAGGATGTTACATTGCAAATTGCCCTCAAACTAGGAAAAGCGTTGGAAGAACAAATACCTGGCATTAAAGTCGTTTTCACCCGCGACACAGATGTTTTTATCGAACTCCATGAGCGTGCAGGCATTGCCAATCGGATGAACGCTGATTTATTTATCTCCGTTCATTGCAATGCAAATAAAAAACTTGAAGTATTTGGAACCGAAACCTATTCGATGGGATTAAACAAAACGGAAGGCAATTTGAATGTAGCCAAGCGGGAAAATTCTGTTATTTTACTCGAAAAAGATTACGAAGAACAATATGAAGGATTTGACCCCAACTCACCCGAGGCCAATATTTATTTTTCTTTTCTGCAAAATGCTTTCCTAGAGCAAAGCTTAAACCTTGCCTCAAAAGTAGAAACACAATTTACCTTAATAAATAGAAACAGCAGAGGTGTAAAACAAGCCCCTTTTATGGTTCTTTGGCGCAGCAAAATGCCAAGTATTCTTATCGAAACAGGATTCATTAGCAATAAAGCGGAACGTGCCTTCTTAACCTCTGAAACTGGGCAACAAGAAATTGCAGCAGCCATAGCCAAAGCGGTAGATGGGTATAAAAGACAGGTAGAGAAATCGAAGTAATCGGTTGAAGGTGCTTGTTGTTTGCTTCAAAAAACTATTTTTGCCCATACAAACTGTACACCACCTCTACCGTGAAATATGCAAAAGAAATTAAAGTAGGCCTTTTTACCGTTGCTGGAGTGGCACTGCTTATAATGGGATATAACTTTTTAAGAGGATTTAATCCATTATTAAGATACAATAGGTATTTTGTTGTATACAATAATGTAAGTGGCGTTGTTAAATCGACCCAAGTGACCATCAATGGGTTTAAGGTTGGCCAGGTTGAATCAATTGCGATGTTGCATAAAGGCAATCCAAACCAAATGGTGGTTTCTATTTTTGTAGATCGAAATATTCAACTTGCCAAAGGAACAACAGCAACCATCATAAGCCCTGCTTTTATTGGAACAACTGATATCGTTATTACTCCCGCCACTGGAGAAGATTACTATGAAGCTAATGATACGCTGCAAGCTGGTTCAGAAGAATCGCTATCAGGATCAATTCAAAAAATTGTGAAACCTCTTCAAGAAAAAAGCGAGCAAGTATTGGTTACGCTCGATAAGGTTTTAGGCAGCATGAACTCCGTTTTCGATTCCTCTGGCACACAAAAATTAGCTACTGGGATCAATGAACTTTCAAGTGCGCTAAAACATTTAAACAATATCACTGCTCGGTTTGATGAACTTACTGCTTCTGAAAACGATAAACTCAAACATATGCTTTCACATATGGAATCGATTACCCGGAACTTAAGAAACAACAACGAAAACATCAGCAGGGCTTTAAAAAATGTCTCAAAAATTACTGACTCATTAGCAGCTGCTGATTTGGTTGGAACCATTGCACATACGAGCGCAGTAATGAAACAATTTGCAACTACTTTGGAGGGAGTTAATCAAGGGAAAGGTTCGCTTGGTAAACTAGCCAATGATGATAGCCTTTATGTAAACATTACCAAGAGCAGTGAGGAATTGAGTGCGTTGTTAAAAGATATTCAAGAATACCCAGGCAGGTATTTTAACGTATCGGTATTTGGCGGAAACAGTCGCGCCAAAGAACAAGACAAAAAACGAGCAGAACAACAGAAAAAATAAACTTATTCGATTCTGTCTTCAGCACTCATTATAAATCCTAATCTTTTACCTGTTGGCATTCCACTACTGTGGCTCATATTGTTTTTTTGTTCAACAGAAATATAGTTAATATGGTCAATAGGTGGTGCTAATAAATCAAAGTTTAAACAAAACAACATTGCCTCTTCTACGATGTGGCGCATCACATCTTTTGTCATTTTATTTTTCTCAATATCACTGTATACAAATGACAAAGGCCTTTTGCCATCAATAAAAAAATGCCCCTCTTTGTTAATAAAAACTCTTGCTATCAAATACCCAATATCTTGCTCGCGGTTATACCTTATCGAATCACTTAGGAAATTATAAATTTGAATCATGCCGCAGAATTCCCTCATTTTATCTTGCTGCACATAAGCAGATCTATTGATATAATGGCTATCATCAAAATCAAAAACATTGGTATGCATCATCAATACCAAAGTATCGCCACTAAATTTTAGGTGTGCTTCAAAATCACCCTTATCACTGTATTTAACTTCCACGTTGGGCGCATCTGATTTAAGGTTCGGCATTAAATCCGTTTCAATATCTCGCAATACCAATTTCATATCCCTAAACAACGTTTGCGTCAATTGGAAAACCTGCTGTTTTACCGCAGACTTTTGGCAAAGCAATTCACGAATATGTTGCACTTTTGATTCCATAATCCTTAAAATGACTAAGGTTTGAGTGTTCGAAAACCAAGGCAGGTGCCAGCAAATCGATGCTGTGCCAAGATTATTGAAATTGCCTCCGTAGGATTATTGGCAATTCCCACCTTGGTATTCTGCTTCGATGTTGCATCTTGAATTAAGGTGATTGCTTTATTTTCCATGATATAAGCATTTTCACCTTCTTTAATTAATACCTTTCCATCTCCTTTTGTGAATGAGTATGTTAAGGTTTCACTAGTAAATGTTTGGCCAGTAGGGTATAATACTTTTACTTCAAACAATGTTGCATCTGTATTCTTTTGTAAAACAGCCACCGGACACAACCCAATATCTTGCGATTTGTATACGTTTAAACCATGAGAATCGAATATGCGCCAACCATTTGCATCGTCACGTTTAGCATAGTCGGTAACAATACTACGCAAGCGCAATACCCTTTCTTCACCAACTAGGATACTGTATACCATGATGTAATGAATTACCGCAATATTTTCATACGTTCTTACATTTAATATCTTTTCGATAAGGTATTCAACTTTAATTCCTTGGGTAGCTTTAAACTTATCAAGTTGATGTCTCATATCAAGCAAGGTTGCATTTGATTCCGTTTGGCGCCCGTCTATTAATACAATATGCCTTGTCGACTTGTAATCCGGAGTGAGGTGTCGTGTTACTTGTTCAAGTGGTACATTTTTATCCTGCAAATATGAAGCGATATCTGCATAGTAATTTTGAATGAGTGCTGTGATTTTTTCATTATCTTCAACAATCGGCTTATTAGGTTCAGGAGTTTGTGCAACAACATCAGATGCAAGCCAGCAGCTTAAAAGCAACAATACAAAATGGAAGTGTTTCATAGTTTAAAGTTTGGTTACACGAAATAAGGGAATCGAATGAAAAAACCTACTCTTAATACGCCTTGGCAAACAATACGCGTTGTGTACTTGGGTTACCGGTAAGTACACATACGCCATTTTCAGCCGTTGCGTTTAAAGGAACACAGCGAATAGTTGCTTTGGTAAGTTCCTTTATTTTAAGTTCCGTTTCAGTTGTGCCATCCCAATGTGCGCTCACAAAACCTGTTTTGGTTTCGAGTGCGTGGTTAAACTCATCCCAGTTGTTTACTACATGAATATGGTCGTCTCTAAAATCCAAGGCCTTTTGAAACAAGTTTACTTGAATTGCAGCGAGCAGGTGCTCAATTTTGGTGTCTATATCCACCACACTCATCACTTGCTTCTCTTTGGTGTCTCTTCTGGCAACTTCAACTGTTTCGTTTTGAACATCGCGCATACCGATTGCTATTCGTACTGGCACACCTTTAAGTTCGTAATCGGCAAATTTAAAACCAGGCGACACATGATCACGATCGTCTAACTTCACTGCAATACCTTTTGCCTTTAATGTGCTAGTGATAGCACGTGCTTTATCCAAAACCAACTGCTTTTCTTCTTCTTTTTTACCAAGAATGGGCACCACCACTACTTGAATTGGTGCTAAATTTGGTGGCAGAACCAACCCTTCATCATCACTGTGACTCATAATCAACGCGCCCATCAAACGGGTTGAAACACCCCATGAAGTTGCCCACACATACTCTTGTGTATTCTCCTTGGTTGCATATTTTACGTCAAACGCCTTGGCAAAATTTTGACCTAAAAAGTGTGATGTTCCCATTTGCAATGCTTTGCCATCTTGCATCAATCCTTCAATACAATAAGTTTCCAATGCTCCTGCAAAACGCTCATTTGCTGTTTTAACCCCTTTAACAACCGGAACTGCTAAAATATTTTCGGCAAAATCAGCATATACTTCCAGCATTTGTTTTGTCTCAGCTATTGCCTCCTCTGCAGTGGCATGTGCTGTATGACCTTCTTGCCATAAAAATTCAGTGGTGCGCAAAAAAAGGCGTGTACGCATTTCCCATCTCACAACATTGGCCCATTGGTTAACCAAGATTGGCAAATCACGGTGCGACTTAATCCAATCACGGTACGTATTCCAAATAATCGTTTCAGAAGTAGGGCGAACAATTAACTCCTCTTCGAGCTTTGCATCTTCATCAACCACAATTTGTCCATCATCTCCATTTTTGAGGCGGTAGTGAGTTACCACAGCACACTCCTTCGCAAAACCATCAACATGACTTGCTTCTTTGCTAAAGAATGATTTTGGAATAAACAATGGGAAATATGCATTTTGGTGACCCGTATCTTTAAAACGTTTGTCGAGCTCGGCCTGCATTTTTTCCCAAATGGCATAACCATATGGCTTAATCACCATGCACCCTTTTACAGCAGAGTGCTCAGCCAAGTCGGCTTGTTTAACCAAATTATTGTACCAAGCGCTATAATCTTCACTTCTTTTTACTTTTTTAATTTCCATATACCGATAATTGAATGAGGGTTTTTGGAATGGTATTTGTCTTTTCCTCAAACGTGCGCAAAAATAGTTTTTCGCGCGTTACTTTGTAATGCATAATTCAATTGTTATGAAGAATATTAACGGATTCATGGTTATAGGGTTAATGGCAGTATTAACCTCTTGTATTACTGCAGCCCAATTTAACAATGCAGATGACGATGTGTATTACTCTCCTAAAAAACAAAACGCAAAGAATCCTGTGATGATTCCAGAAGTGGATGTGGATGAGATCATCCGCAAAAATCCACCACAATACGGAAGTCCACTGAACCGAATCGACATCGAACAAGTTACCCCTAACCCTAATGCTGCTGCAGGATATGTGATTTGGAAAAAACAACAAGATTCTTTGTACGCCTTGTATCCAGAGCGATCTGCCTACTACGTAGATCCCAACTTACCCAATAGCGAAACCGATGAAGCTGCAAGAAGAGAACGTATGCGCGCTCGGAATTGGTTTGATGGCAATTGGAATTGGGGAATTGGTTGGAATGCATGGGGTCCATCATTTTATGCAGGATACCAACCATATTCAAATTGGGGTTGGAACACTGGTTGGGGTTGCAACCAAGGTTGGAATGTTGGATTGGGTTGGAATGCAGGCTGGGGTTACAATTCTTGGATGAATCCATACATAGGTTGGAATACTGGCTGGGGATACAATCCTTGGTGGGGAGCAACAAATTATTGCTTCCCACCTGCAGGCTCAAGTAACGAAACGCCAATGGCAAATCAACCTATATCAATGCCAAGAGGAAGAACAAGTTATGCTGCACCCATAAATCAACCCAATACAGCTCCCACACCTCCTGCTTATACTCCTTCTCGACCTGCACCTTCTTTAAACTATGCAAATGGCCGAACTATTTATAGAGCTCCTGCAAGTATGGTATCACCTGCACTGCCTGCGAGTCCTGCAATAACTCCTGAACAACAAATCAGACCAAGCATGCGCACGCCTGTAGGAACACCTTCAACACCTAATTACGCTGCACCTCAAAGAACAAGTACACCAAGTTACAATAGGCCGTCAGGCTCAACGCCATCAACTGGCCGTAGAAGATAATGCATACCTCAATGAAAAAATATTACACCATTCTTGTTTTAGCATTGGTTCATTTGGCGCCACCAAAAACGTTTGCCCAAAATGAACAAGACGCACTCAGGCTTATCGAACAATCAATTACGGGAAGTGCAAGGGCTCAAGGCTCGGCTGGAGCTTTTGGTGCTGTTGGTGCCGACCTAACATCAGCTTATATAAACCCAGCAGGACTGGCTTTGTACCGAAGAAATGAAGCTTTATTCGGGGGCAATCTTTCTACATTTCAAAGCAACACACTTTTTGGCAACAATACTTTAACAGATACACGAACCCATATTAATCTGCCTTCTTGGGGAATTGTGGGCACAAAAGTATTCAGTGATATGGGAAAAGACATTCAAAATGGATTGGTGAGCGTTTCATTTGCAGGAGGCATGAATAGGGTTCAATCCTTTCAACAAAATATTCGGATGAGTGGATACAATACCCAATCGAGTTTATTGGATTATTTCGCTTACAGTGCCAACGGATTAAATGCAACTGAAATTACCAACCAATTTACTAATGGCCAAAATATATTTGCAAATATTCCTGGATCTGCTGCTTATGCATTAGGGTTAATTGATACCTCGAATACGTTAACCAACTATAAAGCACTCACTGATGGTGTTACTAATAAAAGGCTTTTACAGCAATACCAAGAGCAACGTACCGGTGGCGTAAACGAATACCATTTCTCTGGAGGAGCTAACTTGAGCAATATGGTTTATTTAGGAGCGTCATTATTTATCAGACATGCCTACAATGAAGTTGATATTTTACAAACAGAAAATTCGGATGGAACGGTTCCGAACTACACACAAAGTGGATTCAGACAAGAAATAGACCAACGAGGAACTGGAGTTGGTGGTAAATTTGGAATTATTGCGAGGCCAATTGATATTGTTAAAGTAGGATTTGCTGTGCAAACACCCACTCGGATGCATATGCGTGACGAATATAAAAATACCGTAACGAGCCAAAACACAGCCAATGGAAACGCCAATACACTCGTAGTTTATGACCCGAATAGGTTTGATTTTTTTGAATACGAAGTTATTTCGCCTGCAAAATTAACCGCGAGTGCAGCTATCACTTTTTCAAAAATCGGTTTTGTATCTATCGATGTTGAGCATATTGACTATAGTAAAATGCGAATGCAATCTGCAACTGATTTTTTTACCGAACCCAATAATGCAATCAGACAAATATTTACTACTGCTCAAAATTTTCGTATTGGTGGGGAGCTAAAAATAGCCGACTACTACCGCTTAAGAGCAGGTTATGCGTTATATGAAACACCCTTTAAACAAACTGCAGGATACAATTTAAACAGACAATCTTTAACAACTGGAATTGGATTTCTAATTGACCGTATTTTTATTGACGCAGCGTTTGTATACAGTTATGGCAAGCAATTGATATCGCCTTATACAACTGGGAATGCCGCCAAACCTGATCCGGCTGGTGTAAACGATTACGTTATTTATTCATTTATTGTAACAGGAGGTATTCGTTTTTAAATGACCCCAACAACCCGAACATACCGAACAGGAATCGTGCTATCGGGAGGTGGTGCTCGCGGATTTGCTCATATTGGTGTATTAAAGGCACTGAACGAACATGGTATTTATCCAGAGATTATTTCGGCCGTTAGTGCTGGATCAATTGTGGGTGCAATGTACGCTGACGGTTATACTCCGGATGAAATATTTGAGGGATTTTGCGAATGGGATATTTATTCGATACTCAAATTTTACCGTCCAGGATTTGGTGTTCTGAAGGCAATTGGGATTCGAAAAACACTAAACAAATACCTTTCAACAAACGAACTGAGTGAATTAAAAATCCCAATGATTGTTTCTGCTACCAATTTTGCCAAAGCTACGACTGAATATTTTAATTCAGGTTCAATCGTGGATGCTGTTATGGCATCATCAGCAGTTCCGCTTGTTTTAAAACCTTATATCATTAATGGAAACATGTACGTTGATGGCGGTTTAATGAACAACTTACCCATCGAGCCAATTGAACACCAATGCGACTATCTAATTGGAGTAAATGTAAACCCAGTGCACGAAACAAGCCAATTTAACTCGTTTAGAAATTATGCAGATCGGGTATTGCATTTAGCTATCCGTGCAAATGTGAATAACCATATTCCAAAGTTCCATTTATACATAGAACCTCCTGAACTCGCATCTTTTGGATTGTTCAAGCTATCGGCTGCAAAAGAAATATTTGAAATTGGATACCAACATGCTTCCGAAGTGCTTGATGCAATTGAAAGACAATAACAATTCAAAGTATTTATTTATCTTGGCACACCCTTTGTAAAAGAGCAACTATTATTAAAACAATTACCATGAAAACCATTACCAAATCGATTGCAGCCCTTTTCGCAGTTGCTGCAGTAGCTTCAGTTACACCTGCGTGTAAATCAAAAAAAGGCACTCCAATTGAAAAACAAACCGGTGCAGTAGAAATTTCGGTTCCATTTAGCACCAAAGAATACCAAAGCGATAAAGAAAATTTTAGAGCAAAAGCTTCTGGTAACAGCATGGACTTAACCACCAGCAAAAAAATTGCCTTGCAAAATGCAAAATCAGAGATGGCAGGATTAATCCAATCAACAGTAAAAAAAGTGACTGAGCAATACACCAACCAACGCCAAGTGAGCAGTACCCAAGAATTCTCGAACAAGTTTGAAGAGATGGTACGTGAAGTAACCAATCAAGAGTTGGTTGATGTTAGAATCATTGGCGAAAAAATTCTTAAAGAAACAAACAATACTTATACCTATTGGGTTGCAATTGAAGCAAACAAACAAGTTGTAATGAATGGCATTGACCGCGGAATATCAAAAAATGCCAAGCTACAACAAGACTATGACAAGAAAAAGTTTGAAGAAATCTTCAACCAAGAGATGGATAAATTGGCCAAAGAACGTGGCAATTAATAAAAAACGTGCGGGTTGCAGGCAACAAGTATTAACTTGTGCAGGTAACCCGCACCATTAGTGTAAAAATTAGGTGAAACAGTATTTGTGTATTTCATTCTGTTTGGCATTAACAGTGTTGGCGTGCCGAACAAGCAAACAAACTGTTGCAAAACCTGATTGGGTTAATCAGCGACCCACAAACGATTTGTATTATATCGGAATTGGGATTGCCTCAAAAAAATCGAATCCGGCAGACTTTCAACAAGTGGCCAAAAAAAATGCAATCAGTGATTTAATCTCAGAAATTAAAGTTACTGTTTCGAGCAACTCTGCCCTCTCACAGTACCAGAACAATCAAACCTTTAGCCAACAATTTGAGAGTGATGTAAAAATCAGTGCCATGAACACGATTGAGTCGTTCACTGTGGCAGGTAGTTGGGAAGATGCTGAATATTTCTGGATTTACTACAAGCTTTCAAAAGAAGAATACAAAAGCGCGCAACGCAGAAAAATGATGTCGGCCATTGCCCAATCTGAGGCATATTATGAGCGTTCTGAAACAATGGGTAAAGACCAGTACTTGCAAAAATTACGTTCAAAAATTAAAGCCCTTGCCGTACTTCAAGATTACCTAAACGAAGATTTGCAAACCACCTACAATGGCAAAACTGTGTTTATGGTAAGTGAACTCGTGAACAGCATTCAAAACCAATTATATGAAATTGAATTGCGTAGCAGTATTCAAGCACTCAATGGAAAGGTTGGCAAACCTATAGATGAGCCTTTTTTGGTAAAAGCCCAATACCGTTCAGATAAAGAACCAATCACTTTTTTACCGATTACTTCTTTCATGGAAAATGGGGCAATTGAAAGTACCGTTTTAACCGAAACGGATCAATCAGGAAATGCTGCGGTAACGATTTCGAAAATATTGAGCAAAAATCCAATCCAAACCATACGGATAGCTGTTAACATGAACGAACTTATGAAAGTGGACAGCATTCGACCACCATTGGCTCAGATACTCATGAGTATTGATGTACCAAGTACTGCCATTCGATTGAATGTAATACCAATTAAAGTATTTGTGGAAAGCAGCGAAAAAAATATGAACAAAGAACTACAGCCTGGCTACCTAAATCCTTCCTTAAAAAAGAGCCTCATTGCAGATGGTTGTACTTTTGTTGCAAACAAAGAACTCGCAGATTATGTGTTGCATATTGAGGCAAATACCCGTGCCGATGGAAACATTTGGGGAAACATGCGAACCGCAGCGCTTGATTTAACCATTTCACTTTGGGACCAAACAAACAAAGTTGAGGTTTATAAAGATGGACTCCGTGAGGTAAAAGGCTTTCAAACTACGGATGAAAACGCTGGAATTGACGCTTATAAAACTGCAACACAATTAATGCTCCAACGCATTTACCCCAATCTAAAGAATGAACTTATGCGGAATAAGTAATGCTGTGGAGAACTTGAGCATTCCATCATTTGATTTTATTGCTATTTTTACGCTCAAATGATTCCTTTCGCTCCACCACATATTGACCAGCAAATAATAGATGAGGTTGTAGATACGCTTCGCTCAGGTTGGATTACCACTGGACCCAAAACAAAAAAATTTGAAAAACTTTTAACAGCATACTGTGGCAATCAATCCACACTTTGCCTAAACTCAGCAACGGCAGGACTTGAAATTATGTTGCGCTGGTTTGGTGTACAAGAAGGTGATGAAGTTATTTTACCTGCATACACTTACAGTGCAACCGCAAACGTGATTATGCATTGTGGCGCTAAACCTGTGTTTGTTGATGTAGGGCCGGACTTTAATATTGATGTGGCAGCGGTTAAATCAGCGATTACTGCTAAAACCAAGGTGATTATGCCCGTTGATTTTGCTGGTTTCCCTTGTGATTATGACGCCTTAAATGCATTGGTAGCCCTTAAGGAAACAACCGATTTATTTACCCCAAACACATTTGAACAAACCCAATTGGGTCGGATATTGATATTAAGTGACGCGGCCCATTCGTTTGGTGCCATGTACAAAGGAAAACATACAGGGGCATTGACCGATATCTCGGTATTTTCATTTCATGCTGTTAAAAACCTTACTACGGCTGAAGGTGGAGCAGTGGCATTAAACCTACCCGCCCCCTTCGATAATGATGCGCTGTATGCTGCTTTGTGCGTAAAAACATTGCATGGTCAAAACAAGGATGCTTTGGCTAAAACCAAACCAGGTAACTGGAGATATGATATTGTTGAACCAGGTTATAAGATGAACATGACCGATATTATGGCATCTATTGGATTGGTAGAATTAAGTAGGTACGATACAACAATTTTACCCGCTCGCAAACAAATAGTTGAATACTATGCGAATGCTTTTGCTACAGATGAGTGGGCCATTATTCCTCCCTATAAAACAAATGACTTAGAATCTTCTTACCACCTTTTTCCATTACGCATAAAAGGGGCATCAGAAGAGCAGCGAGATGCAATTATTGCTAAAATTGTGGCGCAACAAGTTTCGGTTAATGTGCATTTTATTCCAGTACCAATGACTGGCTATTACAGTGGAATAGGATACTCAATTGGAGATTATCCGCGTACCTATTCGCTTTACCAAAATGAAATTACATTACCCGTTTTTGTTGGACTTACCCGCGAGCAAACACAAACGGTAGTGAATGCAGTTCGTTCAGCGGTTATGGAAGTACTATATCAAAATGAAACGGCTCATTGATGTTTTCTTATCAGGGCTTGGCCTGTTGGTATTGTCTCCTTTTCTTGTTGTGATAAGTATCCTGATTGCGCTCGAATCGAAAGGATGCGTTTTCTTTAAACAGATTAGGGTAGGCAAAAACCAGCATCCTTTTTATTTAATCAAATTTAGAACCATGTACCAAGACGCTGAACGTTTTGGTCAGTTAACTGTAGGAATGCGTGATCCTCGTATTACCCGAGTTGGGTACTTTTTGAGAAAGTATAAACTAGACGAACTCCCACAATTGCTCAATGTTTTAGGAGGCCAGATGAGCATGGTTGGGCCTCGACCCGAAGTGCCGAAATATGTACAACTTTACAGTCAGGATCAATTAAAGGTACTGAGTGTAAAACCCGGTATTACCGATTGGGCATCTATCAATTATTTTAACGAAAATGAATTATTGGCAAACAGTGCCACACCGGAGCAAACCTATATTGATGAGATTATGCCCAAAAAACTCGCACTCAATTTAAAGTATATCGAATCAAATAATTGGCTATCAGATATTGGAATTATTGTTCAAACGGTGCTGCGTATTTTCAAAAAATAAAATACCATACCAATACCTATCTTGTGTTATATTCGTAATACCAAATGACTGCGCTGCTTAAATTTCTTTATCCCAAAACCAGCTCGATACCGAGATGGGTGATATTTTTAATTGATATAAGCATTTGCTCTTTTTCTTTCGTATTTGCAACGTTTTTACGGTTCAATTTCTTTTTAAACGATACCTTCCAAATTGAGTATTTTTATGGTTTGCCTGTTGTAATTGCCATTCGAGTGGCTTTTATGCTTTATTTTAGAATTTATGCAGGTATTATAAGACATACGAGTGTTCAAGATGCTCTTCGGGTGTCATACACCGTTACTTTTAGCACCATCGTAATTGTAGCTGTAAACTATTTTTACTCTAGGTTCATGAACCAGGGCATTGTGCTGATTCCAATTTCAATCATCATCATTGATTATTTTGGTTCGTTGCTTATTATGAACACGTTCCGCATATCGGTTAAAATTTTATTTATGCGGTTCAATAAATTTGAAAGTGGGGCAGCAACACATTATGCCATTTTTGGAGCAGGAGAAGCAGGCATTATTGTAAAACGTAAACTCCAAAAAGAAGGAATTGAAAACCGCAAAGTAGTTGCATTTTTTGACGATGACCCCAGAAAAGAAAAAAACTTTGTGGATGGTATTACCATTTACAACGGCTTGAAAGATATTGAAGCCGTAATTAAAAAACTGAATATCCAAGAACTGATTATCTCTCCGCAACATATGCCTAAGTTGCGCAAGCAAGAGTTGATTGAAAAATGCCTTTCGCTGGATGTAAATGTTCGGAGTGTACCTCCTGTAGAACGTTGGATTAATGGTGAGTTAAGTTTTAATCAGTTAAAACAGGTGCGCATTGAAGACCTCATTGAACGTGATGCCATTGTATTGGATAAAGGTGCCATTGCCCAACAACTTTTTAATAAAACCATTTTGGTAACAGGAGCTGCAGGGTCTATTGGGAGCGAAATAGCCAACCAAATATTAAAGCATTTTAACCCTAAAAAAGTATTGCTGGTTGATAAGTCAGAAGTAAGGCTTTATGAACTTGAGGCAGAACTTGAACAAAACCACCGCGGACTGCACCGGAATATGGTGGAAATTGTAATGGGCGATATTACCAATGAAGCACGCATGCGTAACGTGTTTCAAACATTTGCTCCCAATATTGTGTACCATGCAGCAGCATATAAACATGTACCTTTAATGGAGAACAACCCCTCGGAAGCAGTAAGGGTAAATATTGGTGGTACCAAACTCATTGCCGATTTGGCTGTGGAATATGGGGTAGAAAAGTTTGTGATGGTATCAACCGATAAAGCAGTGAATCCAACAAATGTGATGGGGGCCTCTAAACGTATTGCAGAAATTTATGTGCAATCACTAAACAGCCATTTAGCTCAAAAAGGAGATGTGCGGTTCACTCGATTTATTACTACTCGTTTTGGAAATGTACTTGGTAGCAGTGGTTCTGTAATTCCGAAATTCAGAAAACAAATTGAGGATGGTGGGCCCATAACCGTAACACATCCAGATATTACAAGGTATTTCATGACCATACCTGAAGCTTGCCAACTGGTATTGGAGGCAGGTAATATGGGTAAAGGCGGAGAGATTTACATTTTTGATATGGGCAAATCGATTAAAATTATCGACTTAGCAAAAAAAATGATTCAACTATCGGGACTCAAACTTGGGAGTGATATTCAAATTGTATTTACCGGACTCCGACCCGGTGAAAAAATCAAAGAAGAGTTGTTAGCCGATCAAGAAAAAACATTGCCTACATACCATCCCAAAATCATGATTGCCAAAGTACGCACTTATGATTTTGCAACCTGCTTAAACGATGTAAACACATTGATTGCATTATACAATGACCAACAAAACGCCACCATTGTGCGCAAAATGAAAGCATTGGTTCCTGAATTTATCAGTCAAAATTCTATTTATGAAGAGTTGGATTATGAGCGAAAAAAAGACTCCGTGAAGATTTCTTCATCCACCTTTTTGTCTTAATTTTTTTAGCTACTTTACAAGTGTATAAACCTCAACTTTATTTAGATGTAATCTAAATAAACTTTTTTTACACACGCGTTATCTAATTCAAGTTTTGTCAATATATTTGCGCACCAAACGTGGGTTTAAGGGGCATTGGGCCTGTTGAATTCACGTTGATTTAACACTAAAGAAATCAGCAATTTAAGATGAGATTATTCAAACTTACCTCACTGCTTCTTCTCTTATCATTCACCACCCATTTTGCAATAGCAGATGTTGCCGAAGGTGAAAAATTATTCACAGCTAATTGTACTTCATGCCATGCAATCAATGAAAAGGTTGTTGGTCCGGCTCTCAAAGACGTTCACAAACGTAGAGATGCTGCTTGGTTAACCAAATGGATTCGCAATTCGCAAGCAATGATTAAAGCAGGTGATGCCACCGCTGTTGCATTGTATAAAGAATACAATGAATCAGTGATGACATCATTTGAAAACTTGAGCGAGGCTCAAGTAAATTCAATAGTAGAATACATAAAAGCTGAGAGCGAAAAACCTGCTGCTGTAGCAACCGCTTCTGTTGCAGGGGGCGATGCCGGAACTGCAACAGCTGTAGCCCAGCAAGATGGCTTCTACAACTCAACAACATTTTGGGGATTAACCGTAATCGCCATTATTTTATTTGTGATTGCGCTTATTTTAATCAATATCCGCAAAGTTGTTGACCAATTATATTTACAAAAGTTCCCTGAGGCTGCTAAAGAAGAAGAAGTACAAACTATTTCTTGGAAAGACCGTCCAGATTCATTCCGCTTTAAACTGTTTAAAAAACACCCTGTTGTTGGAACCATAGTTGTTATTTTAGCGTTCACAGTTGTTGCGGGACTTTACGGTTTTGATTACGGAAATAAAAAAGTTGGCGTGCAACAAGGATACGCGCCTGCACAACCTATTAACTACTCTCATGAATTGCACGCTGGCAAATACAAAATCAACTGTTTATATTGCCATACTGGAGCTGACAAAAGCAAGCAAGCTACAATTCCTTCGGCAAGTACTTGTATGAACTGCCATATGCATGTTACTGCAAGTAAAAACTATGACGGACAAGTATCTCCAGAAATTCAAAAAATATATGACGCTGTTGGATGGGATGCTACTAAAAAAGCATACGATCCAACCAAGACACAAAAACCAATAAAGTGGGTGCGCATTCACAATTTGCCAGACTTGGCTTATTTTAACCATGCTCAACACGTTAAAGTTGGTAAAGTAGAATGTCAAGCTTGTCATGGACCAATCGAAACAATGAAGGTTGTTGCACAACAATCAAGCTTGCAAATGGGATGGTGTATTAACTGCCATCGCGAAGCCAAAGTAGACGTTGCAAACAACGACTACTATGAGAAGTTACATGCCGATTTAAAAGCACAAGGCAAATCATACGCTACTGTTGCGAACGTAGGTGGTTTAGAGTGCGGTAAATGCCACTATTAATATTTAGAATTACGAATTACACATTACGAATTCTTCACACTTAAATAGAAAAAAGAATCCATGGAAAATAAAAACAAATACTGGAAAGGATTAGAGGAATTAAACAATGATCCTAAGTTTTTAGAGCGCAAACGCAATGAGTTTGCCGAAGGTATTCCATTAGAAGAAGTGCTTACTGAACAAGATGGTGAATTAACATCAAACAGACGCGACTTTTTAAAATATTTTGGCTTTAGCGTTTCTGCTGTTGCTCTTGCTGCTTGTAACAAAGCACCTGTTAAGCAAGCAATTCCATACATCGTAAAACCAGAAAATGTAACTCCGGGTATTCCAAATTGGTATGCAACTACCAACCCCGAAACTGGTGCTAGCTTATTGGTTAAAACACGCGAAGGACGTCCAATTAAAATTGAAGGAAATCCTGAATCTCCAGTATTTAAAGGTGGTGTAAGTGCAATTGAGCATGCCTCGCTATTGGGGTTGTACGATAATGAGCGTTTAAAAGCTCCAAATGCTGAAGGAAACGAAGTAGATTGGAATACACTTGACGCCAAAATTACCAGTGGATTGGCTGGTGCTAAAAATATTCGTTTGGTTACCGGAACGGTTAACAGTCCATCAACCAAACGTGCCATAGCAGAATTTACTGCAAAATACCCTGCTGCAAAACACATTTCATATGAGCCATACTCACATGCAGCCATTATTGACGCAAACCGCGCATTGTTTGGCAAAGCTGTGATTCCTGGCTACCGTTTTGACAAAGCAAAAGTGATTGTAAGTTTTGGTGCCGACTTTTTAGGTACATGGATTTCACCAGTTGAGTTTACTAAACAATGGGCAAGCAACCGTAAAGTCGGAACTTCCGGTGGAGGTAAAAAAGAAATGAGTCGACATATCCAATTCGAATCAAATCTTTCTTTAACAGGTTCAAATGCTGACGTACGTTTCCCAATCAAACCTTCGGCAGAAGGCGCTTTATTGGTAAGCTTATACAATAAGATTGCAAGTCTTGCAGGCGCTGCTCCGTTAAGTGGTGCGCAAAACTTAGAGCTAGCGCTAAACATGGTAGAGCTAACTGCAAAAGAATTATGGGAAGCTAAAGGTTCAAGTTTGGTTGTTTCAGGTTCGAACAGCATCGACAACCAAGCATTGGTATGTGCAATCAATCACTTGCTTGGCAATATTGGTCAAGCTTATGATTTGGATAATTATTCATTGCAATCAACAGCAAATGATTTTGGATTCCAACAGTTTGTGAGGGAAATGAATGATGGCAAAATCGATGCTGCGGTATTTGTAAATACAAATCCTGCTTATAACTATTACAATGCTGCTCAATTTGCCGCAGGATTGAAAAAAGTTGGATTAACCGTTTGTACCAACAGTTCGATGGATGAAACCGCTATGCTTTGCAAGTTCCATGCTCCAGACAACCATTACCTAGAATCGTGGGGAGACGCTGAACCTAAAGCGGGTTACTACGCACTCATCCAACCAACCATTTCACCCGTATTTAATACACGCCAAGCTTCAGAGAGCATTTTACGTTGGGCAGGTAACAATACCGACTACTATACATATGTAAAAGCTACTTGGAGCGCAATGGGTGTAAATGAAGCTACATGGAATAAATCATTGCATGATGGATTTATGTATGCTGGTCCAAAAGCGAGCCAATCATACCCTATTGCAACGGCTCCAACTGGGGCTGCTGCCATTGCCATTCAAAATTATGTAAGTGCTAAAGACAAAACAGAACTTCAGGTATACGCCAAAGTAGGTATTGGAGATGGAACACATGCCAATAACCCATGGTTACAAGAACTGCCTGATCCAATTAGCAAGGTGTGCTGGGATAACTACGCATCAATTGGCAAAGTAACTGCTGATAAACTTGGTGTAAAAGATGGGGATTTGGTTAAAATTGCTGGCAAAAACTTTAGCATCGAGAGTATTCCAGTATTGGTTCAACCTGGTCAAGCAAACCAAACCGTTTCGGTTGCCATTGGATACGGACGCACCGAAGGTGGTAAAGTAGCAAAGTATGTTGGTAAAAATGCTTACGGCTTTGGCTGGTTTGAAGGTGATACATTTAGGTATACTCAACCAGATATTACTATTGAAAAAGTAGCAGGTAGCTATGAACTTGCACAAACACAAACACACCACACTATTGAAGGTCGTGATATTATTCGTGAAGCTTCATTGAAGGAATTTGTAAAAGATCCAAAAGCTGGAAACCACAAACATGCCCATATTATCAGTTTATGGGATGAGCGCGATAGCAAAGGACACCGCTGGGCAATGGCAATCGATATGAATGCTTGTACCGGTTGTGGAGCATGTGTTGTAAGTTGCTCTGCTGAAAACAATGTTCCTGTGGTGGGCCGCAAAGAAGTGTTAAACAGTCGCGAAATGCACTGGATACGCATTGATAGGTACTACAGCTTTAAAGATAAAAATGGTAAAACGGCTACCCGCGAAACTGGGTTAGCAGGAAACATGCTAAAAGGCAAAGAAGAAGGTCTTATTACAGAAGATACCAACTTTGAAGACGTAAGAGTAGCATTCCAACCTATGATGTGCCAACATTGTGGGCACGCTCCATGCGAAACAGTTTGCCCAGTATTAGCAACCGTTCACAGTTCGGAAGGTTTAAACCATATGGCTTACAACCGTTGTGTTGGAACTCGCTATTGCGCAAACAACTGCCCATACAAAGTGAGACGCTTCAATTGGTTTAAATACCGTGAAAACGACAAGTTTGATTTCTATATGAACAACGACTTGGGACGCATGGTGATTAACCCTGATGTAACAGTTCGTTCACGTGGGGTAATGGAAAAATGTTCTTTCTGTATTCAACGTATACAAGGTGGTAAGTTAAAAGCCAAACTTGAAGGCCGTAGTTTGAAAGACGGAGATGTAAAAACGGCTTGTCAGCAATCATGCCCTTCTGATGCCATTGTATTTGGTGATGTAAATGACCCAAATAGTGAAATTGCAAAATTGTTTAACAACGAAAGAAGCTATGTATTGCTAGAAGAGTACAACGTACAACCTTCAGTATCGTACATGACTAAAATTCGCAATGTAAACGAACCGATTGCAGGTGATCATGCGAGCGAAGGCGCTGAACACGGTGCTAAAGAACACCAACATGAAAGTGCACATTCTTAAGAGTATCTGATTTTAAAACGTATTTAATAAAAATATATGTCATACGAATCTCCAATAAGAGAACCACTTGTAACCGGTGGAAAAACCTACGCAGATGTAACCCGTGACATTTTGCGTCCGTTAGAAAACAACGCTTCAAAATCGTGGTGGATAGGCTTCAGCGTATCGGCTGTTGTACTCGCCATTTGGATTGCCGCTACTACTTGGACCATGCTTGAAGGTATTGGGGCTTGGGGCTTGAATAAAACAGTAGGATGGGCATTTGACATTACCAACTTCGTGTTTTGGGTAGGTATTGGTCACGCAGGAACCCTCATCTCGGCTGTATTGTTGCTGTTCCGCCAAAAATGGCGTATGTCAATCAACCGTTCTGCAGAGGCGATGACTATTTTTGCGGTAATTTGTGCTGCATCATTTATCCTATCGCATATGGGAAGACCTTGGGTTGCCTATTGGCCAATTCCATTACCTAATGCTTTTGGTACGTTATGGGTAAACTTTAACTCACCATTGGTTTGGGACGTATTTGCCATTTCAACTTACTTCTCTGTATCATTGGTCTTTTGGTATATTGGCTTAATCCCTGATATTGCTACTGTTCGCGACCGTGCTGAAGGCTTGCGCAAATTCATTTACAATTTCTTCTCAATGGGATGGAATGGATCTACGCGTACTTGGCACCGTTATGAAATGATTTCGTTGATTTTGGCAGGTATCTCAACCCCACTTGTACTTTCGGTGCACTCAATTGTATCAATGGACTTTGCTACCTCACTTGTTCCTGGATGGCATACAACAATCTTCCCTCCTTACTTTGTGGCTGGAGCTATTTTTTCGGGTTTTGGAATGGTACTTACCCTATTGGTAATTGGCCGTGTGGTGTTAAAACAAGAAAACTACATTACAATGGGTCACTTAGATGCGATGTGCCGAATTGTAATGTTAACTGGTACCATGGTAGGTTTGGCTTATATTACTGAATTTTTTGTGGCTGCTTACTCAGGAGTAGAGTATGAGCAATATGCCTTTATCAACCGTGCCTCAGGACCATACTGGTGGAGTTATTGGATAATGATGACTTGTAACTTGATTGCTCCACAAGTGTTTTGGACTAAATGGGCCCGTTCAACTCCTTGGTTCATTTTCTTGATGTCGATTATTGTGAATATTGGAATGTGGTTTGAGCGTTTTGTAATTATCGTAACCTCGTTGCACCGCGACTTTATTCCATCAAGTTGGACGATGTACACACCAACAATTACGGAATTTGCAATCTTAATTGGTTCATTTGGATTGTTCTTCACACTTTACTTCTTATTCTGCAAATACTTACCTACGATTAATATGGCCGAAGTAAAATCAATTATTCCTACACATGCGCATGATGAGCATCATCAAGAAGCTGATCATTCAACCATAGAGAAAGGAGCAGCACATGGCTAATAAAATGATGCTTGGGGTTTATGATAATCCCGATACAGTTTTCTCAGTAACTGAGAACTTGGTAAAAGCAGGATATGATGTGCATGATGTGTACACCCCATTTGCGGTGCATAACTTAGACAAAGTAATTGGTGTAAAACGCACACGCTTATCCATTGCCGCATTTTGTTTTGCTATGACTGGGTTGGTTTCAGCCATTGCCTTGCAAACATATGCCTCTTACTTTGACTGGCAAATGAATATTGGTGGTAAACCATCGTTGCATATTCCAACTTATATCCCAATCACGTTTGAGTTGTCTATTTTGTTTACTGCGTTTGGAATGGTAGGCTGTTTCTTTATTGTAAACCGTATGTTTTGGGGACGCAATACAGATATCATTGATTTACGTGTAACCGATGACCGATTTGTGATTGCAGTTAATATTCACAGTAAAACTGACGTAAAAGCACTTGAACAAACTTTTGTTTCGGGGGGTGCTATTGAAGTTAGAGAAAGGGCTAAGGATTTATAATCATGAAGAAAACTATTTATACACTTGTTGCTGCTACTGTTATTGCCTCGTTAATGAGTGCTTGCAGTGCAGGAGGAGATAACCCAGGTATTGAATACGCTCCAAACATGTACGTATCGTTTGCATACGAACCACTTTCGCAGTTGGAAGAAAAGCCAAATACCATTAACCCACATGGCATGAACATGCGTGAACCGGTGAAAGGAACGATTGCTCGTGGGCAATTAGAATACGCTACGTATAATATGCCTAAGTCGAATGAAAACTACGAAGCTTCTTCAGCTTGGTCAAATCCACTTCCAAAATCAGAATACAATGTAGCCGAAGGCAAACGTTTGTACAATATCAATTGCACACCATGCCATGCAGAAGATGGATTGGGAAAAGGAACCATTGTTGCTGATGGTAAATACCCTCAAGTTCCTGCTTATGGTGATCGCTTACCTACTATCAATCCGGGTAAGGCATTTTATTCGATTACACATGGTAAAAACTTGATGGGTGCTTATGGCAGTGTTCTCACGCCAACACAGCGCTGGCAAGTGATTCATTATATTTACGAGTTAAGTGGTGTTCAAACTGCATCATCAGCTCCTGCACCTGCAACCAATTAATACCACACTTAAAAATTGTATTACTGAAATGGCACACGCAACAACAGTTCAAATCAGAGAAGAAAAGTTTATATTTTCGGATAAAGCCAAACGCTTGGCCTTTATATTAATGGGAGCAGGTTTGTTATTGGCTCTTATCGGATACTTTACTTATCATCCTCAAGTGGAAGGATTTACCGATGAGCAAAACCACCACTTGCCAATTAAGCGATTGCTTGCAAGCATTTTGTTTAATGGTTATTTCTTTTTCATTATTGCTACTTGTGCAGCGGTATTCTTGGCTATTAGCCAAGTGGCCAATGCTGGCTGGTATGTGGCCATCCGCAGGATACCAGAAGCAATGAGCTCATTTATGCCTATTGGCGCAATTGTGGTTTTTGGTGTTGTATTTTTAAGCTTGGTTGTTTTTCATGGTGGAATTTACCATTGGGGGCACGATGGTGTAATGGAAGCAGATCCATTGTTGGCCAAAAAAACATGGTATTTGAATAAACCCTTCTTTTTAATTCGTTTAGCTGTTTTCACGGCATTCTGGACATGGTGTGCAACCATGATTCGCAAATACTCACAAAACGAGGATCAAATTGGTGGCTTAACCAATTTCGATAAAACATTTAAACTGTCGGCAGCCTTTTTGGTGGTGTTCGGATTTACTTTCTCAATGTTTGCTTGGGATATTACCATGAGTGTTGATGCTCACTGGTACTCAACCATCTTCACTATTTATAATTTTGCCACAGGTTGGGTAAGTGCCTTAACTGTAATTTACCTTATTACTTGGTACTTGCGTTCAAATGGTTATTTGGATGGTATTGCCAGCGATGAGCATATGCATGATTTGGGTAAATTTATGTTTGCATTCTCTGTGTTCTGGACATACATGTGGACTGCACAGTTCTTGTTGATTTGGTATGCAAATATTCCTGAAGAGGTTGCTTATTATAAGCCACGCATGTTTGGTTCATACAAGTTTTTCTTCTACATCAATATTGTATTAAACTTTGTGGTTCCGTTTTTCATTTTTATGCGCAGAGGGGCAAAACGCAGTCGCCAAGTTGGTGTATTTGTAGGAACTTGCATATTAATTGGGCACTGGAATGATGTATTTTTAATGGTAATGCCTGGAGCAATGAATTTGGCTGCTGCAGTTACGGGTGATAACCCAACTGGAATTATTGAAACACCTTCACAAGGAATTGGTTTAATGGAAATTGGATTCTTAGGTGTTTTTGCTGGTTTGTTTTTATACATTACCTTAAATGCATTAAGCAAAGCCAATTTGTATCCTACAAAACATCCGTTTTTAAAGGAAAGCATTTTACACGATACGGGCGTTTAATAACTCCAGTTATAACTTATTCGAAACCTCAATCAGCAATGGTTGAGGTTTTTTTTTATGGTTGCTATTACAAAATCAAACTTCGAGCGAATCAACAAATCTTTTAAGTCTTATAATTCTATCATTTAAATGATCAAGTTCAAATATCATAAATGATCTTAGATTCTCTAATTCCTTCGACCTAAGTTTATCAATACTAACAACTTTACTTAATGCGTTTTGTTTAGGCGCAATCAACATATGAGATTCAGTGTTTAGAATCGATGCTATATCTAGCAAAGTGTCAATGTAAGCTTCCCCGAAAGTTAGCCATTTAAAAGTTGATTAAATAAATAATGATTAACTTTAAATGACAATTATGAAGCATTCAAAATTCACAGAAACA
>JALONP010000015.1 GCA_025454875.1 Bacteroidia bacterium | reverse complement strand
ATAATGAAAATGAAATTATAAGAGAAATCAATCATACATCGCAACGACTGTTTGATAACGCCCAAAATATTTTAAACTGGGTCCGTTACCAAAATAATTTAATAAAAGTTCAACAAGTAAATGTTTCACCGTTTGTAATAGCAGAAGAAACTCGCGAGTTGCTTTTGGATGTGGCAGCAATGCGGAAAAATCAAATAGAGAACTTGGTTGAAATGGATGATATCGTTTACACAGATAAAACTATTCTATCTATTATTATTCAAAACATTGTATCAAACGCTGTAAAATACACACAAAACAACACCATTCAAATCAAATCCTCTTGGAATAACAACAGGTATGAAATGATAATTGCTGATCAAGGCCCAGGTATTTCAGCAAATAACTTATACCGAATAGAGGCAATAAAGCACAAAATGAAAACTTCCAACTTCAATGAAAGTGCAGACGGAACTGGATTGGGTTATGTTATTATTTTTGAATTAGCTGACCTGATAAAAGCTGAAATAGACATTGAAAGCAGTCCAGAAGGAACCATTGTAAGTATCGTGATTTAAGTCTAAGTTTTCATTGTCAATAGTGAATATTGTGTTTATTTGCATCCGATTTTGAGTACAATAGATCAATTAAAACAACCTATCGCTGCCGAACTGAACTTGTTTGAAGTTAAATTCAGAGAAGCAATGAAAAGCAATGTGCCATTGCTTGATACAATTATGACCTATATTGTAAAACGCAAAGGGAAGCAAATCAGGCCAATGTTTGTTTTTTTGTCTGCTCAGCTTTTTGATGGAATTAATGAGTCTACATACAGAGGCGCATCTTTAGTAGAGTTGCTTCACACAGCCACCTTAGTACACGATGATGTTGTAGACGACAGTGATGAACGTAGGGGGTTTTTTAGTTTAAACGCGCTCTGGAAGAATAAAATTGCAGTTCTTGTTGGTGATTATCTTTTAAGTAAAGGGCTTTTGCTATCTGTTAAGAATAAAGATTATAAATTGCTTGAAATTGTAAGTACCGCAGTTGAAGCAATGAGTGAAGGTGAGCTTTTGCAAATTGAAAAAGCCCGAAACCTCAACTTGAGTGAAGAGGTGTATTTTGACATCATTAGCAAAAAAACTGCAAGTTTAATTGCGAGCTGCTGCGCGATAGGCGCAGCAAGTAGTGGAGCATCTCCAGATCATGTGAAAAGAATGCACCAGTTTGGCGAAAAAATAGGCATTGCTTTTCAAATGAAAGATGATCTATTAGATTATGGTGAAGCCACTATTGGCAAACCAACTGGAATTGATTTAAAAGAAAAGAAATTGACACTTCCTGTAATCTTCACAATTAACAATGCTGATCAATCTACACGTAGATCAATCATCAACACGATTAAAAATCACCACCAAAACAAGAAGAAAATTGAGGAAGTGATAGGATATGTAAGAAACCATGGAGGTATTGAATATACTCAACATTTAATGCTTAAACTTAAAAACGAGGCATTAGCCTTATTAGACGACTTAGGTACTCCAGATAAAGTTGAAAACTTGAAGGGACTTGTCAATTTTGTAATTGATCGAAAATATTAGAATTCTATTGAACTAATTTAAGTTCTACCCTTCTATTGATACTGTGCTGCTCATCCGTACATGTTACACCATCGGCACATTCATTTAACAATTGGCTTTCGCTTAACCCCCTAACAATAATTCGATTTGCAGGAATGCCTTTCTTTATTAAATAGTTTCTTACAGTAGCAGCTCTTCTTTCTGATAATTTCATATTGTACTCAAATGGCCCTCTACTATCCGCATGACCTGTTAAAAAAACTTTGAGGCTCCTATGCGCTTTTAAATAAGCAACCACAGAATCGGCACTTTCCATAGAATTTGGATTTACACCTGCATCATTAAACTTAAATAGTATTGGGTTAAAGTTTGTATTAGCAGCTGCAGCCTCATCAGTAGAAATGTTGATAGGTGATTTGCTGGCAGAATTTTGATTTTGCTGTTTAGTTGGTTGGGGTATTGGTTCTTTGACAGAAGCAGGTTTATTGTCTGAGGCCGCGGGACCTGATGTTGATGCGGCTGCAACTGCTCCCACAGTGGCTTTTGTTGGATTGGTTGGTTTACTAGGAGAATTCCCAGAACCTGCCTTACCTGCCACTGCAACAGGAGTTCCTGGAGGACTGGTAACTGATGTAGTTGGCACTTTTGGCAGTACAATTGGCGGCTGTGCAGCCAAACGCTCCATAGGATCAATGGGTTGTAGGTTTCCTAACACACCTGTCATTGCAACCGGGATAGATCCTGAATCAACTTTGGTTGTAATTACTTGATAAACTGGTCCATCAGTTTCTGTAAAGTAATATACTGCATCATTGCCTTCATCATTATCTCGGTTGGTTGTGAAATAACCGGTTGCACCATCATTCTGGGTAATAAAGGCCATATCATCTCTATAAGAATTAATTGGTTGGCCAATATTCTTAAGCGAAAAAGGCATTCCAGATTTGTTTAGTTTGGCAATAAAGATGTCGTATCCACCATACCCATTAAATCCCTTTGACGAAAAATAGAGCATTCCTGTGTTGATATAAGGGAAGAGTTCGTTCTCCTCTGTGTTTACGTTTTTCCCCAAATTAACAGGTTCACTCCACGTTCCATCAGCCATTCGCGTTGATTTGTATAAATCAAAACCGCCAAAGCCACCATCCATATTTGAACTGAAATAAACAGTGTTTCCATCTTCTGAAATACACGGATGTATGCAGCTATACTCATCATCATTAAATGGCAAAGCAACTGGGTTTGAAAAAAGCCCGCCTTCTAGCTTAGCTTCATAAATTTTAAAGTTTGAAACACCTTCGTCACTCACTTCAATATCACCAACTTTTTTTGTTTTTCCAGTCGCTGGTGCGGTTGCATTCGCGTTAAAGTACAAAATTGTTTTATCTGGCGAAACAGATGGCGCACCTTCATTCATATTGAACTCAATCATCGCCATCATTTTCATATCGTCTATGAATTCAGTTGGTTTTACTGCTCTGGCGTAATCTAGGTCAAATAATGGCATTTCCTTTTCTGCTCTAGGCTTGTTTCTAGCGTGCGAATAAATTAGCCCGTCATCATAAAATGTGTATCCCAAAGATTGTCCACTAATATTTAAGTTGGTCGCAAAAATTTCATAGTTGCGTATTGTGTCCGCGTGTCTGATTGCCCAATTTACGGACCTAATAAAAGATTCAGCCAACTCCGTTTTGGTTACCTCTTGGTATTTCTTGTATTGTACTTTGGCTTCTTTGTACTTTCCATTTAACTTTAAAATGTTCCCGTAATCAATATACCATTCAGCAGCAATTTCTTCACCACTTGTCATTGCCTTTTCAAAATACTCTTCTGCTTTTACGTACTTAAATTGATACTTGTAACATTGGGCCAATTGCTGATATAGATACTGTCTTTTTTGCGGTCTAGTTTGCAAAGCCAAGGCTTGTTCGTAATATTCAGCAGCCTCTTTGAAATGAAAAAACTCAAAATAGATATCACCATAATCAGTAGCAATTCGCTGGGCGAACGCGTTTACCCCAAATAAGGTGATACATAAGAGTAAAATCAATTTCTTCATAGGTTTATATCTTTCCGAGCAAAATGGTTTTTTCAATTTCATCTATATATTGACGTGTATTCGACAATCTTGGTACTTTGTGTTGACCACCAAGTTTACCTGCATGTTTAAGCCACTGGTTAAATGTTCCTTTGGGAACACTTTTAACAATTGGCTTAGCCATTGCCATGTCTTTAAAACGCTTTGCTTCATAATCCGAATTTACGCTTTTCAATAAGTTATCTAACTCGGCAGTAAAATGATCTATTGATTCGGGTGTTTCCTCGAATTCAACTAACCATTCATGTGCACCAATTTGATTTTGGTCAAAATGTATCGGAGCTACTGTATAATCAGCAATATGCAAATTTAACTTTTGACACGCATGTGCAATAGCATAATCTGCATTTTCAATAACAAGTTCTTCACCAAAAGCATTGATAAAGTGTTTTGTTCTTCCAGTTATTTTAAATCTGAAAGGATTAAGTGAAGTAAATTTAATGGTATCCCCAATAATGTACCTCCACAAACCTGCATTGGTTGATATGACAACTGCATAGTGAACATCTTCTTCAACTTCATGTAAACTATGTGTTTGTGGATGATCTTTACCATACTCACTCATTGGCAAAAACTCATAGTAAATACCATAGTCTAACATTAAAAGTAAATCGTCTTCTTTCTGATTATCTTGTATTCCAATAAAACCTTCTGAAGCGTTGTAGGTTTCGAGGTAAGTTACTTGTGAAGAACGAATAAGTTTCTTAAAGCGATTGCGGTAAGGTGTAAAACTTACACCACCATGTATATAAAGTTCCAGGTTAGGCCAAATATCGGTCAAATTGGATTTACCAGTAATCTCAAACAATTTTTCAATTAAAACCAAGGTCCATGTGGGTACACCAGAAATATTTGTTACATCTTCACTGCGAGTGGCCATTACCATCTTCTCGATTTTTTCATCCCAGTTATCCATAATGGCTATATCTAAATCAGGCGTTCGAAAGTAATGAGCCCAAAATGGCATATTCTGCATCATCACTGCAGATAAATCTCCGTAGTAACTCTCTGTATTGAACTTGTTAATTTGATGACTACCTCCCATTACAAGCCCCTTGCCATCAAAAATTTTACTTTCTGGATTATTCATAAAATAAAAGAGCAAAGCATCTTTGCCTCCTTGAAAATGGCATTCTTCTAGGCTCTCATAGGTAACAGGAATAAACTTGCTTTTCGAACTTGTAGTGCCTGATGATTTTGCAAACCATTTCACATCACTTGGCCAAAGAATGTTTTGCTCGCCATGCATCATTCGATCAATATGAGGCTTCATCGACTCATAATTGCCAATCGGAACGCGTTCCTTAAAAGTTTCAACAGATTTAATTGAGCGATAATCGAAACGTTTACCCCACTCAGTATCTTTGGCTGTTTCAACCAAATGCTTGAATAAATCATGCTGCACCTCATTGGGTTTGCTCACGAAATATTCAATATTTGGCACCCTCTTTTTGAGGTACCAAGATACAAGAGAGTTAATAATCGCCATTCAGGTTGGTTATAACTTGCGTAATTTTAGTGTTAAAGATACAATTATGCAAGCCTAAGGTGATTTATAGCCTTGTGGAATACTCCATCATAAAGGAATACAACAACATAAATGCCTCATTGTACCTGCTTAATGGTAAAGCATCTGACGTATCATACACATCATGATAATAATCATACTTCCCCATTAAATACCAAAAAAAAGCTTTCACCCCTTTTTCTGTGAAGTAATGATGATCGCTATTAGCAGCCTTTCCACGAGGGTTTACAACGGGTAGGTAATTGTTAGTGAAATTAATCAACTGCAACATTTGAAACTCTTCAGGAAACAATGTTGCGTTCACCACTGTCATGCCTTTATCGCCAGTACCCATTAAGTCTAAATTTATGAGCATACTAATTTGAGAAAGTGGAAACAATGGTTTTTCTGTGTAATAAGCTGACCCTACCAAACCAATTTCTTCGGCCGCAAATGCAATAAATGCAACTGAATATGGCAATGGCTTTTTAGCAACTGTTCTCATCATATCAAGCATCATTGCAACCCCGCTTGCATTATCATTTGCGCCAGCGAATAGAGCCTCAGCTCCCATCATGCCTAAGTGATCATAGTGGGCCGACAACACAATAAATGAATCTGGATAAACAGTGCCTTTTACATAACCAACAACATTACTAACCTCTGTATTATTGGCTTCAGCATACACATCAATTTTAAGTTGATACGATTGCTTAGGCAATTTTCCCTTTTTCACATAAATGATCGGAACTTTGTCCCAATCAAACGAAACAGATGCTGTTAATTTGGCTTGTTCTGCGTAAATAAGCCCTTTAGCACGATAACGATTTGCCTTTATCTTAGACAACCCTTCTTTGTTTTTAACCAATTGATTTTCGACTCCTCCTAACACTATAAAACTCTTGTAAAAAGGCATTCGTTCAAATGCTGCAAAAGAAACTGGGTTATCGAGTGTTGCGGAGTCAATCCAAATCAGATTAAAAATACCTTTCATGTTCGAAAAACCTGGAGACAAAATAGCATCTGACCCAATACTTAGATCCACGCCATCAACCGATAAGTAAAGTGGTTGCGTAAAAGAAATAACTTGAAAACCAAGCGACTGTTTGTAATCAACGCTAAATGATTGAAGTCCGGCTTTTTTAAACTCTTGCTGAATGTAAGTTGCTGCCTTTTGCTGTCCATTACGCACGTAGCCCCTTCCAGCCATTTCAACGGAACATAAGTCTGAAATGACCTTACGAGCATAAACAGAATCTTGGGCCTGTACTGTATAAACAATAAGGCCAAACAAAATAGAAATCAAACTGCAACCGCTTGATTTCATGATCAATTTATGATTGTTGTGTTAATGTAAATTCGTAACGCTCCATTATCATGTTTGCGAGCAACTTTGTACAAGCATTGTCAACAGATTGTTTTGCCTCAGTCTCATTAGCAGCCTCTAGTTCTAAGGTGATATGCTTACCTACTCTAACATTTTGTATAGAGGGCAGCCCAATATTTTTCATGCTTCCAGTAACAGCTTTTCCTTGTGGATCCAAAAGTGCATCATGAGGCATAATGGTAATAGCAGCTTTAAACTTCATATGTGATTTTTTGCTTGATATTGTTGAACGATTGAAAGAAGAATGTACAAAATGATGGCTAAAGCCACTCCAGCAAATTTAAAAAAGAGAACGCAAAGTAATGAACTAAAAATTAACACGAAGCGATACTGGTTCCCTTTCCAATTCCAATGCTTGAACTTTAAGGCCAATAAAGGCAACTCTGCAACCAAAATAAATGCTGAAAGTATTGGGAAACAAATCCAGAAAAGAGGAATACTTGCTAGCAATTCCCAGTAGATAGGAATTTGAGTCTGCCAAAAAACCATGCTTGAAACAAACAAAGCATTAGCGGGCGTTGGAAGCCCAATAAAAGAATCTGTCTGCCTTGTATCAATATTGAACTTTGCCAATCTAATTGCCGAAAAAACAGGGATAAAAAAAGCAATCACCGTTATCCAATATGATTGTGCAGATGCCGCACCTAACTGGTAAAAAATAAAGCCTGGTGCTACCCCAAAGCTCACAACGTCTGCAAGTGAGTCGAGCTGCTTCCCAATTTCACTGTAAGCCTTTAACGCCCTTGCTATGAAGCCATCTAAAAAATCAAGTATAGCCGCTGCACCTATCCAAGCTGCAGCGAACTCTGCATTGCCAGATAAAGATGAAAGTATAGACATACAGCCACATACCAGATTAAAAGAAGTAAGCGCGTTGGGGATGTGTTTGAGCACGTGTTTTATAAATTAAAGACGCAAATTAACATCATGCCCTCGTTATTAAAAATTATTGAAAGCTAAATTCACGAACATTTATTACTTTTGATTGTATGAGGAGGTTTATTACCCTATTAATTATTACATGCATTGTTAACCTAAGCTATGCCCAAAGACAAGCTGCCGCGCCTAGTAAGGTATCTTTGCGTACCAGTAGTGGAAAACGAATCTTATTTACCATTGCCTCCCAACCCAAATGGACGATTGTAAATGGCGTGCTTAATATTGCTATGGAATCAAATGAAAAAGTCCTCTTACAAGTCAGTCAAATTAATACGTACCTTGTTAAGGATACCCTATTACCACTTTCCAAGTCACCTCAACTTGTTTTAATTAGGGGAAATCAAACTTATATTAACCGAGTGAACGACTCATCAACAATACAAATCTCTTGCGACACAATGCAACCAGGTAAACGAATAACGGTCTATGTTAATGGTTATGTTTGGAGAGATAACGAAAGAATAACCGTAAGAGCAACTCTGCGAGGTATTTTACCCAAAGCGCAACAAATAACCACACATTGAAACTAAATATGATGAAAAAATATATACCCCTTCTTTTTTGCAGTTTTTTGGTAACCCAACTCAAAGCTCAGCAGCCTTTAATACCGCAAAAAGACACGGTAGTGACCAACGTTACTGTTGCAAAACCAACGTTTCATGAGCAGCGAGCTAAAGCAGAAAAAATGGCTTCTTCGCTCAACATCAAACTAAGAGAAGTAGGGAAACATACTGGCATTATAAGTGAGTTTGCAGGTTTTGCTCCTAATGGGCACATGCTCTTTTACACAACAGATAATATTGGCGCTGCAAGGTCCTTGTCAACGCACAAAGTATGGCCAGGAGGAACATCTGGCACAAGCCTTACTGGAAGCGGGATGGGCAATAGGTTAGGAGAATGGGATGGTGGCGCAGTGCTCGCTTCGCATCAAGAATTTGGCGGCAGGGTTGTACAAGTTGATGGAGCAACTGATTTAAGCGATCATGCTACCCATGTTGCAGGGACAATGGTAGCTAGTGGAGTTGTTGCTAACGCCAAAGGAATGGCATATCAAGCAAATTTAAGAGCCTATGATTGGAACAATGATGAATCAGAAATGGCTAATGCAGCAGCAGGCGGTATGTTGGTTTCAAATCATTCATACGGTTTAATTAGCGGTTGGAGATACAACGAAAACCAGCAAATTTGGGAATGGTGGGGAGATATATCGATTAGTACCGCGGAGGATTATAAATTTGGTTTTTATGATGACCAAGCGCAAAGCTGGGATCAGATAGCCGTTAACAATCCATTTTACCTTATTTGTAAATCTGCAGGTAATGACCGTGGAGATAATGCGCAAGGTAACGCCTGGTATACAAGAGATCAGTTTGGACAATGGCAGCTTGGAAGTGGAACCAAACCTGGTGCTGATGGCCAATACGATTGTATTTCAAGTGCCGGTGTTGCAAAAAATGTGTTAACTATAGGTGCGGTTAATAAGATTGGGAACTCAAATACGAACGATGGATGGAATGGCATTAACAGTGTTGTAATGAGTTCATTTAGTGGATGGGGCCCTACTGATGATGGCAGGGTAAAGCCCGATATCGTGGCAGCTGGGGTAGATTTATATTCTGCATTCACTCCGGGTAATACAGATTACGCCACATTAAGTGGTACGTCCATGGCCTCACCATCAGCGTCAGGATCAATCTTGCTCGTGCAACAACATCACTTCAATTTAAAAGCGAGGTACATGAGAGCTGCTACAACCAAAGGATTAGTTATTCATACAGCTGATGATGCTGGACGTATTGGTCCAGATTACATCTATGGCTGGGGATTAATGAATACTTCGCAAGCGGTTTCTTTAATCTCAGATTCGGCTCGCAACATGATTTTGGAAAGAACATTAACAAACAGTTCAACATATACTCAAAACATCAGTAGTGATGGAGCAACCCCTTTAAAGATTACAATTAGCTGGACAGACCCGGCAGGCAATCCAACGGCACCTCAATTGGATCCAACTGACTTAATGCTCCGGAATGATTTGGATGTTCGTTTGCGCAGAAACAGCGACAATGTTGTTTTCTCACCATACATATTGAACCCAGCAACACCAACTGCAAATGCAACCACTGGAGATAATATAAGGGATAATGTTGAGCAAATTTTCTTAGCTACACCAACCGCTGGAAGCTATACCATATTGGTAACCCATAAAGGAACATTATCGCCTTCAAGCCAAGCATTTTCTTTAATCATCAGCGGAATCGAAGCCAAACCAAGCGTGGTGGTATTGGCTAATGCTAATAGTATTTGCACAAGTAACAGCGTTACTTTCACCGATAATTCGAGCGGAAATCCAACTTCAAGGATGTGGTATTTCCCAGGTGGAACACCATCTACCTCAACAGCGGCTCAAGTTACTGTTTCATATCCCTCACAAGGACGTTTCCCTGTTGCCTTACGTGTAACAAATGCGCTTGGATCCGACTCAACATATTTACCAAATTATATCGAAGTTGGTGGTTCGCGCTTGCCATTTCTTGAAACGTTTGAGGCAAATGCTTCAAGCACATTAAGTGGCTGGGGAGTAGATAACACCAATAATGATACTACATGGCGCTTAGGCAGTGTTGGCGGTACATTACCAGGATCAACAGCAGCGATGATTGCATTGTATGATTACAGTACCGTAGGACGGAGAGATGGATTGATTTCTCCACCACTTAACTTAACAGGTTGGTTAAACGTAAGCCTCACTTTTAAGCATGCCTATTGCAATTACACCAATAACCCTGTCCAGGATTCTTTAATTGTATTCGTATCGAACAATTGTGGGGCTAGCTGGGTTCGTTTGGCTGCCTATGGCGAAAGCCAACTAGCAACGGTGCCTCAATCTGGAAACAATTTTGTTCCGACCACTGCTTCTCAATGGTGTATTTCCAATTGCAAAACAATTGACTTAAGTGCTTACTCCAATTTGCCAAATATTCGGGTAAAGTTTGAATCGTATAATGGTTATGGCAATAACCTGTTTATTGATAATGTTTCATTAACTGGCACCGCCATCAAACCTCTCGTGCAATTTGGTACCAATCCAACTACCGTTTGTGCGGGATCATTTTTTACCCTCACCGACTCTTCCTTAAATGCGCCTACAGCATGGACATGGACCATTCAAGGAGCAGATACTTTAACCTCCAACGCCCAACATTTTACTACCTCATTATCCAAACCTGGAACATATTTGATTAAGTTAAGAGCCACCAATTCTGGTGGATCAGATAGTTTAATTAAACCTTCATATTTAACCGTATTGCCAGCTCCAGAAATCCCAAATATTCGCTCAGCAAATGGAAATACATTGTGTGATGGTGATTCTATTGAATTGAGAACCGACTCGTTGGCATCTTCTTTTTTCTGGACACTCAACGGACAAATAATTGCTGGGCAAAACGCAAATGTGTTATACTGTAAAGCAAGTGGCAACTACCAAGTATGGAGAGTTGGAACTACCTGTAACCGCTCTTCCAACGTATTTCCTATTATTGCCGCTGCCAAACCCGCCACTCCAACCATTTCATCAAATTTAGCAGGTACAAGCTTCTGCCCTGGAGGAACTGCGACACTAACATCAAGCGCTAATGCAGGAAACCAATGGTACAAAAATGGCGTATTAGTAAATGGAGCAAATAACAAAACATTGAGTGTTCAAGATAGCGGAGTATATACTGTAAGGGTGAATGGAAATGGTTGCTGGAGTTCTTTTGCCAACCCATTAACATTAGGATTAAGGATAAAGCCAACAACCTCTGAAATTACCGGAAAAGACAGTGTCAATGCGAATGCAAATGAAGTTTACAGCGTTAACGCAACTACAGGTTCAAGTTATGCATGGACCATCATAGGCGGCAGTATTGTTGCAGGTAACAACACCGCAACCGCTACAATAAGATGGAACAACACGGCATCTGGTCGTTTAACCGTTCAAGAAACAGCGAGTAGTGGTTGCAAGGGCGATTCCAAAATATTGAATGTTTCCATTAGCCCACCAGTTGGCATTGCTCCTACTTCATTTATTGAAGGAATACAAGTATATCCGAACCCAACGGCTGTTTCTTCAAACATCATTTTTGCTAGCCCAAGCGCAGATCCTGTTTCCATCGAAGTAATTAATTTATTAGGGCAGTCTATATGGTCGAACGACTTACCGAAAGTAGGCGCGGGTGAAAGCGTATACCTAGACTTAGCTAATTTAAAGCCAGGTATGTATATTGTTCAAGTTCAAACGAAAGAAGCTGGAAAACAGATTCGTTTAATTAAGAAGTAATATTCTTGCCTATCCACTCTTTTTTGGCGGTGCCATTGAAAGCCCAGCCTTATACACTTCTACACAACGCTTACGCGCGAGTGTGTGCTCAACTATTGGTTTAGGATACTTTGGCGTAAGCAATTCTGGAATCCATTGCTTAATGTACTTACCCTCCTTATCAAAACGTTGTGCTTGCAATGTTGGGTTGAAGATTCGAAAATAAGGTGCCGCATCTGTTCCACAACCTGCAGCCCATTGCCAGCCTCCGTTGTTTGCACTTAGGTCAAAATCCAGAAGTTTTTCAGCGAAATATGCTTCTCCCCATCGCCAATCAATTAGGAGGTGTTTTGTTAAAAACGATGCCGTAATCATTCGAACACGGTTATGCATGTACCCGGTTGCATTTAACTCCCGCATTCCTGCATCTACAATTGGATAACCTGTGCGCCCGTCACACCATGCCTTAAAATCTTCCTCATTATTTCGCCATTGAATGTAGTCGTATTCAGGCCTAAACGCTTGGGTAGCCACCTTTGGAAAATGATACAAAATCATCATGTAAAAGTCTCGCCAAATCAACTCATTTAAAAAGGTATCATTTAACGCTTTTGCCTTCCTTGCTTTTTCGCGGATGCTAATGGTACCAAATCTAAAGTGAATTCCTAAACGAGATGTACCTCGGATTGCGGGATAATCTCGATTGAGGTGGTATTGTGCAATGAGTTGTTGCTTCACTTCCTTCGATGGAAAATTTGTCTCTGTTTTAGAAAATCCTAATTCTTCGAGTTTAGGCATCGAAAACGGAGTATTTACTTTAAAAAGAGTGTCTGGTAGTTGGTTATTGGGAAAGGCGTTAAATGAACTTTCTGTTAAGGCTGCCTTCCATTTGCGGGAGTAAGGTGTGAACACTGTGTAAGGTAATCCATCATCTTTTACAATCTCACTCTTTTCAAAGATGCATTGGTCTTTAATCATCTGCCAATTGATTTGGAATTTACTCAGTAATTGTGCTACTTGAAGGTCGCGGCTGATTGCATATGGTTCATAATCCGTATTTGTATAAACAGCCTTGATATTGTACTGGGTAAGTAACTTTTCAAATACTTCTATAGGATTACCATGCAGCACCAATATATCACTGCCCATTGAAGCATACTTCGCTTTCAATTCTTGCAATTGCTCGTGAATAAAAAGAACCCGTTGATCAGCTTTGTTTGTTAACTTAGTCAAGATGGTTGTATCGAAGATAAAGATTGGCATCACTTTCAAACCACTTTGTTGTGCCTGGTAAAGACCAGCGTTATCATCGAAACGCAAATCTCTGCGATGCCAAAAAACAGCAATTTCTAAACCCATTATCACTATACAAATTAACTTGCATTATGTTTAGTAAAAAACAAGATCATTTGTGCCTAATTTTGTATATTTGATTGAAAATGATTCGCATGCAAAAACTTATACAACTTCTATTTTTGTCTACCATCTGTTTGATTTTATTTCAATCATTTAGTACTGATTTTGGCAAACGGGATGGTACTGAACCTGGATTTACTGGTTCACCAGGTGATAGTTTAAAAACCTGTGTGGTATGTCATGGAGGAGTGGCCATTACTGTTTCCAATTGGATTACATCTACTGTGCCTGCAACAGGATTTGTTCCTGGAGAACGTTACACAATTACTGCAACCAATACTGCACAGGGTCACAACCGATTCGGCTTTTCGGTTTCACCACAAGACATCTCAGGTAATTTACTAGGCACCATCATTATTACTGATACAACACAGACCAAAACAGTTGGTAATGAAAAATACGTTACGTATCGATCAGCAGGAGTTGATGGGAAAGACGAAAAAAGTTGGTCATTTGATTGGGTTGCGCCTGATGTAAATGAGGTTGTTTTTTATGGCGCCTTTAATTCGAATCACGATGGTCATAAAGGAAGTGATGTAACTTACCTATCGCAACTAAAATTGTTTAAAGAAGGCTTTACATCGTTGCCTAGTCTTTCTATTCAAAACCGATTCAACGTATATCCCAATCCAGCATCTGAAACCATCAGAGTTGAATCAACTGATATTCCAATTCAAAAAATAAAAATCGTAAACATACTTAACAAACTGACTTTTGAAACAACCAACATTAATTATCCAATCGAAGTTGTAAACTGGCCAAATGGTACCTATCTAATTGAAGTTACATTTGCCAACCACCGCACAGAAACAAGCAAATGGGTTAAGTTTTAATCATTCACATTAAGCGGATTCAGCTCCTTTAAATTTACTTTTACTTTAAGTGCTCCAGTTAATAAATACTGCAGCATAGGGCCTGCCATAACCGAAGTAAGCACAGCCATTACCACAATTGCTACAAACAATTGCTCAGAAATAACCCCTGCATCAAGAGCCAATAATCCTAATACGATTTCCATTGCTCCTCGGGCGTTCATACCAAATCCAACAGCTAAAGATTCGCGCCAAGAGAGCCCACCCCATAGTGCTCCCAAGCCTGCACCGATAAGCTTAGATGTAATAGCGAGCAACAATACCCATAAGGTAATCGCTAAGTTAAAATTCTCAACAAAGTTGATTTTGAATCCGATGCTTACAAAAAAAAGGGGTGCGAAAATATTGGTAATAAATTGGTTGATTATGTCTCGTGTTTTTTCATTTAGGTGAACCGAATCACCGAAAGCAATTCCTACAATAAAAGCCCCAAAAATGGCATGAATTCCAATTCGCTCTGTAAAAGCAGCACCCAAAAATGCAAATCCCAATGAAATGGCTAAAATCCCACCAGGCCAAGACAATTTGCGTTTAGCCCATGGTAAAAATTTATTAATCACAAAACGTCCAAGTGTTAAAATTACGAGTGCAAATAATATAGTGAATGCAAGCGTATACAAAAAGCCCCAACTTTGCGTATTGTTCATCATGCCAAGCACTACCGAAAAAAGAATCCAACCAATTAAATCATCAAGCATTGCAGCAGCTATGATAATCATACCAACCTTAGTTTTAAACAAATTTAGATCCATGAGTGTACGCGCAATAATGGGCAATGCAGAAATCGCCATTGCAGTACCCATAAATAAACTAAACACCAAAACATTATCTGCATTGTTTTCACCAAAAAAACGGTAAAACTCGTGTCCGGCTGCAAAACCTAAAATCAATGGAATAACCAAACCTACAAAACTTGCTTTTAAAGCAGTTTTACCTTGCTGCCTAATGATTGAAAGTTCTACCTCCATTCCTGCCGCAAACAATAACATTACAACTGAAATAGAAGTAATTCCACTCAAAACCAATCCAATTGTTCCTTTAGTTGTAAATATGGTTTCGGTTACATCAGGATAATATTGGCCTAGCACTGTTGGACCAAGCATAATGCCAGCCAAAAGTTCACCAACTACAAGAGGCATGCGCAACTTCCTAAAGAACTCGCCAAGCAATCTTCCTGTCAAAAGCATTATGCCAAGACACAGAAATAAGTCGATTAGTTGTTGGTGATTCATTTTGGAAAAAGGTTAGTCTTCGCTTGAATTTGACTCCTTAGGATGTACAATCAGCAAATCACACGGCAGGTCTGCTAACGCAAATTCAATATCATGAGGAAAAACCCTATCAATTAAGTTCAACTTAGTATCCGGTGAATTTAACAATAGCACGTCAGCTTTGGTCTCTCTTGCAAACTGTGAAATCACATAACCAGGTTTACCATCTAACCGTTCGATATTTATTTTCAACGCTCCACAATCTGTGCATTGCAAAATATCTTCAATACGTTTGTCTTCGGCCTCGAATATTTTTTCTTTATGTTCTTCAACTTCGCCATCGCTTAATTCATCACTTCTAATGAGTGCCATTTTACTAACATCGCTTTCCTGTACAATGGTAATTTGATTGGCTTGAGTTGCTTTTGCAATGTATACTGCCGTTTCAATTGTTTTAACCGTTTTGGGATGATCACTACCCTCCACTACAATAGTTTTAACTGGTTTTGATTGAAGTCCAGGTTCGCGTAACATTAACAATGAGCATTTTGCCTTTCGTGCAAAGTTGCGTGCTACTGATCCTAAAAAGTATTTAACTAAACTTTCCTTTTCCAAGGCGCCTGCTACCAATAAGTCTACATTTAATTCCTTGCATTTTTCTAGGATTCGGTCTACTGGGTCTCCTTCTGGCTCCCACAATAACTGATTTGATTCTCCATCAAGGCCAAAGCGGTGCAACAAGTGTTTTAGGTATTCTTCTTGTTGAATATTCTTATCCCCTACATGAATAAAAATCATACGCGATTGAAAGAGTTGTTGTAAACGTTTACTCTCTGCCAATATTGCTTCTATTCGAGGTGAAAAAGCAACTGCAACAGCTACTATTGAAAACGGATATGGATTCGATTGAACTTCACTCATCATGGTGCAAATTAAGCCTCTTCAGCGAAAAATCGCAATGTATTTACATTATGGATTTGTTAGGTCATTTATGTAAACTTGCTGCTATAACATCATGGTAAAAAAAGAAATATTGTTGGAAGCATACATGCACATGTGTGAAGCACGTGCAATGGCTGAAGTATACGATGCGAACCGTCCGATTTGCAAATATGTTCATTCTACGTCCCGTGGGCACGAGGCCATTCAGCTTGCAGTTGGAATGCAACTCCAAGCTTCTGATTTTTGCTCGCCCTATTACCGTGACGAATCAATTTTGCTAGGAATGGGCATTAGCCCGTATGAACTGATGCTACAACTTCTTGGAAAAGGAGAAGACCCTTTTTCGGGAGGCAGAACCTATTACGCACATCCAAGTTTAAAACGCGAAGGGTTTGCAAAAATACCTCACCAAAGCAGCGCAACGGGGATGCAAGCAATACCTACTACAGGTATGGCCCACGCAGTAAAATACAAAGAAAGCCAAGGCCTAAATCAAAAAGGCGAATACCCTGTTGTTGTTTGCTCGTTTGGCGATGGTTCCATTACCGAGGGAGAAGTGTCAGAAGCATTTCAAATGGCAGTATTAAAAGAACTTCCAATTATCTACCTCGTGCAAGACAATGATTGGGGAATTAGTGCAAGTGGTGATGAAATGCGTGCTATGGACGCTTATGAATATGCTGCTGGCTTTAAAGGGCTGAAGCGTATGCGACTTGATGGAAGTGATTTTGTTGAGAGTTATAAGGGAATAGCTGAAGCGATGGCTTATGTGCGCAATCAGCGCAAACCTATTTTAGTGCACGCAAAAGTTCCTTTACTCGGTCATCATACTTCAGGTGTGAGAAAAGAATGGTATCGTACTGAAGAAGATTTAGAACAACACGGAAAAAATGATCCATTACCTAAACTCAAAAAAGTTTTAAAGGCAATAGGTATTGATAAAAAAGAACTCAATGAAATTGAAAAAGATGCTGTTTACAAAGTTGAACAACAATTTAAACAAGCAGTAGAAAGTCCTGACCCAGATCCTTCGACCTTAGAGAACCACGTATTTGCACCAAGTGGGGCAACAATAGAAAAAGGAATTCGAACTCCTGAAGGAAAAGAACCTAGTGTAATGGTCGATGCCGCTTTACACGCGGTTGACGAGTTGATGGCTAAACATCCAGAGTGTTTATTCTACGGTCAAGATGTTGGAGCAAGGTTGGGAGGTGTGTTTCGTGAAGCAGCAACTTTAGCGGCTAAGTATGGAAACGATCGTGTTTTTAATACCCCTATTCAAGAGGCCTACATTGTAGGATCAACCGTAGGAATGAGTGCTGTTGGTGTTAAACCAATTGTTGAAATTCAATTTGCAGATTATGTATGGACAGGAGTTAATCAACTTGTTTGTGAAATTACCAAATCAAGTTACTTAACCATGGGTAAATACCCCGTGAGTTGCATCATTCGCATTCCAATTGGTGCTTATGGTGGTGGAGGACCTTACCATAGCGGAAGCATCGAGTCGACCTTGCTTACACTCAAAGGAATTAAAATTGCTTATCCGAGCAATGCCGCAGATATGAAAGGCTTGATGAAAGCTGCATACTATGACGGAAATCCGGTGATTATGTTAGAACACAAGGGACTGTATTGGAGTAAAAATCCAGGTACAGAGGCCGCGCGTTGCATCGAACCCGATGAGGATTATGTATTGCCGTTAGGTAAGGCAAATACCGTATTGGCTGCTAGCCAAGATGCTATCGCTAATGGCGAAAGTTGTTGCATTATTACCTGGGGAATGGGAGTTTATTGGAGCACAACTGCTGCAAAACAATTCAGTGGACAAGTCGAGGTCGTAGATTTACGAACCCTTCAACCACTTGACGAAACATATATTCAAGAAGCAGTGAAACGACATGGAAAATGTTTAATTGTTACAGAGGAAGCCTTATTAAATTCGTTTGCTGAGAGTTTGGCTGGTCGAATTTCACAAACATGTTTTACTTATTTAGATGCTCCAGTACAAACAATTGGAGCCAAAAACGTACCTGCAGTGCCATTAAACATGATACTTGAAGCTGAGATGCTCCCAAATGCTGACAAAGTCGCTAGCGCGATTGCGTTTTTATTAAATTATTAGTTTGCTGTGTATTTGAATGAACCAAGGTTCACAGAGTTATTTATAAACAAAAAAGCCCTAATTGAAAGTTCAATTAGGGCTTTTTTGTAGAAATCAGTTTTAGAGAATTCCCAGTTTCTTTTTTACAGCTCCAAGAATATTATCACCTTCTGGTTTGTATAATAAAGGTGATCCTGGACTGCTATCAAATACATAGGCATAACCACCTTCTTTTGCAACTGTGGCAATCGTTGCTTTTGCTTTTTCAATGATTGGCTTAAGCAATTCCGACTCCTTTTTACGAACATTTTCTTGAGCAGTTTCCTGAAACTCTTGCATACGGGTTTGCATATCACGTAACTCCTTTTGCTTTAAATCTTTAATGGCGTCTGCCATTTTAGGTTCATCTTTTTGATAAGCAGCATACTTTTTTTCAAGTTCTTCGTTCATCAACCTCAACTGGTCTTGTAATGTTTTACCAAAAGCCTCCATATCAGTATTGGCCTTTTTGTATTCAGGCATCAATTGCATCAATTCTTGGAAATCGATATATGCAAACTTCTGAGCCTTTGCCGAACCAAGTCCCACGCACATAATCATTGCGGCTCCCAACATAATTTTTACGATGTGTTTCATTTGTATTGTTATTTATTTAAGTATTATAAAAATAGTGCCAATTATCTTGAATCTTTCTTTGCCCCCCCTTGGTTTTTAGTGTCTTTCGCTCCTTTGTCTCCAGGCTTGTCACCTTTATTTACTGCAACACCTAGTTCGCTTAGTACCTCGTCACTTTTGTCGTACTTAGCGTTTGAATACAGCATAATCAGTTCACCAGATTTGGCAAATATAAAGTCTAATGCATTTTGTTTTGCAATTTTTTGCACCGCATCAAAAACTTTATCTTGTATTGGCTTAATCAGTTCTTGTCTTTTCTTGAATAAGTCGCCTTCATAACCAAACTTTTGATTTCGGTACTCGCGTAATTCTTTTTCCTTTTCTTGAATTTCTTGCTCGCGCTTTTTCTTAAGTTCTTCTGTTAGCAGAATCTGCTCCGCTTGATAATCTCGGTACATCTTATCAATATCAAGCTGCTTTTTTTCAATCTCCTTTTGCCAGTCTTCGGCTATTTGATCCAGTTGTTTCTGTGCACTTCTGTATTCGGGCATTAAATCCAGAATATACTCTGTATCTACATAAGCAAACCTCTGGGCACATGCATGTTCGCTAAAAAATAAAACAACTGCGAATAATCCGATTATCCATTTATTCATACTGTTAAAATTGTTGTCCTAACAAAAAGTGAAAGTTGCCACCATTAGCTCCATTTTGAAAAGGAACTTCATCTATTCCCCATCCATAATCAAGTCCAATCATACCAAACATTGGTAAGAATATCCTTACGCCTCCTCCAAATGAGCGGTAAACTTTAAATGGATTAAAATCCTTGTAACTTGACCAAGCATTTCCTGCTTCAGCAAAAATAAGGGGGAATACAGTTGCAGATGGATTTAACGAAATTGGAAAACGTAGTTCTGTTGTAAATCGATTGTAAATTAACCCTCCTTGTCTGCCAAAAGCTCCTGTTGCTGGATCTTGAGCAATAGGTGTTAATGAGTTATCTGCGTAACCTCTTAATGAAATTAACTCGCGGCCATCTAAAGCAAAGCCAATTAATCCAGCACCACCGACCCAAAAACGCTCAAATGGTGTATAACTCACTTGGTTATTATACCGGCCAATAAATCCAAAATTTGTGCGCATCATTAATACCAATGGCCTAGTTGTTCCGATTAACTTAGTGAACCATGATGCATCAAACTTCCATTTATAAAACTCAAGGAGCCGAGAACCCAGTTCGATATCTGTACTTGAATAATCCTTACCTGTTATGAGTGAATAAGGAGGTGAGCCTTGGATAGAAAGAGAGATATTCGAACCCATTCTAGGGTAAATAGGTTGATCTGTTGAATTACGCGACAAAATAATGCGTCCACTAATACTGTGCGTAATCCCTACAGGAATACCTTGAAAAAGGGATTGTCCTGTGACAGCAACATCATTGTAATAACGTTGGTACAATACTTGGTATTGAATTGTGAAATAATCATCTGGCCACTTTAACCTTCTACCCAAACCAACTGTTACACCTGTTGTGTATAATCCTGCCCTACGCACATCAAGCGAGTTAAAACCATTGCTTTGTATCGAATGAAAAACTGATACACTAAATGCATTGGGTTTGCGACCACCCAGCCAAGGCTCCGTAAAAGATGCGCTGTATGATTGAAAGAATGTACCGTTTGTTTGAGCTCTTAAAGAAAGGCGTTGTCCATCTCCACTTGGAACGGGGCTCCAGTTTTTCTTTTCAAACATTCTTCTGGTAGAAAAATTATTAAGTGTTAATCCAAGTGTTCCAACAATGGAGTTCACTCCCCAACCTGCAGAGAGTTCTATTTGATCATTTGGCTTTTCTTCAACAATGTATTCAATATCTACCGTTCCGCTTGCAGGGTTAGGCATAGGATTTACATTTAATGCCTCCGGATTGAAGTATCCCAATTGGGCAAGTTCCCTGAGTGAACGTGTAACATCAGTTTTACTAAACAATTGGCCTGGTTTTGTTCTTAATTCTCTTAACACAACATGGTCACTTGTTTTGGTGTTTCCGGTAATTGTTACCTTATTTATTCGTGCTTGTTCACCTTCTGTAATGCGAATTTCTAAATCAATCGAGTCATTTTCGACTAATACCTCTACTGGATTTACATTAAAAAACAAATATCCATCATCCATGTACAGTGTACTAATATCCAACCCAGAAGGATTTGAACGCAGACGAGTGTCAAGCAATTCTTGGTCGTATACATCTCCATTTTTAATCTTCAATATCGACATTAAATCTTCAGTAGAATACTTTGTATTACCCGTTATCTTAATATCTCTAAAATAGTATTTCTGACCTTCCTTCAAGCGAATTAATATGTTTAACGTCTTTTCATCGTTTTTAAATACACTATCCGAAACGATTTCAATATCACGGTAACCCAATGAGAGGTATTTTTCAATTATGCGTTGTTTATCATCTTGAAACTTTGCATCATCAAATCTTGACTTGGCAAAGAGCTTTCGCTTGGGCTTTGTATCCTTAAGTAGTTTTCTAATCTTTTGGTCGGTAAGTGCTGTATTGCCTTCTATTAATATGTCATGTATTTTAATTTTTGGTCCTCTATCAACCAAAATGCGCAGTTTTGCGGTATTCTTCTTGGGATCGTCAGGTTCTTGAGTGATTTGAGCCGTGGCATTTAAAAAGCCTTTCTCACGGTAAAAAGACTTGATTTCATTCACTGTGCTCGCTACCAAATTATCGGTGATAATCTGACCTGACTTTAAACTAATTTCTTCACGCAAGGTATTGGCTTTCGACTTACTTAAACCCTTAATCACAAATGTTGAAAGTCGTGGTTTTTCTTTGAGGTAAATCTCAAGGGTTAGCTTATCGTCTTGGATATCCATAATGCGTAAACTCACATCCTCAAAAAGCTTTTGCTTGTATAAATTTGTAATTGCTTTTGAAATATCTTCAGATGGCACCCTGATTTTTTGTCCGATACTCAATCCAGACAATACCTGAAGAACACTTTTATCATAATAATTGGTTCCTGTTATAACAATATTTACCAACTCATAGGTGCGCGGATTTCCATAATCAACAAACTGTGGTACTAGTTTAGTTGTATCCTCGGGCGCCTGTGCGTTTAAAATCAAGGATATTAAACACGCGAAAAAAACTAGGATAGATTTGAGCTTATTCATTAGGGTTTAAGAACTTGTTCGCTGGTTTTTCCAAACCGTCTTTCGCGTTGTTGATAATCAAAAATTGCCTCATATAAATGCTCCCTAGTAAAATCAGGCCATAATACTGGAGTAAAATACAACTCACTGTACGCAAGTTCCCACAAAAGAAAGTTGCTAATACGTTGCTCTCCACTGGTTCTAATCATCAACTCAGGATGGGGGTAGTCTTTTGTTGAAAGGTGCTGGTCAATGAGCATATCATTTATTTCTTGAGGGTGTAGTTGGTGATTGGCCGCTTTTTCTGCAATTTGTTTAATTGCATTTACCATATCCCACTTAGCGCTGTAGCTTAACGCCAAAATTAACGTTAATCGTGTATTGTTTTTTGTTTCTTCTATAGCCTCCTGTAGTTCACGTTGGCATTTAGGAGGCAAATCCATTAAATCGCCAATTGCTTTTAATCGGATATTGTTTTTTTGAAGTGTGCTTGTCTCCTTCCGAATAGTAGAAACTAATAATTCCATTAAGGCATTAATTTCATCTTTTGGCCGGCTCCAATTCTCAGTAGAAAAAGCATATAAGGTTAAATAGGATACCCCTAACTCTGCGCATGCTTCGGCAGACTCCTTTACAGCCTTGACTCCATTTTGATGACCAAATATTCGGAATTTACCCTTACCCTTCGCCCAACGACCGTTTCCATCCATGATAATGGCAATGTGTTTGGGGAGTTTTTGCAGGTTAATCTTATCCTTCAGGCTCATTTCGTATTTGGTAAGCCTGCGAATTTAAAAAAATCTAGGACACTTTTGCTTAGCAAATATGCGGTACGAAAAACTTATACCTGCCGATACGTACCAGTCGTTAAAATCCGCATTCCCACGTTTATCTCCCACCTTATACTGAGGCACATTTCCATTAAGTTCAGCAGTTCGGTCAGTAATCATCGCTCCTTTTGCTCCTTTTTTTTGTGCGGTAGAAGTGGGATCAGGGTAAACAGAACTCACATCATCTAAATAATCACTAAACACCTTTCGAAAACCAATATTCGCTTCCAATGCATAAGATTGTGCGAATCGCCATTTGAAACCGATACCAAATGGCACAATAACGGTGAAATCACTGTAGGCAACATTTTCGGTTTGGATGGGTCTTAAGTCAACCCAAGCTCCTTCAAAATAGGTTTGGGGATTATATCTTAATAATCCGGCTCCCAAAAATACATATGAGGTATATTTTTTATCTAAAATACCCAAAGCGTACTTGAGGTAGTTAAACTCAATAACCCCCATATACTCATCGATACTCGTCTTAAAACTTAGGTTTCGAAATTGATTTTCTTTAACATTTTGGTCAGATCCAGAAATAGTGCCTTTGTTTCTGCTAATTGTGAGAGCAAAAGAACTGGAAATATTGTATCTACCAAAAACTCCATAAGCTAAATGGGTTTCACTCATCACCATGTTCGGAGCTAAATCTCCTACATAGTTCATGCAACCGCCAGTTAACCCCAACTCAATGCGTTGCGCATTTACATTCAGGCAATTACAAAAGAATAAAACAATAATTAAAATCTTGGGCATCTCATACCAGCATTTGGGAAAATATAAGTAAACGTAATACCTCCCATAAAATACATATCATAAAGGTCAATTGCCTTCATTGAACGGGGTTGACCTTCCGCGAATATTGCACCATCTGGGTTAATCTCACCACTTCTATCTGATAAAGCTTCTGCAATATCGCCATGTGTGCTTTTGATTACTGATTTAGCCGCGTAAGTACCTCCAATATCATCTAAATAATTGGTTCGGGTGTAACGTGCTCCTAATTCAATTCCGAAGCTAAAGTTGTTACCGAGTTTTTTACGAAGACCAATACCAAATGGTATGCATAATTGGGTCAATGCATACTTAGTTCGATCATTGTATACTGTTGAGCCTTGCCCTTCTGTTCCCAATGGTTGCAATTCATAAACTTGACCTCCATACTCGGCTTTGGGATTGAAGTTAAACAATCCAACACCAACAAAAAGATACGGAATTACCTTTTTGGTATTTGCACTATATGCTGTACTGTTTTTAACGAGGTTGTATTCTAAATGAGCTGAAGCCTCTATGATATCTGAAAAAAAACTTAGGTTGCGACTTTTCATCACCGCGTCCGTTGAATTTTCATCCGATCCAGAGATCCGACCATAACCAACAAAACCCTTTACAGCAAATCGCTCGCTCACATTATACCTTCCAATAAAAGAGCCTGAAAAATGTGTTTGCGAGGGCACAATTGAATTGTTACTTAAATCTCCGTAATAGTTGGATGCTCCCAGAAACAATCCGAATTCGATGTTTTGTGAACTACCATTGAATGGATTGACAATGAAAAAACCGACTAAAATAGCTGTGAATACAGCGCTAACTTTGCCTAATTGCTTACAACGCATAAAAGCGAATGTAGTGACTGTTGTGAACAAATACAACTGGTTCTAGTAAAATCTTGGACAGCGAATAGCTTTACCTCCATAACTCCTAACCCCTCTTGGCCAAATGCGGTATGAAACAGTAATACCACCAATGAAATAAATATCATTAATGTATTCAATCTTTCCTCTTTCGCGGCCTACCCTACCTGCCTTAATTCCTGTAATTGGGTCTGGCAAACCAGGGTCATACATTTCACGTGCAGTTTGATTAGGCAAATCTGTAATTGCCGGATAAACTGAATTTCCATCAATATTATCTAGTTGAGAAGTAGATGTCCAACGTGGTCCAATTTCTACTCCAATGGTCCAATTTCTTGTTAAATAATAACGTGCACCTATTCCAAGTGGAACACTTACCGCAATTGGCGCGTAACTTGTTCCATCGAGCTGCAATGGTCTTAAAAAGACATTTTTATCACCCGTAACCGGATTGTCTCTATATGATTCGAAGTAAATGAAACCAAGACCTGCAAATACGTAAGGGATGAATGGCGTTTTAACCCTTCTGCCTTTATTTTTATCAGGTATCAAATTGAATTCTGCTATACCCGAAACCTCTGCAACGAAACCTTCAAACGACATGTTTCTTGACTTTTGCCAAGGGGTATTTCCAGAATAACTATCGGATCCGCCTATCATCGCAAATCCGAAATTGCCTCTCAATGCAAGACGGGGATCAAGATGGTACCTTAAAAAAACAGAAACACCTGGTCGCGATAATTCTTCAGGCTGAAAAGAATTAACAACGTCTCCATAATAATAGGAAGGACCAGCAACAAAACCAATCTCTGTTTTTTGACCCCAGACATTAGCAGTTAATGCCGTGCAAGTCAATAATAAGAATTGTTTTGAAAGAGCAGAAAACTTCATAATTTTTTTAGAATAAGCAAAACTATGTTTTTCCTACACTTATCCAAAATTAAGATTTTAAACGGCAGTGGATACTTTATATATTGCGGTTATCTTGTCCCCACATCAATTTTTTGCGCAATGTATCCAAATAATTCTCCTCATTAAAGCGGATAAGTGGGAAGTTAAATGAGGCTCTTTTTACTGCTAATTGAACTGCGGCCGAAATGCTCTCGGACCGAGAATCAAGTGCAACTAAAAAACCCGTGCTTCGGCCTTCAATCTCGAAGGAAATAATGTGTTCGTCTGAAATGACCATTGGCCTTACATTTAAATTATGTGGGGCAATTGGTGTTATCACAACACTGTTTGAGGTTGGATATAAAATAGGGCCACCACAACTTAATGAGTAGCCTGTGGAACCAGTTGGCGTTGAAATAATCAAACCATCAGACCAATAGGAATTTAAGTATTCACCATTCACATAGGTATGAATCGTGATCATAGACGAACTGTCCTTTTTATGAATCACAAAATCGTTAAGTGCAAAACGAACACCATTGAACAATTTAGAGTCACTCGATTCAAGCTGAATTACAGAACGGTATTCTATTTTGAAATGTCCCTTGATGAGATGATCAATTGCTTTTGTGATTTCATTCCTCAATTCACCTGCCAAAAAACCTAGCCTGCCAGTGTTAATTCCCAATACGGGTATTGGTTTTTTATAAATGTAAATCAACGTATCTAAGATGGTCCCATCACCACCCAAAACAATTAAAAAGTCGACTCCCTCTAAGTCATCCGCAGAATTAAAGGTATAGGTTAGACGAGGTTTAATACCAGATGCAACACATTGAGCTAGAAAAACCTCCTCCGTTACAAAGGCTACATCTGATTGGTGCAAATAATCAAAAAGCTGCTGCACCATTGCAGCATTTTCCTTTTTAAACACCCTACCGTAAATTCCTACTTTCATTTATGGTTATGTGTTTAAGTACTTTAAAAACCAATCCAACTCTTTTGTATCCGACTCAACTTCTGTATTATCATAAATACCCACTACATCATAATTGTATCTGTTTAAGGTTTGAAAAACAGTTGTTAAAATGGATTTATTCAACTTTAATGAGATTAGAATTTTTCCGATATTGGATGCATCTTGTGTGATAAATACATGCAAAATTTTTACATCGTTATACTCCATGATTCTTGCAACTTCACTCAATGCGTAATCTTGCGGCTTCATTCTAAGCACAACTGTTCCTCCAGGCTGTTGTAATGCCGATTGCTGATAACCCTTCGCAATTTCCTTTGGGGTAATTACCCCTAAAAATTGGTTTTGGCTAACCACCATTAAACACCCTAAGCCTGTTTCTCCCAATCGTTTCATTACTTCAAACAAGTGCATTTCTGGTTGAATCAAGCCAATATTCACTTCTTTGGTAAATTCTTTAATTTTGGTTCTTGGCCCTATATCTTCAATATCTTTTGCTGAAATCGCACCAACCAATAAACCTGCCTCGACAACTGGTAAATCAAGCAGCTTCCAATCATTCATTAACATCAACGCTGTTTCAACAGAATCTGTTGGCTTAAGCGGGAAAACTTCGTTAGATAAGAGTTGGTTTGCAAACATGATTAAACGTGTTTGGTTAAAAAAGAACTTGCAATTTCATTAAACAATTTGGGTTGTTCCATCATTGGTGCATGGCCGCATTCATCTAATAAATGCAGTTCCGCATTAGGGAGCAATTGTTTGAATTCTTCACCAACTTCTGGTGGTGTGATGGTATCATTTTTACCCCAAATTAAACAAGTTGGCTGACTAAATCCTGGTATATCCTTACGCATATTGTGCCTAATAGCCGATTTAGCCATCATCAGTATTCGCAGCACCTTTCCTTTGTCATTTACCGTTTGGTATACCTCTTCAACCAACTCATCAGTTGCGGTTTTCGGATCATAAAAAGTAAGTGCCACTTTTTCACGAATAAATGCCTTGTCTCCTTTCTTGGGATAACTTCCTCCCATGGCGTTTTCATAGAGGCCGGAACTTCCTGTGAGGATTAAACTATTTACCTTTTGCGGATGTTTCTTTATGTATACTAACGCCACATGTCCTCCTAAGGAGTTCCCAATCAAATTCACCTTTTGATATTGTTTGTATTCAATAAAATCATGGATGAAAGAGGCAAGCCCGTCTACACTCAATTGCAAAATATTCATTTCGAAAATAGGCATTAATGGAATAACAACCTTGTATTGCTTTGAGAAATGATCTAGCACATCTTTCCAATTGCTTAATGCTCCAAATAATCCATGCAATAACAATAGCACTTCACCCTCTCCTTCTTCAATATAATTGAACTTTTTTTCTTTACGAATTTGTAACTCCATTAGGCCTATCTAAACAATATCAAATATAAATGAATACTTATTTATTGCTGTGCGAGCTGCAAAAAATTTTTAACCAGTTGAATTCCATACTCAGTAGTGCACGACTCCGGATGGTATTGTACACCCCATATTGGTAAATGCTGATGCTTAACTGACATAATCTCTCCAAGAGTTGAATACGCAGTAACCTCTAGGCATGACGGGCAGTCTGAAAGTACCAATGAATGATACCTTGTAACACTGAATGATGAGGGGATTTGCTGATACATGCCTTGAGGATCCATTTGTTTGATTGTTTCAATTTTTCCATGTTTAGGCACCTTTGCGTGAACAAGTGAGGCTCCAAACAAACAACCAATAGCTTGATGACCTAGACAAACTCCCAATATAGGTTTAATTGGAGCAATGGCCGTTAAAGCCTCCATTAATTGATTAGCCTCTTCAGGTCTACCTGGACCTGGAGAAATGACCACCGCATCTGCCTTTAATAATTTGTCTATTAAAGATGGGTGATTGTTTCGAATTACTGTGCATCGAGCTTCGCATTGCTCTATATAGTCAGCCAACATGAATGTGAACGAATCGAAATTATCGAGCATAACTACATTCATACTATCAACTTATTTACTAAAATGCCCCCATCACTGGGGGCATTTACCAATTAATTTGCTTCAGCAGCTGGTGCCGAACCTTCTTCCTTCTTAGTTTGTTCTGGTTTTGGTGGTCGAGGCAATAACGCTTTCCGAGAAAGTTTTGCTTTGCCTGTTTTTTTATCAATCTCGATTAATTTTACTTTCACTTCTTCACCTACCTGCAATACTCCTTCCATTGATGGCAAGCGATTCCAGCTAATTTCTGAAATATGCAATAATCCATCTTTGCCAGGCATAAACTCTACAAAAGCGCCAAAATCTACGATTGTTTTTACTTTACCAACATACTCTTCACCTACTGTTGGAACTGCAACAATACCTTTAACAATACGCATCGCATTTTGAAGCGATTCGCCATTGGTCGCAGCAATTTCTACAATACCATTATTGCCAACCTCAGTGATAGAAATAGTAGCACCGGTATCTTTCTGAATACCTTGAATTACCTTTCCTCCAGGTCCTATTACAGCGCCAATAAAGTCTTTCTCAATTATTAATGTTTCAATACGCGGAGCATGAGGTTTGTAATCATCGGCCGGTTTCGAAATGGTTTTATTCATCTCACCCATAATATGCAATCTTCCTTTTTTAGCTTGCATTAATGCCTCTTCTACCATCTCCCAACGCAATCCATTAATTTTAATATCCATTTGGCAAGCTACAATTCCTTTACTTGTGCCAACCACCTTAAAATCCATGTCTCCTAAATGATCTTCATCTCCCAAAATATCTGATAATACTGCGTACTTTCCAGTTTTTTCATCTGTTATCAAGCCCATTGCAATACCACTTACCGCATCTTTTACTTTAATCCCTGCATCCATTAATGCCAATGAACCTGCACAAACTGTTGCCATTGAAGAAGACCCATTTGATTCCAAGATATCAGATACAATACGAATCGTGTACGGACTTTCTTCCAAACCTGGCAATACGCGTTTTAATCCACGAAGCGCTAAGTTACCATGTCCAATTTCACGTCTACCCGGGCCACGATTTGGCTTTACTTCACCAGTACTAAATGAAGGGAAATTATAATGCAATAAAAACTTTGAATAACCTGCCATCATTGGGGCATCCAATAACTGCTCGTCTAACTTTGTTCCTAAAGTAACTGTAGTTAACGACTGTGTTTCACCACGGGTAAATACTGCACTTCCGTGCGCACCTGGTAAATAACCAACCTCACTCCAAATTGGACGAACTTGATCCAATTCACGTCCATCTAAACGTGTTTTTTCGTTTAAAATCATGGCACGCACCGCATCGTATTCTACATGATGAAAGTATTTATTAGATAAAAATTTATCTAACTCCGTACCCTCAGGAAGCGATGCCTTATACTCTTCGCGAATGGCTTTAAATGCAGCACTGCGTTCATGTTTAGGCAATTTTGATTTTGCAACTGCATACACTTTATCGTACGCAAATGCACGAATCGATTTTTCCAATTCTTCATCGTGGCGCTCATGGTTGTATACACGAGCAGGTTTGCGCCCACCAAGCATTTCACACAATTCCCATTGCGCTTTGCATTGTGCAATAATTGCTTCATGCGCTACACGTAAGGCCTTCACCATGTCTTCTTCACTAATCTCTCCCATTTCACCTTCGACCATGTTTAGGTCCTTTTCTGTTCCAGCTACAATTAAATCAATATCTGCCGTTGCCAATTCGCTTATGGTTGGGTTTATTTTAAACTCGCCATTAATTCGAGCCACCCGAACTTCTGAAATCGGACCGTTAAATGGAATATCACTTACCATCAAGGCTGCAGACGCTGCTAAACCTACAAGGCAATCAGGTAACATGTTTTTATCTGCTGAGATCAACTGCAACATTACTTGTGTATCGGCATGGTAATCTTCAGGGAATAGTGGACGAATAGCCCTATCTACCAAGCGGCTTACCAATACTTCATAATCTGATAATTTTGCTTCACGTTTGTGGAAACTTCCAGGGATTCGGCCTACAGCTGCAAACTTTTCTTGGTAATCAACTGTAAGTGGCATAAAATCTACATCTTCTTTGGCCTCTTGTGCCGATACAGCAGTAGCTAAAATCATGGTGTCACCCATTTTTACCACTACCGAACCATCGGCTTGTTTTGCTAATTTACCTGTTTCGATAGATACTTCTCTTCCATCACCTAAGGTAAAGGTTTTTGTTGTTGCTTTCATTTTCTATTATTTTTCCTCTTGCCGCAAAACTTCTGAACGTGCTCCCCAACGCGGCTTTTTGGTTTGCACGGTAAAAACAAAAGCAGGACAATTGCCCTGCTTGTTGTAGTTTGTTAGTTGAAATAAAAATGAAAAATTCCGAACATTCGTAATCCGCAATTCGACATTTTAAATTCCCTCACGTTACTTACGGATGTCAAGTTCTTTGATAATCGCACGGTAACGGAAGATATCTTCACGGATTAAATAATCCAACAAAGCCCTTCTTTTTCCTACCAATTTCACCAAGCTTAATTCAGCAGAGAAATCTTTTTTGTTTCCTTTTAAATGCTCAGTGATGTGGTTGATGCGATGTGTGAACAAAGCGATCTGACTCTCAGCTGAGCCTGTGTCGGTTTTCGACTTGGCTTTACCGTACTTTTCGAAAACTTCTTGTTTTCTTTCTGTGGTCAAATACATGATTTAGTTTTTAATTGTTTTAAAATGAGGCGCAAGTATATGGCTTTAAAGGCAAATCACCAATCATTTCTGTAAAATTTTTGCTTCACAGGATTTTATTGGCATTGTGTATACTTGGAATGTGAAATATCTACTTATTATATCCTTAGTCGTACTAAGAACCAACGCTTTCTGTCAGGTTGAAAATACTGGCATGACAGACCGTGCCGATACAGCCGAGTTAGGTAAAGTGAATGTAAGAGGTTACATAGACACCTATTACGGATTTGATTTTAATCAACCTGCCACATCAGATAGGCCTTATGCTGTTTCATCACCTAGACATAATGAAATGAATATTAATCTAGCATATATAGACCTAAAATACCAAAACAGCAAGGTGCGTGCGCGCTTTATTCCGGGGGTTGGTACTTATGTAAACTCCAATTATGCAGCTGAAAACGGTACACTCAAAAATATCATTGAAGCAAATGTAGGACTTAAACTGTTTGCTCATAAAGATATTTGGATTGATGCAGGCGTTATGGGATCTCCATTTACCAATGAAACTGCGATTTCAAAAGACCATTTGATGTACACACGTTCATTTGCACCCGAATACGTTCCCTATTATTTATCGGGTATCAGACTCACGTATCCTTTTTCGCAGAAGCTTAATGGTTATTTTTATATAATTAACGGCTGGCAACAAATTACAGATGTAAATAATCCATTAAGTGTTGCCACCCAATTGGAGTGGAAAGTTTCGAATAATTTATTAATTAACTGGGATACCTATGTGGGCGATGAGTTTTCGGCAAAAGAACCCAACTATGGAATGCGCTATTTTAGTGATGTGTACGCCATTTACAACCCAAGCACAAAATGGAAATTTACAGCTTGTGCCTACGCTGGCATTCAGCAAAGGCGCGATACAATCCTGCAAAAAGAAAATCATGCAACATGGTGGCAAGCAAACATTATTGGACAGTATAATATTACTCCTAATTCGAGCCTTGCTGCAAGAATCGAGTATTTTGAAGATACAAAAGGTATCGTGATTAAGCCTATAACAAACGCTACTGGGTTTAACTCTTGGAGTGCTGGGGCTTGCCTTAATGTAAAAGTAACTAATAATGCTTTGTTTAGAGTAGAAGGCAAACATTTTTTTAGTAACCGCAAGATGTATATTGACAGAAACTTATATTCAAGCAACAACAGCAGTTTGCTGATTACCAATATTACAGTTTGGTTTTAACACGGTTTACCTACTAATTCAACTCATTTATCTATTCTTTATTTAGGGTGCAGAAATATGTATTATTATTGTCGGCTTGATAAAGTGATAATGTTTTCAAAGAAATACTACCTAATCCTCCTGTTTTTATTGTTGTTTGCCAATCTTAAGGCACAGCCACCTGCAGGTGTACGCACTATGTCGGGAAGTAAATTGCCTAATATTGGTAGGGTATACGGAAAAGTTATCGATACACGAACAAAAAAACCCGTTGATTACGCTTCTGTTACTCTTTTGGCGATGCAAAAAGACAGTGTCATATCTGGCGTATTGGCGCAAGGAAACGGTGATTTTAGTTTGGAAAAACTCCCAATGGGCAAATTTCGGCTTCGAATCCAATTTATTGGCTATAAAAACGCAACGGTACCCGTAACAATTACACCACAATTATTGGAGCAAGACTTAGGTGATATTAGCATTGAGCCAGATGCCAAACAGTTAAAAGATGTAGTAATTGAAGGCGAAAAAGCTCCCGTTGTGATGAGCATTGACCGAAGAACTTACAATGTAGACAAAGATATTTCGTCACGAGGGGGAACCGCTGTTGATGTAATGAAAAATATTCCAGGCCTAACAGTTGATGCAGATGGCAATGTTTCATTACGAAATAATTCGCCCACTATTTTTATTGATGGTAGGCCAACAACACTCACACTTGAACAATTGCCTGCTGAACAAATTGAACGAATTGAGGTTATCACAAATCCATCAGCAAAGTTTGATGCAAGTGCCACTGGTGGTATTGTAAATGTTGTAATGAAAACCAATACTAAACCTGGATACAATGGTATGCTCGGAGTTAATATCGGAACCAATAATCGTTATGGCATTAACGGAAACCTAAACATAAAAGAAAAGCCCTTCAACTTTTTTATATCTTATAATTTAAATGCTCGAGAAAATCCCGCCAAAGGATTTACCAATAGAACAAGTTTAAACAATGAGATACCCACTGGAAGGTACGACCAACAAAATGAGAACTTAGCGAGCAACCTAATGCAAATGGGAAGAGCCGGTTTTGATTATTACTTAAACAACCGCAACACACTTACGCTTTCACAAAATATCATGCGAGGTAATTGGAACCAATATGACGAACAAACTTTTTCGCAATATGATGGAAACAATACTGAGCTCAGCAACGGAACAAGACTTAATGATCAGAAAAACCAGTTTAGAAATTACACCACACAATTGATGTGGAAACGAACTTATCCCAAAGCTGGAAAAGAGTGGACTGCTGATATCAGTTACAACTTAGGTAAATCAGAGAGCAATGCAATATTTACCACCACCAATTACCTAAATGGACTTCAACTGCCCAACAATCCAGAGTTGCAACAAAACATCGGATTTGGCCGAAATGAAATGATCAATTTTCAATATGATTATGTGAATCCAATTGATGACTCGGCAAAATTTGAATGGGGAGTAAAAAGCAATTACCGCAAAAGTAGAACAGGTTTAGATGTAACAAATTACAATTACCCCGCAGGAGCGTATTTACCAGATACTTTCTTAACAACAGACTTTCGCATTACTGATTTTGTAAATGCATTGTATATAAACTACAGCAGTTATATTTGGGGAATTGGATACCAAGCTGGGCTTAGGTATGAGCAAACACGGTTTACTGGAGAAGTGGTGAATAAAAATCAGGAGTTTGCTTATTTGTATCCTGATGGAACTTCAAATCTGTTAAAAGCACTTTTCCCGAGCGTTTATTTCTCTAAACGTTTTAATGAAAAAAACGAAGTTCAACTTAATTTCTCTCGTAAAATAAATAGGCCAGACCGGATGCAAATAATGCCTTACATCATGTTTAGTGACAAACTAAATTACCAAATTGGCAACCCTACATTGGCGCCTGAGTTTATTAACCTTGGAGAAATAAATTACAATGGAATTTGGAACTGGGGAAGTTGGCTCACATCAGCATATTTACGTTACCAGCAAGACCCAATTACCCAATATGTATACCGCTCGCAAACTGATAGCAACGTACTCATCACTTCATTTATCAATGGTGAGGCAAATATTGCGTATGGTTGGGAAAATACCTTAAAATTTACTCTGCTCAAGCGAAAACTAGACCTTACCCTAAACGGGAATGTTTTTCATGTTAATATTAATGCCACTGGCAGTACTGGGCAAACCCTCGAAAATAAAGGTTGGAGTTGGAATGCCAAAGCCATAGCAAGTTATAAATTGCCATATGCATTTACTACCCAACTCAATGGCTCATATGAAGCTCCGCGAATTATCCCGCAAGGGAAAACCATACCTGTATATTCGGTTGATTTCTCATTGAATAAAGATGTAGGTAAAAAATGGTCATTTAATTTTACCATCAACGATATCTTCAATACACGTAGGTTTGGTTCTGAATTTTCCACTGACTTGTTCACCCAAAATTTATCAAGAAGAAGAGATGTTCGATTCTTCAGAATTGGATTTACATACCGATTTGGAGAGTGGGATACTTCTTTGTTTAAAAAACGCAGGCCCGGTAAAGAAAACCAAGGTGGCGGCATGGATATGGATTTTTAGGCTACTAAAAAAAGTGTATTCTTGTATTGCATGGAGACTCAAACCCACGAAACAATTGCCATTATTGGTGCGGGACCAGCCGGACTTACAGCTGCATATCAACTTACAAAAGCTGGAAAAAAAGTGCATGTATATGAGGCTTCGCATCAAATTGGCGGATTGTGTAAATCATTAAAATTGTGGGGGAATACTTTAGATTTAGGACCTCATCGTTTTTTTAGTGATGATACGAGGGTAAATGAGTTATGGTTAGAGGTTGTTGGTAAAGATTACTTAATGGTAGATAGGCTTACACGCATCTATTACAAAAAGCACTTTTACCAATACCCGATTAAAATTGCTGATGCACTAAGCAAATTAGGAATATTCACATCAGCTTCATGCTTTTTTAGTTATGTATTCGAAAAGGTAAAGCCAACTCAACAAGACGGTTCTTTTCAAAATTGGGTAGTTAGCCGATTTGGATACCAACTGTTTGCTATCTTTTTTAAAACCTATAGCGAAAAGTTATGGGGAATAGCTTGTACGGATTTAGATGCTGACTTTGCTGCTCAACGTATTAAAAAATTTACGCTTGGAGAAGCTATTAAAAAAGCACTCGGTTTTACTGTTAACCACAAAACATTGGTAGATCAATTTGCATACCCACTTGGTGGAACAGGCATGGTGTACGAGCGAATGAGTGCTTTTATTGCTGCAAATGGAGGCAAGGTATTTGTAAATACCCCTATTCAAAAAATTGCAATACAAAATGGCCAAGCCATTGGTGTAGTTAATCAACAAGGTGAAACAATTGCTTATTCACATGTAGTATCAACGATGCCATTATCAGTGATGGTTAAGCAATTAAACAATGTACCAACTGATGTAGTTGCCCAATGCAATCAACTCACCTTTAGAAATACAATTATTGTTTACCTGCGTGTTCAAGGCGAAAATTTATTCCCTGATAATTGGTTGTATGTGCATTCTGAACAGTTAAAAATGGGACGAATAACCAACTTTGGTAATTGGGTTCCGAGTATTGTAAAAAATGATGGAACCACTGTATTGGCTCTCGAATATTGGTGTTATGATCAAGACTTGCTTTGGTCGCAAGAAGACGAATCAATTATTGAGTTGGCTAAATATGAGTTAAACCAAACAGGCCTTAATCAATCAAACGCCATTTTAAATGGATATGTTCATCGCATACATAGATGCTACCCCGTGTATAAAAAAGGATATAAAGAACATTTAAAACCGATAAAAGAATATTTAAATGGCATTGGTAGACTAAGTGTAATTGGCCGTTATGGTTCCTTTAAATACAACAACCAAGATCACAGTATTTTGATGGGCCTATTAGCAGCCGAAAATATTATTAAAAATACCAAGCACAACTTGTGGGAGATAAACACCGACTATGACAATTACCAAGAGAAGTCGGCCATTACTGCAACCGGTTTGCAACACCAATAGTTCCATTTTATCTCATAAAAAAACCCTGCAGTTTAATAACTGCAGGGTTTTTCCTATTTGATGTGGTGATTATTTTGAGATTAACAAACGCACTGTTTTAGAACCTTGAAGTGATTGAACACTTACAAGATAGAAACCATCTTGCAAGTCTGCAATGTTAGCAAAAACCGCATTATGCCCCGCAGCAAATTTATCATTAGCAATATTCTTAACCAATTTACCAGCCAAGTCATATACATTGATAACAGTGATAGCTGATTGTTCTGCAACAAAATCAATTATTAACTCAGTTTTTGCTGGATTTGGATACATTACAAATGAAGTGATATTATCGTGCTCTACAATACCAACTGTACTTTTACCAGAAACTGCAATTTTACCTGTGATAGCTCCCGTTGAAGAAACCAGAATGGTGTCCTTAGTTATTCCCGCATCTGTTCTATTTAAGCGGCAGAATATTCTCAAATTTGAAATACTGCCATTTACGGCAGGTACCTTCCAATCCTTTTTGTAATTAATCGAATCAGGAGATAATTCAAAATCACCGCCAACAGTAATACTTAAAGAGTCTGTCAGGTTTACTGCATTGATAATAAATGACTGTGGAGCTGTTGGTTGAGCAATATTAGTCTCAAATTCAGGTAATGAAGCAACACCCAAATTGATCACTGGTGTTGGGCGTTGCACTGAAAAGCCATTTAAAGTAATCAATGTGTTTGGTGTTGATTGCGTGCTAACTGTTAGTACACTGTTAACAGGTGAGCTACCAGCTATTGCTGGATTGTAGCGAACAAACACCTTAGTTATTGGCAATATTGAGCCAGTTTTTGTTGCAGTAACTGATGATGCAAAATCAGTGAGTGAATCTAATGATACTTGGAAATCAGAAGAAGCAGTAACAATCACATCTGAGATTAAACGCGAACCTGAAACATTCACTGGTATACTGATTGAAGGAGTTCCAACAACAGTGGCAAATGTTGGCAAAACAGCTGGCGTAACAACTAAACCTGGAGATGATAGACCATTAACAGTAAACGTAACATTTGTTGCACCTGGGCTATTCACAATAAGTTGTTGTGCTCCTGATGCACCAGCAACGGCAGGATTGTAACGCACCCAGATTTGAGTTGATGGAACGCTTCCACCTGCAATCGTATCTAGACGCAATGTGGAAGACCAAGTTGTATTGTTTGTCGAAAGTTCGAAGCCGGCAACTGAAAACGCTAATCCAATTGTATCAGTTAGTCTGAAACCTTGGACTGTGAAAGTTTGTGATGCACTAGGTGTACCTAAAGTTGCACTGAAACTAAATGAATTTGTCGGACTGTTCACCAGAATTCTTCTTGCAGTGGCAGATAAAGCAGAACCTGAAACAGCAACGTTCACAGTAGCAGCTCCAGCAGATGCAATACTAACATTACCTGTTGAAGTTGCCCCCTTAAAACGAACGAAAACTTTCGTTGCAGCTAAAGTTGCCGATTCGCTTGTGTTTAAAAACAATACAGAAGAAGGTGTTGTGAATGCAGAATCCACGCTTAACTGGAAGTTAGCATTTGGGGCTGTTATGCGAACTGAATCTGTTAAATTAACTCCTGAAACTGTGATTGGATACGCCAACGAAGAATCACCAGTTACAATTTGCCACTGAGGGTAAGACGTTACCGAAGAAGTTAACATTGAAACTGGAGTAGATCCATTGAGTGTAACAGAAACAGTATCTAAGCCTGCAACAGCAATCTTTAAATTGTTTACTGTATTACCCGCAACCGTAGGTGTGTATCGAACAAAAACGGAAGCATTAATATTGCCATCTGTAGTAGTTAAAGATACTGTTGAAGCATAACCGCTTCCACTCGTTGTGGTTACTTCATAACCCGAAGGAGCAATAACTACCGCGTTTGCTGTTAAGTATTTACCATAAACTGTAAGGGTACGTTCTGTTGAAGGTACTGTTAATGCCGAATTAAATGTTAATGCTGCGGCACTAACTCCTACAAAAGGAGCAGCAGGGGCAATCGTGTTACCCAATACTGCTATATTGATTGTTGTAAAATCAGTAGGTACGGTTGAAGAAATTGAAACAAAACCTGATGCACCACCAGTAGTATTTCTGGTGTACTGAATGAAAACAGTGTCGCTTGCACTAGGTCCATTTTTATTGATTGATGATGCATATCCAGTATTTCTGTTAAAAGAAACCAGAAAATTTGCAGGAGCGTTAATAGTGATATTACCAGCTAAGTTAGCTGCTGAAATAAATATGGTTCTGATTTCTGATGGAGCGTCTACCACTTTATTAAATACTGGTAATGACGATGGATCAACCGAGATACTTGGCGTTGGTATCGTAGCTATTTTAGGATGACGGAAAGATGATGTTCCATTAAATGGACTTGAAGCTGCCAAGGTAAAATCTACAGCTGAAAAATCAAGCTGAGCTAATGAGCCATTCGTTGTTCCACTATAAACTGGGTTAACCATTTCAACACCTGCTGTTAAAGTTGTTCTTGCTGTGTCGGTTCCAGTTGGACCAGTAAACCCGATTGGGGAAGCATTAATTAACCAATCTCTCATCCAAGCTGTATTTAAATTAAAGGTGGCATTATTTGATGCTAAATATGATGAAGGACCATTTTGACTATTAAATCGAATATCATTACCAGTTGCAGTAGAAATAAACACATTGTTTCTCATGCTTATTTGATCTTCAACTGCTCGAGTTTGCGTTGTGGCAGGGAATGTACCAGTAGGATTTCCAAATTGGAACAATGTAGAATAGCCCCAAACAATTGAATTGAATATTGAAGTAGAAACATTTGTTCTTAACTCTAAACCTCTACCAAAACGTGCATTTGCAGTAGTTGATAAACTTGTTCTATTGGCTCCAGCTTTAATTGGTCCCACTAGGGTCATGTTTGAAATAATCGGTGAAGTTGTAGGTGTTGGCGTTGGCGTTGCAGGGTTGATTTGAGATGCTGTTCCCAAACCTGTATTATTATCATGCTCTAAACCATTTGATGTTCCTGAAGGAGAGGTTTCGAAAATAGCAGGATTACGAACGCCTAATAAGTATTGTAATTTACCTGCATAACCTTCATCCATATCAAAATCATCATCAGTTCCAGCGTAAGCTATTAAGTACTTATGATTTGAAGTTCCTCCAAACCACTCGTATGAGTCGTCATTGGCAAAACTTACTTGAATATAATCTGCCCTTGTTCCACTTCCAACACCTGCGAAAGTAAGACCATTAATTTCTTGATCAGGCAAAAAGTTAAATCCAGCGTATTCAATTCGAATATACCGCAAGGTACCTGAGTTATCAGCGTTATTTGGATTAGCTCCACCACCATAATTAGCTAAAGGATCGTTTGGCAAAGCTTCATATTGCCTAACTCCACCTGGTGTATTAGTTTGCGCATTACCAATCAATAATAAACCTCCCCAATCTCCACGCAATCTTGAACCTTGGGCTTTATTCGAGGTAAAAACGATTGGTTGCTCCTTTGTACCTATTGCATTTAACTTACCACCTTTGGCAATAATCAATACACCAATATTGGTGATGTTACCACGAATAACTGTTCCTGGTTCTATGGTTAATGTTGCGCCATTGGTTACGTGAACTGTTCCAGTAAGTTCATACCAATTGTTTTTTGTCCAAGTTGTATTCGATGAAATGTTTCCCGAAACAACAACTTTATTTGCACTTGGTGCGGGAAATTGCGCAGTAGGAGACCATCCTGCATCGCCAGGGTAAGCGGCAGTATTTGGCGACCAGTTTGTCCAACCAGTGGCCCAGTTGGCACCTGTATTTGTTGGATCTGGATTGTAACCTGTTGTTGCAGCTTTTGTAGTTCCGGCTATTGCAAATGCGCCTCTGTAAGGCACTGAATCAAAAAATTGTGCATATGAACTTAAAGTAAGTCCGATTGCAGCGAGAAACGTTGTAACTTTTATTTTCATTTTTATAGAAATTTCGTTGGTCAAGATTAGACAGAACGCCTCACCATATTGTTAAGCCAATGTTGTGGTTACTTTAACATCACGTTAAGCAATGGTTAAGTAAGAAAATATAAAAGGGCATAAACCTTTGGTCCATGCCCTTTAAATACAACAATAGTTCTCTTAGAAATTATATGAAACAGACAATGCCGTTGTATATCCAAATCTATAGTTGAATGTAGCAATATCTTTACCCTCTTCATACTTGCCATTCTTATTTAAATCTTGATAATAAATAAGTGGTTGAGCAAGAATATCTCCTAAAGTAATTTTAGCAACCAATTTCTTGAAAAAGGTTTTAGAAATGCTCGCATCAAGAACTGTTCTAGGATTCTCCCAAATAATAAATGCATCCTGTGTACCCACAAAGGCAATTCTTCTTCCAATCCGATTTACGTTTATGCTCAAATCAAATAGTTTAGGATTGTTATAATTAATGCCGGCATTAAACACATACGGTGATTGTCCTTGAAGTGGTCTGCTGGTAACTGCACCACCCGCCAAGGCATCAATATTAACGTTAGAACGAATGAGTGCATAGTTTGTAAATACTGTAATATTTTTCATGAAATTCGTTTGAAGCAATTTGTCAAAATAAGTTAACGCTAATCTTGCTTCAAGCTCCACACCATAATTCTGAGCCGAGTTTGCATTCGCATAACTGAATCCGAAATTATCTTGTTGAGGATTAACAGTCATTTCAACAGGATTTACAAAACGCTTGTAAAATGGATTTACCGAAATCGTTTGGTTTGCTGTAGGATAAAACTCCCACTTTAAATCATAATTATCAATCTTAGCCCTAGTTAAGTTCTGGTTTCCTGTGATAATTCCGTTATAATTTACCTCAAAAAATGCAAGTGGAGCAAACTCCCTAAACTCAGGACGTGAAACAGTTTTGGCATACCCTAATCGTAAGTTTTGTTTTTCAGTGAGTTCATAAACAATATTAGCTGAAGGAAGCACATCTAAAACTGTTGTGTTAACAACAACTGGTGCTCCACTGTTATCTAAAGAATTTAACTTCTGATTAAAGCTTTCCAATCTTACTCCGTAAATCAGACGTAATCGTGAAATTACCTTTTGATCTAACATGATATACCCTGCATGCAAAGCTGAACTTGCTGTATAAGCGTCAAATGGCTGTGTGGCATCTTTCTGAAAAAATCCACCTTCGTTTACATTGCTGTCGTTGAATATGCCTTGAACTGGAATCTCTTTTTTACCATCGAACCAATTCGGATTCCCGCTATTAAATGAGTATAAAAAGTTACGAGCATTAAAACTTCTATTTCTCATAAAGTGCATTCCCCCGACTTTGATATCCGTTTTCTTAAACAATTTAATAGGTACAGTAACATTGTAATTAGCACTATAGCTTTGTTCAGCTAACTTCGATGTAAACCTGCCACTATTCGCAACTGAAAATCCACTCGCATTATCTAAGATTTGCGCTTGTGAATTACCCATTTCTGGAGACAAATTGCGATCTGCTTGGTAAAATAACCTTCTGAAATCTGGCATTTCGCGTTCGATATTGTTGTAACCAAACACATAACCAATTTTCACTTTTGATCCAGGTAATAAATGCTCCCCTCCAATTTGAGAGCTTAGCATTCTGCTTTGTTGGTATTGTGAAATATAATGGTTGTATTGTGACTCTATTTGATTCTCAATCGCATCATTTACTCCTACAATTCTTCTTCCTGTCCTTAATGTCGATTGGTCTTCACCCAATTGTGTTATCAGGTTTTTGAAATAGAACTTATTGTATTTGCCTAATTTGAAGCTAAAATTTGCCAATCCACCGACCATAACAGTGTTCTTGTAGGTATTATAGTTCAGAGTTTGCCCATCAAACTTTTCCAGGTTCGCCTCAGTAGATGTATTAATTCCTTGTAGGTTGGTAATTGTAAAAGGTAAATAACGGATATTGTTATTGTAAGTAAGAGCGGTTAACAATCCAAATTCATTATTCTCCGTTTTCCATCTTTTCGAAGTAGATGCTTGAAAACTAATATTCGGCCTTGTACTTTCAACAATGTTTGGAGTAAAATTATTATTAGAGGCCCTCATGTATTGCGCAAGCTTATCATTTTCTCCTGCAACTCCTTCAGACTTCATTTGGTCAGTTCCTGGCAAAGAAGCCGGAATTCCTCTTTTCCCATCATCATAACCCAAAAAATCGCGTGAGCCTATTCCAAAGTTCTGTGTTTGTTTAAAGGTTGTAAGCGAATGGGTTCCAAGAGAAAACTGAACAGTGGTTTGATCTTCGTCAGGTATATCCTTTGTATTAATTTGAATAAAGCCTCCAGCGAAGTCACCAGGCATATCCGGGGTCGCTGTTTTGGTAATAACCATGTTATCAAGAACAGCCGCTGGAATGATATCTAAAGAAAATGCTTTTCTATCACTTTCAGAACTTGGCAGGGGTGCACCATTCAGAAAACCCATGTTGTAGCGATCGCCTAATCCACGAACAATTGCAAACTTATTATCTTGAATAGAGGCTCCACTCACACGCTTAATAACATCAGCAGTTGTTCTATCTGGAGTTTTACGAATTAAATCGGCAGACACTCCACTCGAAACTGCAACAGCATTTTTTTGTTGAATTAGAACTGCATTTGCGCTTTCCTTTTTTACTTCTCCACGTATAACAACTTCATTTAATTCTTTGGTAGCTTCTTCCATTGAAGTATTAATGAGTGTTGTTTCTTTTACCTTTACCTCTACACCAGTTATAACCTTTTTCTTGTAAGAAATATAACTTAAAACCAAGTTATAGGTACCTGGAGTTAAATTATTAATCATAAACTTTCCTTCAAAATCGGTCGCTGTTCCGATACTGGTTCCTTCAATTTGTACAGAAACACCAATCAACTCTTCACCTGTCTTTTTATCAATTACTTTACCAGCAATTTTACCTTTCTCTTGAGCATATGTTGCCAAAGCGAATACGCTCAAAACAAAGCAGATAACAATCTTAAGTCGAACTAATTTCATTTGTCTAAAATTTGTTCGGCAAAAGTATCTTCGGATTGTTTGTGAATGGTTACGCCAATATTAATGTTGAGTTAATACAATGTTATTTGCGTATTACGCAATTGTTAACAACCCTGATTATCAAACCACTTTTAACTCTTTGCCCACTTTAATAAATGCGGCAATTGCCCTTTCAATTTGATCTGCCTCGTGTGCTGCTGAAAGTTGAACACGAATTCGCGCAAGCTCTTTGGGAACAACCGGATAAAAAAATCCAATTACGTATATTCCTTCAGCTAATAATCGTTGGGCAAAATCTTGCGCCAGTTTAGCATCATACAACATTACCGGCACAATTGCCGATGCACCTCCTCTTAAGTCAAAACCAGCCTTTTGCATACCCGCTTTAAACTGGCTCACGTTTGTTTCAAGTTTATCTCTTAGGGCAGTACTTTCGTTTAATAAATTAAAAACCTCAATACTTGCTCCCACAATTGACGGAGCAAGCGAGTTACTAAACAAGTAAGGACGCGAACGTTGACGAAGCAACTCAATAATTTCCTTCTTCCCAGTTGTATATCCACCCATTGCGCCTCCAAGTGCCTTGCCTAGGGTTCCAGTGATGATATCTACCCTATCCATTACTCCACATAATTCAGGAACACCTCTACCTGTTTTTCCGATAAAACCAGCACTATGGCACTCATCTGTCATCACAAGGGCATCGTACTTATCAGCCAAATCACAAATTTTATCCAATTGCGCTACATAGCCATCCATGCTAAATACACCATCTGTTACAATAATTTTAAAACGGGCGCCTTTAGCGTTTGCCGCAGTGAGCTGGGCTTCAAGATCTGCCATATCATTGTTTTTGTATCTGTAACGTTGGGCCTTGCACAACCGAACACCATCAATAATGGATGCATGGTTAAGTTCATCACTAATAATTGCATCTGCCTCTTGAAATAATGGCTCAAATACACCTCCGTTCGCGTCAAATGCTGCTGCATACAATATCGTGTCCTCAGTGCCATAAAAAGATGCGATGGTTTGTTCAAGTTTCTTATGTATATCTTGTGTCCCACAGATAAAACGTACGGAACTCATACCAAAACCATGCGACTCGATTGCAGCGATTGCAGCACTTTTGACCCTAGGATGCGATGATAATCCTAAGTAATTATTCGCACAAAAGTTAAGTACCTTTTCCCCAGTATTTAATATGATTTCAGCGCCTTGCTCTGAAACTATAATGCGTTCGCTTTTAAATAAGCCTGCTGCTTGAATCCCTGAAAGTTCATTTTGGAGATGGTTCTGAATGTTGCCGTACATGGTTTAAACAATTAAATTAGGTAGATGCAAATGTGGGTATTATTTCGATTTTGCAAAAATCAGCTTTTAACAAACTGGGCTGCACACCAATCATTTAATACCAAATGGTGTTTAAAATGAAAACCCAAGTTAAAAGCAGCGGTTTTAAGGTCTGCTAAATCTGATTCGTAAAATCCGCTTATAAGCAGCGACCCTCCAGCAGTAAGGAGTGCCGACAATTGGTCGAAGCTGTATAAAAGAATATTCTTATTGATATTGGCAAGAATAACATCAAACAATTGGGGTTGTACCGAGTTTAAATCTCCTTGTTGAAAATGGATATTGTTTACTTGGTTTAAGGCGGTATTCTCCAAAATATTATCTGCGCTCCAATCGTCAATATCAATGCAGAATATACTTTTTGCTTCCATTTTGCTCGCCATAATGGCTAGCACACCTGTTCCTGTTCCGTAATCAAACACACTTTTATCTTGTAGATTTTGCTGAAGCATTAACTGTAGCATTAGTTGTGTTGTTTCGTGATGACCTGTGCCAAAGGTATTTTTAGGTTGAATTAGCAATTCATACGGATATTCTTTCCCGATTAAATGAAATGGAGCTTTGACTATCACTTCTTCACCAATAACAATTGGCTCGTATGCTGCTTCCCATTGTGCATTCCAATTTTGTTGTTCAATATGGCTTTGAGCAACACTATTAGGATCAATTCCGTATTTAAGTAACAATTGCTCAAACACAGCCCGATTAAATGTAGGAGCTAACACGTAAGCAGAAAAACCAGCATCTGTCTCTACAAATCCTTCATAAGCTTCTTCAGCAAGCTCAGCTATCAATTGATCGCGGATATCAGAGTTACACCGTATGCTGAATTCAAAATATGCTTCCATGTGTTAAGATGAGTAAACTATTAGGTGAGGTGGTAAAATAGGAAAATTAAATAACCATATTTTTTAATGAGCGAACGGAGAATCAAAACAAATTTAAATACAAAAGTAGAACACCTTTTATTTTATCATTTATTCATTTATCCGCTAATTTTATCCTTACTCAATTGCCCAACAATCGTATAAAATATTGATGAGCTTGTTTTCGTGGTTTGCCATATTTTCATCTGCCATTACCACTTCCATTGCAAAACGGGTTATCGTGTGCCTCTCATCCTCATTACTTACCGAGTAAAAGTGTTCAGCTGTTTCACGCAAATGTTGTTCGTGCTCTTCGGGAGGCAATGCTTTGATAAACGCTTGTTCTTTTATTAAATCAAAAGACTCGTGAAAATGATCATCTAAAAACGCTATAATCACATTCGCTTCGGCAGCATGCAATGTTCCATCAGCTAACGATAACAATGCAAGAATATGGTAACCTGCTTCGGCCTTGTTCATTTTTTTGATAAATTGTGTGGGCATAACCTATATTTTTTTCGATGTTAAAAGTAAGGGTATTTTTGAAATAGCCAAATGCAATTATTATCAATTTACTGCCTTATTTGTCCTTTGATTTGAGTTACATTTGCGCAAACACAGATTATTAGCACGTATATGAAAGATACCAGCAATCTAGGCTTTGGAACCCGCGCCATTCACGCAGGTCAAGAACCTGACCCAACTACCGGTGCGGTAATGACTCCTATTTACCAAACTTCTACTTATGCGCAGGAAAGCCCCGGAAAACACAAAGGATATGCTTATGCAAGAGGCAAAAATCCAACCAGAAGCGCCCTCGAAAAATGCCTTGCTGCATTGGAAGGTGCAAAGCATGGTTTGGCATTTAGCAGCGGGATGGGCGCTACGGATGCGGTAGTAAAATTATTACGCCCGGGAGATGAAGTGATTACTGGCAATGATTTATATGGTGGTACATACCGAATGTTTACCAAGGTATTTGCAAACTATGGCATCAAGTTTCATTTCATTGATTTAAGCAATCCTGCTGAGATAACAAAACACTGCAACAAAAACACCAAGTTGCTTTGGATAGAAACCCCAACCAATCCAACAATGCAAATCATCGATATTGAAGCATGTGGTGTGATTGCAAAAAAACACAACTTGATTTATTGTGTTGATAACACTTTTGCTTCTCCTTATTTGCAAAATCCATTAACATTAGGAGCTGATATTGTAATGCACAGTGTAACCAAATATTTGGGTGGACACAGCGATGTGGTGATGGGAGCATTGCTTACCAGCAATGATGAACTCTACGATCAACTAGCATTTATCCATAATTCATGTGGTGCTACTCCAGGTCCTATGGACTCATTTCTGGTATTGCGTGGACTTAAAACGTTGCATTTACGAATGAAAGCACACTGTGAAAATGGCCGCACTATTGCTCATTATTTAAAGTCACATCCAAAGATTGAAAAAGTTTATTGGCCTGGTTTTAATGATCATCCCAACCATGAAATTGCAAAAAAGCAGATGCGTGATTTTGGTGGCATGATTTCCATTGTGCTAAAAAACGCGAGTTTAGAAGACACCTTTGCCTTTGCTTCTTCTTTTAAAGTGTTCACTCTTGCCGAAAGTTTAGGTGGTGTTGAAAGTTTAATTAACCATCCAGCAACCATGACTCACGCCAGCATCCCAAAAGTTGAACGAGAGGCAGCAGGCGTAGTTGATAATTTGCTCAGACTGAGCATAGGTGTTGAAGATATTGAAGATTTAATGAATGACCTAAAATCAGTTCTTGGCTAATGAAGTCCTTATTCACCTTTTGCTTTGTGCTCCTTTACGCCATATCTAATGCCCAAGTTTTTAGAAATTGCAGGTTGGTGCTTGAAATGGTTCGTACCGACTCAGTTGTAGTTACAGCCGAATCACGCGAGGGATTGATGGAGGTAAACAGCTTAACAGGTGAATTAACAATCAAAGTTAAAATCAGTAGTTTTAAAACCACTGACTCGACCGTACAATCCCTTTTTAAGCAAAATAGCGATAAGTTAATCCTCAAAGGTTATCTAGGTGTAGATCCAATTGCCATTTTAAAAGAAGCTAGGCTGGAGCAGCAATACCCATTTGCAGGTATGCTTAAGTTAAACCAACAATACCATGGAGTACAGGGACAGTTCTCATTGTTTAAACAAAGCAACCAAGAGCAGGCTAATCAAAATGCATTATTGAGCTTTGCCTTACCATTTACATTAGCTGATTATAAACTTGACCAAACCTACCCTATGATTCAAGATAAGGTAATGCTGCGAATTGTAAGACAACCTTTTACCTTAACAACACCTTAAACAAAAGCCCGATTGCAGCGAAACAACCGGGCTTTTATTCAATATTATCTGTTGGCTTTATTTTGCTTTTGCACTAAGCACTTCTAACATTTTAGCACCAATTTCAGCAGGCGATTCTACAACGTGCACCCCACATTCACTCATAATTTTCATTTTTGCAGCAGCAGTATCATCATGCCCACCAACAATGGCTCCAGCATGGCCCATTCTGCGACCTGGAGGGGCTGTTTGTCCAGCAATAAATCCAACCACAGGCTTTTTGTTTCCGGTTTCTTTAATCCAACGTGCAGCATCTGCTTCATAACTTCCACCAATTTCACCAATCATTACGATTGCTTCTGTTTCAGGATCATTCATTAACATCTCAACAGCATACTTGGTAGGTGTGCCAATAATTGGGTCGCCACCAATTCCAATCGCAGTGCTAATACCCATTCCAGCTTTTACAATTTGATCAGCTGCTTCATACGTAAGCGTACCCGACTTAGAAACAATACCTATTTTTCCTTGCTTAAATACAAAGCCTGGCATGATACCAACCTTAGCTTGGCCTGGGGTGATTACACCTGGACAGTTTGGTCCAATTAAAGTAAGGTCTTTGCCTTTAATGTATTCTTTAGCAGCAATCATGTCTTTTACTGGAATACCTTCGGTAATACACACAATTACTTTAATACCAGCATCTGCTGCCTCCATAATCGCGTCAGCTGCAAACGGAGGTGGAACAAAGATGATAGAGGTATTGGCTCCTGCCTTTTCTACTGCTTCTTTTACAGTGTTAAAAACTGGGCGATCTAAATGTTGTTGTCCGCCTTTTCCAGGTGTTACTCCACCAACCACGTTGGTTCCATATTCAATCATTTGCTGTGCGTGAAATGTTCCTTCACTACCTGTAAATCCTTGAACAATTACTTTTGAATTTTTGTCAACTAATACTGCCATTATTGTGCGATTTATTGCTTTTAAGCGGGGCAAATATGCGCATTTTTAGGTAAATTACCATTGCTTATTATTCGCCTGAAAATCAAGATGCATTTGACTTACGTACTAGAAAAAATGCCACATAAATCAGAATCACAAAAATGATGAGTACAAGCCCAATGATAAAAATATACTTTGTTACTTCACGTTCCTTTTCTTGTGTTTTGAAAACACTCAGTTCCCATTCAGTAGTTGCCATTATTTGCTCTTTTTCTTGCTTTTCGCGTAGGTACTGTTGTTCGAGTAAATTGAGTTTTGAGGTATTTTCAATATTAAAAATCGAATCGCTGTATAACTTGTAGGTTTGATGATAAGTTAGTGCCTTTTTAAAATTGCCATTAGCAGCTTCAATTTCGGACAACAAGAGGTAGCTACTCATAATTTCTTTCCGTTGATTAAATAGTTTTGCCATTTCCAACGCTTCATTGGCATACTTGCTTGCTGCATGAAACATTTTCATTTGTAAATAACAATCAGCAATACTGGCATAACTAATAATAACTGCATTAATATCACCTAACTTTTCGTCAATTAACAACGACCTGTGAAAATAATTAAGCGCCTCAGCATATTTTTTCTGATCAAACAAAACGATGCCTATATTGTGCAAGCCTGATGAAACATCGCGTGAATCGCCAATCTTCGCATTCATATCAACCGAACGTTGGTAGTTTTCGATAGCTAATTCAAATGCTTTTTGCTCTTGGTAAATGGACCCAATATTATTTAAGCAATCGGCCATTCCATTCTGGTCGTTTACTTTATTAAGCGCAATATATGCTTTGCTAAAATAGGTAAGGGCTTTATCATATACGCCTTGTTCATATAATACAACTCCAATATTGTTCAGGGTTCGAGCTACTCCAACATCATCACGCTGCTGTTCAGCTATAAGCAACGACTGAAAATAATAATATTGGGCTTTACCATATTCGCTTTGCAACGAGTATACGCTTGCAATAAAATTGTAAACAGATGCATATCCTTTTTGGTAACCAATTTTTACAAATTGGACCAATGCCCAACGAGCCAACTCAATTGATTCTTGATATTTACCTTGGTTGCGAAGAACAATGGCCCTGTTGATAAAGCCATTGCCAATACCCTTTACATACTGTATGTTTTCGGCAAGTTTGATGGCAAGTGATGCTAAGCTATCGGTTTGTTTGAAATCAGCATTTTTGTACTCCCAAGCTAGTGCATTGTAAATATCCACTAATGCCGTATCTACTTTCTCAATTTTTAACTTCGATTGCAAACTATCCACCAATACTTTGTGTTGACCATTGGCCCTAAACCATAAACAAAAAGTAATTGCTGCTAAGTATATAAATCGAAATCGCATTTGAGTAAATTGATAGTGTACCAAGCTACTAAATTTAACTGGATTCGCCAATTATTGGCTCTTGGCAAATTGGACTTGGTGTAATTTTTTGTATACGCCATCCACTTCAAGCAATCGTTGATGTGTTCCTCTTTCTATAATGGAACCTTGCTGCATGACCACTATTTCTGTGGCATGTTCAATGGTGCTTAAGCGATGCGCAATAACAATAGAGGTGCGGTTCTGCATCATGGTTTGGATTGCTTGTTGCACCACCTTTTCCGTTTCATTGTCAACTGATGAAGTTGCTTCATCTAATATTAAAATTGCAGGATTGGTAACCATTGCCCGCACAAAAGAAATAAGTTGACGCTGGCCAACAGATAAACTTGCCCCACGTTCCAATACCTGTTGATTATATCCATTGGGGAGTTTTTCAATAAATGCATGTGCGCCTAGTTGTTTTGAAACTGCAATTACTTGCTCATCGGTAACGTTAGTGTGATACAACTTGATATTATCCATTACCGATCCACTAAACAAAAAAACATCTTGCAATACCACAGCAATATGTCTGCGCAACGCATGAATTTCATAATCCCTTATCGGTATTCCATCAATTAAAATATTGCCTTTCTGCCAATCATACAACCTGCCTAATAACTGTATCATTGATGATTTCCCGGAGCCTGTAGCGCCAATAATGGCAAGACTGTTTCCCTTCTCTACGGTTACTGAAATATCTTTCAATACCCATTGATTATCGTTATACGCAAACCAACAGTTTTCGAACACAACAGTTCCTTTAATAGCCTCTGGCGCATAAGTGCCGCTTGTTTCCAATTGGGTTGAATCATCAATTAACTTAAAAATACGCTCGGAAGCCACCATGCCCATTTGAAGTGTATTAAACCGATCGGCTAATTGCCTAATTGGCCTAAAAAACAAATTAATAAACATGATAAAAGAAACAAGCATGCCCACGGTCGTTGTGTCGGCTAAAACGCCTCTGGCTCCATACCAAACAATCAGTGCCGTAGAAACAGCTGCAACAACTTCAACTACTGGAAAAAATACCGAATAGTAGAAAACTGATTTAATATTGGCATTGCGATGACTTGCATTAATTGTTTCAAATTTACCGTACTCTACTTGTTGCTTATTAAATAACTGAACAATTTGCATTCCTTGAATATGCTCTTGCACAAACGTGTTCAGCCGAGCCACTTCATTACGCACTTCGGTAAATGATTTTCGAACAGCCTCTTTAAACAGGTAGCCTGCATAGATTAAAATAGGTAATACCGATAAGCTCACAAGTGTCAGTTTCCAATCGCTGTAAAACATAAAGCCCAATATGAAAACGATTTGTAACAAGTCACCCATGATGTTCACGAGGCCTTCACTAAAAACATCAGCTATGGTTTCAATATCACTTACCGTTCGCGTAACCAATGTGCCCACAGGTGTTTTATCATAAAAGGGCAATTTGAGGGAAGTCAAATACCGATACACCTTGTTACGCAAATCACGAATAACACGTTGGCCTAAAAAATTGGTTAAAATGGTACTCCATACTTGAAATAAAGATTGAAGCAATAACAATAGAAAAATGAGTACAATCATCCGCACCAAACCTTCCATGTCACCTTTCATCACTTCATTATCGAGTGTATATTGAATGAGGTAAGGCCTAAGCGGACCCAAAAAAGCCATTGATAAGGTAAGCACGATGGCAATAACAAGTTTACCCTTATAAGGCAATGCCAGCGCATAAATTCGGAACAAGAGCGCTTTGTTAAACGCTTTTCCTGAATTAGCTGATGGTGTTGAGGAACTCATGAATGCAATCTTGGATAGTCGATTTGGGTTAGATACAAACCATGAGCAGGCGCTGATTGACCTGCTACTGAACGATTTTGTTTACTTAATATTTGAGGAATTGCATCTGGCATCAGTTTATTTCTGCCTACATCCATTAATGTACCAACAATGGCTCGAACCATGTTGCGTAAAAATCGATTGGCCGTAATGGTAAAAATCAACAACTCTTCTTTGTATTCCCACTTTGCATCAAAAACCTCGCATTCAAAATGATTTACTTGCGTATGTACCTTGCTGAAACTTTCGAAACTTTTACGTCCCAATAAATATGCAGCCGCTTCATTCATAGCTGCTATGTTTAGTGGCCCATATTGGTACCACGCTTGATCGGTTAAAAACGGATTAGGTAAAGTGGTCACCCAATACTCATAGGTTCGTTTAACGGCATCAAATCGGGCGTTAAAATCATCGGGCACTTTTACTATTTGGTAAATAACGATATCATTAGGCAATACATTGTTTAATTTAAAAACCATTTGAGCATCATTGATGAGGTTTGGTGCATCAAAATGCGCAACAAAATCTTTTGCATGAACTCCCGTATCGGTTCTGCCACAACCAACAGTTTCGGTATTGGCGCCAATTAACAAGCTTAACTTTTCTTCTAAAACTGATTGTACACTTAAAGCATTGTATTGCTTTTGCCAACCGTGGTAATTGGTGCCTTTATATGCCAAACGAATAACGTAGCGCATTACGACACTTTTTCGTATACAATAGCCACTCCTTGTCCTACGCCAATACACATTGTTGCTACTCCATAACGAATGTTTCGCTTGTGCATTTCATGTATGAGGGTAGTGGAAATTCGAGCACCACTTGCACCCAACGGATGACCCAAAGCAATGGCACCACCATTTACATTTACAATATCTGGATTGATGTTTAAATCGCGAATACAAGCGATGCTTTGAGAGGCAAATGCCTCATTTAACTCAAACAACCCAATGTCATTAATTGATAATCCTGCTCGTTCAAGCGCTTTTTGGGTAGCGGGTACAGGACCTATTCCCATAATTGCCGGATCTACACCTGCAACTCCCCTGCTTACAACTCTTGCCAGCGGTTTTAAATTGTTCTTTACAACTGTTTGTTCATTTGCCAGTAAAAGGGCCGCAGCCCCGTCATTTATCCCACTTGCATTGCCAGCCGTTACTGTTCCATTCTTTTTAAACGCTGGTTTGAGCTTGGCCAAATCATCTATACTACTCAACCGTGGATGTTCATCTTTTGAGAAGATTACGGCATCACCTTTTTTTTGTGGAATGGATACGGGAATAATTTCTTGGCTGAATTGGTTAGCCGCATGCGCATTGGCGTATTTTTGTTGCGAGGCAACTGCAAATGCATCTTGCTCTTCGCGTGAGATAGACCAACGCTCGGCAACATTCTCCGCTGTTTCGCCCATTGCGTAAGGGTGGTACAAAGCAGCTAATGCCGGATTGGTAAAACGCCACCCTATTGTTGTATCATAAATTTCAGGAGTTCTACCAAAAGCTGTTTCTGCCTTGGCCATCACAAACGGAGCACGGGTCATGCTCTCAACTCCTCCAGCAATATAAATATCTCCATCTCCAACTGCAATGCTTCTACTTGCATCCGCAATTGCTTGAAGCCCCGATGCACAAAGCCTATTTACCGTGTTACCCCCAACGGTAATTGGCAATCCTGCTAACAAAGCGGCCATTCGTGCAACGTTGCGGTTGTCTTCTCCAGCTTGGTTTGCTGCACCAAAAATGATGTCTTCAATTTGGGTAATATCCACCTGAGGGTTACGCGCAACCAACGCTTTTAATACAAGCGCTGCTAAATCATCTGGCCTTATGCTGCTTAAACTACCAGCATATTTACCAATAGGTGTGCGGACTGCATCAATAACGTATACTTCTTTTGTCATCTAAGTATTTATCTAAACTTACTCGGGCAAATGTATGATTTTTCGGTTAATCAGAATTTTGAGGTATGTTCGCATGATTATTTTTATCTAAAACATGATACAACGGATTCAAACCATTTATTTTATCGCCATTATTTTTATTTGTGCTATGGCTTGTGGTGGCTCTCTTATCAATGCCCATCAAATGACCGAGGGCTTAGTTAAAGATTATACCCTTAACCTAATTTACTTAAGGTATTTCGAAAACGGCATCCTGGTGAGTCAAACCATACAATATGAACTCATCGCCCTGGTAGCTTTGGTCATTGGGTGGACCATCAATATCATTCTTGGGTATAAAAATAGAAAAAGACAAATGACACATGTGAAGCTTAACTTTGCTTTTATTGGTGCACTTGTGGCCATGTTATTTGTAAAAGCTTTCACTGCTATTCCCAATTTTGCATTTAACACCCTCAGCATGCAATCTACATTTGGATTAGCCCTTATGTTTTTTATGTTATACCTCAATTTGCGTGGGTTGCTGCTCATTCGCAAAGATGAAGAGCTTGTAAAAAGCGCAGACAGACTTAGGTAATTGCATCTGAAACAAAGAATAAAGTCAATTTTCGTTACACATTATGCTCGAAAACAATACACGAACTTCACTTGAATCCCTTGGAGAATTTGGCTTAATCACTCATTTAACCAAAAATATTCAGCTACACCATTCTAATACTCTTAAAGGTGTAGGCGATGATGCGGCAGTAGTTAAACATGGTGATAACTGCTCGGTAATCACAACCGACCTTCTCCTAGAAGGTATTCATTTTGATTTATCGTTTTTCCCGCTAAAACACCTTGGCTACAAAGCCATTGTTGTTAACCTAAGTGATGTGTACGCCATGAATGCTATTCCGAAACAGGTAACAGTATCATTAGGTATTTCAAGTAAATTTTCGCTCGAAGCCATTGAAGAATTGTATGCTGGCATGTTGGCTGCATGCGAAAAATACCAAGTAGATTTGGTTGGCGGTGATACCACTGCTTCAAAACAAGGATTGGTAATTAGTGTTACTGCTATTGGCGAAGCAAAAGAAACAGATTTGGTATACCGGAATGGTGCGAAAGAATTTGATTTGGTTTGCGTGAGTGGCGATTTAGGTGGCGCGTATACCGGTTTCCAGTTGCTTGAACGTGAAAAAAGAGTGTTTGCCTCAAACCCAGAAGTTCAACCTGATTTAGACGGTTATGATTATATTTTGGAAAGGCAATTAAAACCCGAAGCACGAAAAGATATCGTTGAGCTTTTGAAACAATTGGACGTTAAACCTACTTCCATGATTGATATTAGCGATGGTTTGGCTTCAGAACTTTTCCATCTGGCATCACAATCAAATGTTGGTATTACTTTGTTTGAAGAAAAGATACCCATTGACCCAATGACCTACAATACTGCACGTGAAATGGAACTTGATCCAACCCTTACGGCTTTGAGCGGTGGCGAAGATTATGAATTGCTATTTACCATTAAACAAGCCGATTACGAAAAACTAAAAAACAATCCTGATATTACCATCATTGGACACGTAACCGATGCAAAAGAAGGCTTGCACATGATATCAAAAAGCGGAAATAAACACGCTTTAAAAGCACAAGGCTGGAAAGCCTTTTAATCTCTATGCCGCGGATTGTAGCCATTGATTTCGGAACCAAAAGGGTGGGACTTGCCACCACAGATGCCATGCAGCTAATTGCAAGTGCATTGGGAACAGTGCCAACCAAAGATGCAATTGCTTACCTCAAAAGTTATATAGAGCGCGAACCTGTAAGTGATTTTGTAATTGGCAAACCCCTCAAATTGGATGGAACCAATTCGCAATCGGCAGTGCATGTTGCAAAATTTATTTCCTTGCTCCAAAAAACATTCCCATCTATACCTGTTTCCCAAGTTGATGAACGTTTTACATCGGCCATCGCAACCCGGAGCTTGCTCGAAATGGGATTAAAAAAGAAGGATAGGGCTAAAAAAGAAAACATCGACCAAGTGAGTGCTGTTCTTATTTTGCAAACATACCTTCAAATGAAAGGTGGTTAAAACAAAGAAGAAAATGTAATGGATTTAAGTCATTTAGGAATTAAGAATGCTGGCGTAGATTTGCGTATCCTGATAGTTATCGGGAGCAACCATATTCTTTTTCATAAGTAAAAATAGAATCAAATGATATTACCAATAGTAGCATACGGTGATCCGGTGCTGAGAAAAAAAGCGGTTCCCTTAACCAAAGATTATGACGGCTTGGAAATGCTGATTGACAGTATGTGGGAAACAATGTACGAATCAAATGGTGTGGGTTTGGCTGCTCCACAAATTGGCAAATCACTTAACTTATTTGTAGTTGATGCTGGTCCGATGCAAGACGCAGATTATCCAGAGTTTAAAAAGGTATTTATCAATGCCGAAATTATTGAAGAATTTGGCGAAAAATGGGAATATGAAGAAGGATGCCTCTCGATACCACACATACGTGATAATGTGAAGCGCTATTCTGATATTGCCATTCGTTATTGGGACGAACATTTTGTGGAACATGAAGAAGAATTTCATGGAATGCCTGCCCGGGTTATTCAGCATGAGTATGACCATATCAAGGGCGTTTTATTCGTAGATCACCTCTCAGAACTGCGTAAAAGACTGCTGAAAAACAAATTGATAACAATCTCTAAAGGAGGGGTTGAGGTAGATTATAAAATGCGATTTCCTTCAACAAGGTAAAATCCTACAAACAACTTTCTATTTTTTTTGTATTTATGTAATCTGTTTGAAAATGAAATTTTCTCATTTTCAAGCCCAAAGGGTAAATAATGAGGATGCCCATTGGTTTTAATTTAATAAATATATGCAACAACAGTTTCCATCATTACATTACTTTTTGCGCAATGCAGCCAACCAAATTAAAACCCCACAAAGCACCTTTTTACTTGAAAAAGTAAAAGACACCTATAAGCCCATTACCTATGCCGAAGTATTGGATCAAGCCAATGCTATTTCAGCTTTCTTGCTGAGCAAAGGCTACCAAAAAGGTGATAAAGCCGCACTCATTATTGAAAACTGCCCTGAGTATATTGCCTTTGATCAAGGACTCATGCAGTTGGGCATTGTGAATGTATCCATTTACCCAACATTGAGCGAAAGCGAGATTGAGTACATCTTAAACGATTCGCAAGCTTCTGTTATCCTCGTTGGTACTCCCTTTTTACTTAAACGGGTAAATAAAGTAAAAGGCAATTGCCCTCACTTAAAATACGTGATTACTGCTTTTGAAGAAAAAAAATCAGATGATGCTATTTCGTATTTAGAATTAATTGCCCAAGGCAAAACCCTATATCCAGAACTAAAACCTAGAATAGAAGAACAGCTTCAAAGTGTAACTTGGGAGGATTTATCGTGTTTGTTGTATACTTCTGGAACCACCGGTAAACCCAAAGGTGCAATGCTTACGCATGGCAACTTTATGAGCAATGTAATTATGGCAATAGACATGATGCCTGTGGTAAACAAAGATTACCGCTTTTTATCGTTTTTGCCTTTATGCCATGTGTATGAACGTACTGCTACTTACTATTTAAGTACATATGTTGGGAGTGAAATTGCGTTTGCCCAAAGCCTCGAAGCCCTTAGCAGCAATATTATGGAGGTTAAACCGACAGCAATTTTAACGGTACCTCGCTTATTGGAACGTATTGAAGAACGTGTTCGCAAAAACATTACACAAAAAGGTGGATTCAGCTTAAAAATATTTGAATGGGCAATTAATGTAGGCGAAAAACGCAGGCATAATAGGGAACAAGGCAAATCAAATGGACCTTTACTTGCACTGCAATTAATGCTTGCCGAGAAATTGGTATACAGTAAAATTAAAGAAAAGCTTGGCGGCAATATGGGTATTATGATTTCGGGTGGTGGCGCATTACCTCAACATGTTGGCGAGTTTTTTGGCAATATTGGAGTATTGGTTTGCGAAGGATACGGTCTTACCGAAACATCTCCATTGGTAAGTGTGAATGAGCATCACCGACAAATATTTGGGTCAGTAGGACGTGTAGGTAAAGGTTGTTCTGTAGCCATTCAAAATCCGGATACAAAAGAAATTTACACCATTCAAACCTATGATTCATTTGACGAAAACTTCGAATCAGTAGAAGGCGAGATATTAGTAAAAGGACCGAACGTAATGAAAGGTTATTACAATTTACCTGAACAAACTGCTGAAGCCATTGATGCAGACGGTTGGTTACATACAGGTGATGTTGGTAAATTTTACAAGGGTTACTTAAAAATTACCGATAGGATTAAAAACATCATTGTAAACTCTTTTGGTAAAAATGTGTATCCAACTCCAATAGAAAATGCCTATTTAAAATCACCAAAAATTGAACAAATATTTTTGATTGGCGATAAGCAAGAATACTTAACTGCGATTATTGTTCCTTCAAGAGAAGAACTGAAAGAACAGTTTGGTTTTGGCGAAGATTACATTAATGAAACAAATGATTGGATTGAAGATGCTGCTGTAAAAAGTTGGATTGAAGCCGATATGAAAGAGATGGAAAAAGAACTTGGCAAATTTGAACGCGTAAAAGAGTTTATTGTTAAGCGAAAACTATTTACCCTTGAGGCTGGAGAGTTAACACCAACGCAAAAAATTAAACGAAAAATTGTTGAGCAAAAATACGCTCAAGCAATACAAGCCATGTATGTTAAAATTGTAGAGTAATGTGCAGCAGGCATTGGTTAATATTGATTTGTTGTTTGGTACTTACACAAAACGTAAATGCACAACGCAAATTTATTATTGAAAATGCCTTATTGATGCCAGGTACTTTTTACGCAATTGGTGGAGCAGCATTTCCGCAATTGGATTTTGCCGATAAATCATACAAACTCGAATCGGGTTATGCGCGAACTGGTTCCCAATTTGGAATCGGATTTTCATACGAAGTAGCACCATTGGTTGGTGTTTCATTGCAATACACCCATTTGCAAAATCCATTTGACAATGCCAACTACATTGGCGATTTAACTGCAGCCAACAGCAACCTTGATAATATTCGTTTTGAAAGCAAAGACTGGTCGTTAAATGGATTGTTGGTAGGTTTGTATTTACCCCTTAAAACGTACCGCACTACCATTGATATTGGCGCTTCGGCAGGGATGGTTAGAGGGGCATTGCCACAATTTGATTGGTATTACACAATTGGTAGCCAACAAACACCTTACCATATAAGACAAGACCGTGTGAATGAATATAACTGGGGTTTTGCCGGAAATATTCTGCTTAAATACAGCCCATTTGATCCTAAATTTTCAAACTCACCTTTTCGAAAATGTGTATTGTTGTTTGGTGTTCAATACCTCTACACAAGCCTAAAATACAAAAACATTGTATGGACCGAAATGATCCGTGATATCTCCTTTTCGGTTGATGATTATACCCAACAATACCACTTATTGCAATTGCAAGCAGGTTTAGGGATACAGTTTGATTGATTGTGTTTCAACAACCTTTCGAACCGTTCATCCACAAACAAAAATCCCCCACCAATTAAATGGTGAGGGATTGGTATGGTTACATTTTATTTTTCCGGTACGCTTGCGGCTATTCGAAGTACCACGGATTAACTACATCCCGTTTGCGTTCCGCAGTTCATGCATTTGTAACAAGCACCGCTGCGAATGGTTAAGCTACCACAACTTGGGCAAGCTGGACTATCGCCAAAGCTTTTTAAATACGCTTGGGTCTGATCCATTGGTGCTGCTTCGGCCACAGGTGTAACAACCGTTTCAACCACCGCTTGTGGTTTTAAAAACCCAATAGGTGCAGGAGCAGTTGTGCTCTCGTTTAATATTGGATTTACCTCAGGTGCATTTACTGCCTTTGGCGTAATGATACCTTGCGGGCGGTTAATGGCCAAATGTTGGCGTTGTGTTTCAGTTGCAGGTACTTGAATAAAATCTTCGCGACCTAAGTATTCAAAGCCTAACATGCGGAACATGTAATCAATAATTGAGGTTGCGTTCTTAATATTATCATGGCCTGTTACCATGCCTGCAGGCTCAAAACGAGTAAATGTAAATTTATCTACATACTCTTCTAATGGCACACCGTACTGCAAGCCCAATGATACTGCAATAGAGAAGCAGTTCATGAGCGAGCGCAATGTGGCTCCTTCTTTGTGTAGATCCACAAAAATTTCACCCAATGTTCCGTCTTCATATTCACCAGTGCGAACAAAGATTGTTTGGCCACCTACAGTTGCTTTTTGGGTAAATCCTTGGCGTTTGCCTGGCAATTGCTTGCGCTCAACAATGCGTGCCAATTTGCGTTTGAAATCAGTATCGCTTGATTTGTTTAAGATAGCCGTTGCTGCATCTAATACTTGCTCTGGTGTAAGTTCGCCAACTGGCTTGCTTGCTGCATCGCCTAATACCGACTCTACAACTTCGTTCATGTCTTCTTCATCTTTCACATCCGATTTGTTGCTTAACGGTTGTGATAATTTGCAACCATCACGGTACAATGCATTGGCTTTTAAGCCAAGTTTCCAGCTAAGGAAATAACAATCTTTAATTTCCTCAACAGTTGCTTCGTTAGGCAAATTGATTGTTTTAGAAATCGCACCACTTAAGAAAGGCTGCGCAGCCGCCATCATCCGAATATGACCTGTTGCTGCAATGTAACGCTCTCCTTTGTTTCCGCATTTATTGGCACAATCAAATACAGGCAAATGCTCATCTTTTAACAATGGCGCACCTTCAACTGTCATTGTACCACAAACGTAATCGTTGGCAGCTTCAATTTCTTTTTTGGTGAAACCTAATTTACGCAACAAGTTAAAGTTGTAGTCGTTGTACTCCTCAGGTTTAAAGCCGAGGCGAGCCATACAATCTTCGCCTAATGTCCATGCATTAAATGCAAAACCAATTTCAAAACTACCAGCAACAGCCTTTTCTGCTTTGGCAACTTCTTCATCGGTAAAGCCACGGAATTTAAGTGACTCAGGATTGATAAATGGTGCACCATTTAAGGTAGCATGTCCAGTAGCATATTTGATAATTGCATCAATTTCTGTTTCACTGTAACCAAGGTTTTTCAATGCAACGGGTACTGATTGGTTAATGATTTTAAAGTAACCGCCACCCGATAATTTTTTGAACTTAACCAAGGCAAAATCTGGCTCAATACCAGTGGTGTCACAATCCATTACCAAACCAATGGTTCCTGTTGGTGCAATTACTGTAGTTTGTGCATTGCGGTATCCAAATTTTTCACCCAATTGAACTGCATCATCCCACGAAGTACAAGCAGCTTTTAATAAATAATCAGGGCAATATTTAGGATCAATACCTGCAGGGCGAATTGATAATCCTTCGTATGCATCAGTAGCATTGTATGCTGCATAACGGTGGTTACGCATCACACGCAACATATGCTCTTTGTTTTCTTCGTATTTAGGGAAAGCTCCTAATACCTCAGCCATTTCAGCTGATGTTTTGTAAGCAGTACCTGTTAAAATTGCGGTAATTGCTCCGCAAATAGCAAATGCTTTAGGCGAATCGTAAGGAATACCCGCAACCATTAAGGCTGTTCCCATATTAGCATAACCCAAACCAAGTGTGCGGTACTCATATGAAAGTTGTGCCACTTCTTGTGATGGGAACTGAGCCATCAACACAGATATTTCAAGCACTACTGTCCATAAACGTGAAGCATGTTCAATTCCTTTTACATCATATTCACAGGTTTCGGCATTAAAAAAGCGCATCAAGTTTAGTGAAGCAAGGTTACATGCTGTATTATCTAAGAACATGTATTCTGAACATGGGTTTGATGCATTGATACGGCCACCTTCTGGGCACGTATGCCACTCGTTAATGGTCGAATCGTATTGTACACCTGGATCAGCACATGCCCAAGCAGCATCACCAATCATCTCCCAAAGCTCGTTAGCAGGAATGGTTTTCATCACCCTTCCGTTGGTACGTGCTTTTAGTTCCCAATCTTTTCCTTCTTCAAGTGCAGTAAAAAATTCATGCGGAATGCGAACCGAGTTGTTTGAGTTTTGGCCCGAAACAGTAGCATAAGCTTCACCTTCATAATCGCTGGCATAACCTGCAGCAATCAGTGCAGCTACTTTTTTCTCTTCGTCTTTTTTCCAATTGATGAACTCTACAATTTCAGGGTGATCCAAATCCAAGCAAACCATTTTGGCAGCACGCCTTGTGGTACCACCTGATTTAATGGCTCCGGCAGCACGATCACCAATTTTAAGGAAACTCATTAAGCCTGATGAAGAACCTCCTCCTGAAAGTTTTTCGTTAGCACCACGAATACGCGAGAAATTGGTTCCAACACCTGAACCATATTTGAAAATACGTGCTTCGCGAACCCAAAGATCCATGATACCGCCTTCATTTACCAAATCATCATCTACTGAAAGAATAAAACATGCATGTGGTTGTGGACGCTCATAAGCTGAGGTCGATTTTTCCAAATTACCAGTTTCAGGATTTACAAAGTAATGCCCTTGTGGCTTACCTGTAATACCGTATGAGCTATGCAAGCCTGTATTAAACCATTGTGGTGAATTTGGAGCAGCATGCTGTCCAATAATCATGTACACCATTTCGTCATAAAAAACCTGAGCATCGGTTGTTGACGCAAAATAGTTGTAACGTTCGCCCCAACTCATCCAGCAGTGAGCCATGCGGTGTGCTACTTGCTTAATTGAGTTTTCGCTACCAGTGGTTCCATCTGCTTGTGGAACTCCTGCCTTGCGAAAATATTTTTGAGCCAAAACATCTGTAGCTACCTGACTCCAAAATTTTGGAACTTCTACATTGTTTAATTCAAATACTTTTTCGCCATTTGGATTTTTAATTACGGATGTACGAAAATCATATTCATACATATCAAATGGAGATACGCCTTCTTTGGTAAAGAAGCGCTCGAAGCGAAGGCCTCGTTGTGCTGTTTTTTTGGTGTTGCGGCTGCTCATGGTATAGGCTTAATTAGTTGTTTTGTTAATGTTACCCTAAGGTTAAAAAAACTTAGGGGGTTTTTAGTCAAAAGTGCTTCTTCAAAATCGTTCTATCAAACCGCATTTTCCACACTCAAGTTTCATCCACATTATTTCCCTCTGTTTTTGTTGGGACTTAATGTGTGTATAACATGATTTATTCACAAAAAGTCTTTTATTTGCCTAGGATTACAGCGTACAAAAAGTTAATTCAGTATCAGCTACTTGTCCTTTTTATAATACATTTTTTGCGTGAAACAATTGGTATTAAACAACATACTTGAAAACATTGGCCACGGGCGCAAGCAACTGGCTGTGTTAATAGACCCGGATAGCCTTGAAGGCACCGAACAACTCATTCACACTTGTCAATTATGCACTTTGGCCGGGGTTGATTTAATTTTGGTTGGAGGAAGCCTCATCACCAATGGTTTTTTCGAAGAATCGATACGCGTTATCAAATCACATACAAGCATTCCTGTGGTTTTGTTCCCCGGAAACATTATGCAAATAGATGCGAATGCAGATGCTATTTTGTTGCTATCCCTTATTTCGGGTCGCAATGCCGATATGCTTATAGGCAAACATGTATTGGCAGCACCAACGCTAAAAAAATCAGGTATTGAAATAATGCCCACAGGTTACATGTTAATTGACGGTGGCAATATTACTTCTGTAAGTTACATGAGCAATACTACGCCCATTCCTGCTGATAAAAATAGCATAGCAGCATGTACGGCCATGGCTGGCGAAATGCTGGGCCTTAAAATCATTTATATGGATGCTGGTAGCGGTGCAAAGAATCCAATTCCAACCGCATTGATTAAAGAAGTAAAAAACAATATTCATATCCCACTTTTTGTAGGTGGCGGAATGCGCACACCCGAAGAAGTAAAAGCAGCTTGTGTTGCAGGTGCAGATATTGTAGTAGTTGGCAATGCGATTGAAAAAGATTCGAGCCTAATTGCATCGTTGGTAGCTGCAGTAAAATCTTAATGCACCACCATTTTAATACAGCATTATCGTTTTTTATTAAGTGTTTTGAAGAAATACCTTGTATAAAAACAAAAAAGAAGTCCGAGCTGCATTTACAACTCGGACTTCTTTAAATGTTTAATCAAACTTATTGTTTTACCATCTTCAATGTGCTTGAATTGTTTCCGATGGTATCCGTTAGTTTTACCACATAAATGCCTGATGGTAATGCAGAGGCATCTAATGTAAATATTGCCTTATCTGTTTCATTGTTAAATGTGGTGCTGATCCATTCCTTGCCATTTAAGTCAATCACCTCAATTGAATACGCTGATGGACTCAACGCTATATTGTAGGTAGTAGTAACTGCATTAGGCCATGCGTTTTCTACAAACTGAGCTTCGCCACCATTGGTGAACACTACCATTATAACAGAAGAATAAGTATATGCTCCACTAAAATCTACTTGTTTTAATCGGTAGTAATTAGCTGCTTTACGACTCGCAGTAACATCGAGCCACTTGTAGTTTTGCAATGTATTTCCATTGTTTCCAGCTACAGTTCCAATTGTAGTAAACTGTTTATTATCGAAACTGCGTTGCAATTCAAACTGTTTGTTGTTCACCTCTTGTGATGTAGCCCATTTAACCTCACTACCACCCTCTGTTGCAACACCCGTAAATTGTACAAGTTTAACAGGCAGAGCTCCAGGGTTAGTTGCTACTATGTAAAAACGTTTGCCCCAAGAAGTGCTGTCAGAAGTAGAGATAGCAAACGAATGAACTTGACCTAAACTAAGCAATGCAGATGAGCCCAATTTACGATCAACCAAATAATAGGTATTATTATTAAATGGTAGTGTATTCACTTGAATAGCATAATTTCCATTTCCACCACTTACATAAAGTTGGATGGTATCATTTGAAGTTAATTCTGGACGTGCATCCAACGCATGGTAAACGTTATCTGTTCCATAACTTGATAAATTGATTGCACCATTTAACTTTCTGATATCATAATTATCATGCGCACTGGTAGCATTAGGTGAATGTTTTAAAATAAACACATCGGCATTTGAAGAACCCGACATTGATAGACCCAAGTTTAACTCATCAGGCCCATCTGATTTAAACATGCGGTTATGTGTAGAAGAAACTTTATGTGCCTCTTTCATTGTTAATGAAGCACCAACACCATTTGCTTTTAAATAAATGGCAGCACCTGGAGGAATCACCCCATTTGCAAGCGTACCTGCATTAATATTTGCATTGTAACTTACGTATCCATTTGTTACAGGACTAAACACATAAGCAGTCGGATCAATATTGGTATAACATCCAGCGCAGTTGTCGTAAAAATCATTCCAATCTATTGCAGAAACATATGGATTTCCTACTAAGCTCCATCCATCGTTTGCTGGAGATCCAGTATTGGTAAATGATACTGGTAAATTGACATCGCCAAGCATTAGTGTTCCAACTGATGTGAGCACCACTTCATTTTGTGTAACGTTTAATCCGAACAACCTATTTATATCACTGCGATCTCCTCTAATAAATACACGGTAACCTGTTCCACCAGATAAAACTGTGGTTGTATCAGCCACACTTGTCCATCCAACATTCGAAGACCCAGTTAACGTTTCGTTGTAAAAAAACAATGTACCAACATTATTTGCTGATGAATCAAATCCGTTCGCACTGCCACCTGGGCCAGTAATGTAAATTTCATTTTGCCAATCATCAACTGTGGTTGACGTAACCGCTGGTGTTAAAAAGCGCCAGTTTCTGCTAATAGAAGAAATCCACCGCTCAACTGTAACATTGCCAGTAATGGTAGCGCCCGCACCCGCAATATCAACTCTAGAAGAGTCGTTTGCATTTGAAACCATCACCAAATTACCCGCTGAAGCTAGCTGACCATTGGTTGGGAATAATGTTCTCCTTATGCGTAATTGGTTGCCAAGGGTAACAATTCCACCTCCAGTTGTGTTGTTGGTGTAATCACGTAATGAGTTAGTGGTTCCAGGAGTTGTTTGATCAAAACTCAATGTGCGATTGGTAGTACCCGCACAAACCAAATCACTTGATGCTCCGCCCACAATTCCTTGTGCTGTAGTGTTTGTTACCCCACCATTTAATGTTAAGGTATTCGCTCCTATTGCCAATTTACCAGAATTAGAAAAGGTAAGCGTTCCATTAATAATGGTATTTTGATTCAAGGTTACTGTTGTATTTCTTCCTTGAGTAAAATTATTCAATGCATTGCTCGTTCCTGGATTGGTCATGTCTAAAATTAAGTTTGAAGACCATGCACCAATACCACTCAAAACGATATTTGAACTTCCATTTGCAATCAAGTTGTTAGCAGCCGTTAAATTAACATTTCCTGTTGCAATGGTTAAGGTATTTGACCCTATTGCGAGTTGACCATTTGTAAGGGTTAGACCACTGTTAATATCAAGCGCATTCACCATTGTTAGCACTGCTCCAGTTCGGTCAAACTCTAAGTTATTAATTGTTCTTGTAGTTGCACTTGTTTGGGTCATTCTTAAACCAACATTAGCAGACGATGTATTGAAAGTGATATTACTGGTTGTTCCACCAGTAATGGTTCCAGTTGCTGACGCATCAATTATACCTTGAATTTCTAAAGTATGCGTAGCAATAATCAATACAGCAAATGAATTAATTGATAACGTATCCTGTACAATGACAGAACCTGTTCCAAAAATTGTTTTGGTTCTCGTGCCTGAAGTACCAGTGCAAAATAAATCTCCATAAGTACCTACAGCAATGTTTTGGTTACCATTCGCATCATAAAATACACGGTATGGCCATGTTATACTTGCTGGCAGGGCTGTTGTAGATATGCTTTGTGTCCTTAAATTACCTGTTCCGCTAGCAGTTCCAACTGAGTTTAGGTTAAATGTTACCATGTTCAGTGTAATGCCTGAAGCAATGTTTAAATCACCATTTACACCAAACGAACCACCCGCTATTGTTTTGGTTACAGAAGTTCCGGTGAAGTTTACATTGTTGAAGTTAAAGGTTGCAGTTCCAAAAGTAAGCGTTTGTGCTCCACCACTAAATGTAAATGTTGTTCCAGTTGTTGTATGTGTTACCGCAGCTGTAGATGCGGTAAAGGCTCCAGTTACTACAATAGGCGATGTATTATCATAGGTGCGGTCACCGCCATTCACATTTAAGGCAACGTAGGTACCATTAGCAACTGTTTGCAACGCTGCTGAGTTAAACAGTACAGTAGCCGCGGTCCATGTTTTGCCATTAGGAATTGTACCAGCGGTTGTTAAAGTTGCAACTCCTGTTTGGGTAAATGCCCCACTCAAACTAAATGTTGACATAACAAGCGGTCCGGTTAATACCAAAGACGTGTTCACTGTAATATTTCCTGTTGCTGTTTTTGTTCCAGTAGCACCAATGGTTAAATTCTCAAATGTGCCCCCTGGTGCTTCTTGAGCAACGGTAGCTAACAATTGGATGCTTGGTGCCCAAGTTATGCCGGCAGGATACGGTGAAGTTACACATGTAGTTGTGATAATACCCGTACCTATATTACTTGTAAGCGTACCTCCGATCGCATTGTTATTCATTACAAGAGTTCTACTCGCTAATACTTCCAGTTCTCCATTCACATTAAGTGCACCAGTAGATGCAGTTACTGTTTTATTACCTGTTCCTAAACACCTAAAATTATTAAACGCTCCACTTGCTCCCAAGTTGATCGTTTGCGTACCGCCAGTCAATCTCACGTTTGAAGTTCCTCCCACAATTGTAGCAGAAGCACCTGCTGTGAATGTTCCCGTTATATTGATATCTCCTCCACCTTCAAGTGTGCGTGAACCACCTGTGATAGTTAAATTTGAATAGGTACCCAAAACAACTGTTTGCGAACCAGCACCATTATATGATACTGTTGCAGAAGTCCATGTCTTGCCACTTGGCAAAGATCCTGCACTTGTTAGGTTTCCGCCACTTGCGCTAGTGAACCCACCGGATAGTGTAAATGAAGACATGTCTAATGGCCCGGTGAATGTTAAAGTTGTATTTACAGTGATATTGCCTATCGCTGTTTTAAGTCCTGTGGCGCCAATCGTTAAAGATGCATACGTACCGCCAGAAACCTCTTGCGCCACAGTGGCATTGTATTGAACTGTTTGTGTCCAGGTTAAGCCCGCTGGTAGTGGTGCCGTTAAGCAAGTAGTTGCAATAATTCCAGTTCCAATAATAGAGGTTGGAGTTCCACCAATGGCATTATTGTTCATTGTCAGGGTTCTGCTTGCCAAAACTTCCAATTCCCCATTTACATTTAATGTTCCAGTTGACGCAGTAACCGTTTTGTTTCCTGTTCCAATGCACCTAAAATTGTTAAATGCACCCGAAGCTCCAAGAACTATGGTCTGTGTTCCACCATTCAACCTTACATTTGAAGTACCTCCATTAATGGTTGTGCCCGCACCTGCGGTTAGTGTTCCTGAAATGTTGATATCTGCGGCTCCAGATAAATCACGTGTGCCTCCATTGAGGTTCAAATTGGTATAGGTTCCAGGCATTACTGTTTGTGTTCCTGAGCCGTTGTACTCCATTGTACCAGCTATTGTTCTTCCGCTTGGAATGGGCGTTAAAGAGGTATTTTGTGTGCGCATTGTACCAGCGTTTGTAACGGTAGTAACCGCAGCCAACTGTTGAGTTGCCAAATCGAAAAAGGTAGTTGCTGCAATAGTTAATGTTGAACCCACACTGATGGTTCCAGTAGCAGTTTTAACTACGCTACTGCCTCCGTTAATTTGCAAATTTTGATAGGTTCCTGCTACCACATTTTGTGCAGCAGTTCCATTGTATTGTACTGTTTGAGTCCAAGTTCTATTGGCCGGTATTGGGTTTAAACTGGTGCTATTTGTTGTGATTGTTCCAGTTCCTCCAATTCCCGTACCACCGAAACCAGCAATAGCACCCGTCAAATCAAAAGTTGACATTGCTAACGTGCCAGTTGCTACGTTTAAAGAATCATTAACCGTAAGGCTACCATTGGCCGTAGAAGTTCCTGCTCCTGAAACAACGAGTACGCCATATGTTCCATTGGAAACTGTTTGTGTTCCTGTAGAACTGAAGTTAACAATAAACGGCCAAGTTGTTGCATTGGGGATAGGAGGATTAGCAGTGTTTGCTGTAGATAATGTTCCAGTTCCAGCAAACGAAGATCCCAAGCCTAAAAACAATTGAACATTTGCCCCTAAAGTAAGTAAACGATTTGCTTGAATTTCCAAGATTCCATTTACTGTTAAAGAACAAGCAGTGGTTGAATTGAATGTTTTGCTATTTGCACTCGAACTTGCAATGGTTAGATTCTCCAAAACCAAATTAGATTGTCCATCCAATGTAATGGTTTGTGGGTTGCCTGTTCCTGTTAGTACAATGGTTGTTCCTGTTGCTGTGATTGCACCGCTCCCCGTGGTGAAATTTCCTGAGATTGTAAGTGTACCTAAATTGGAAATTGTCCGATCGCCTCCCGAAATAGTCAAAACTGCATAGGTTCCATGAACAATAGTTTGCGCAGAACTGCTATTATAAACAACTGTTCCCCCAATTGTTTCATTAGAAGGAAGTGGCGTTGCACTTGTGCTTTGTGTGCGTAACGTGCCGCTATTGGCATAGGTTCCAACACTTGTAATATCGTTGGTTGCCATATCAAAAAAGGTAGTTGCAGCTATGGTAAGTGTTCCTTGCACAGCAATATTTCCTGACGCTGTTTTAACAACACTCGAACCTCCATTAATTTGCAGATTTTGATACGTTCCACTTGGAACTGTTTGTGCCGCAGTTCCGTTAAACTGCACTGTTTGCGGCCATGTGAGTCCACTTGGTATTGGTGTTGCACTCGTTGCATTAGTTGTGATTGTTCCAGCACTTATTGGTGTAAATGCTCCATCCAACACAAATGTTGACATAACCAGTGTTGCAGATACATTCAACGAAGTATTCACGGTAATTGCACCTTGTGCTGTTTTATTCCCTGCTGTTGCAATAATGAGGTTCTCATATGTTCCACTTGCAACTCCAGAAGTAGCTGCGCTATAAGTAACTGTTTGGGTCCACACTTTTGCATTAGGCAATGGATTTGTACCTGTGTTTGTTGTTGTAATGGCTCCAGTTCCTGATATCGTTCCCACAACATCCACCAACTGGAATGTTGCCATTGCGAGTGTATTGTTTGTGTTAATTGTTAAGTCGCCATTCACCGTAATTGCAGCGCTTGCTGTCTTTGTTCTTGCTGCTGTTGCGTTGGTTAAAATTAAATGATGGTATGTACCTCCCCTAACACTTTGTGTCAAATCCCCATTGTAACTAACTGTTGATCCAGTAGCGCAAGTTCCCAAAGTAAAAGTTGAGTTCGTGTTCACTTCCAAAACAGCAGTATTTGCAACGTTGTATGTTCCACTAATGGTGAACCCATTTGTAAATAAGGTTACTGCATTGGTTCCGTTCCCAACCTGAACCGTTCCAGATACAGCCCATGCTGCTCCAATCGTAACTGTTCCAACTTCATCATCGATTTCAAAAATATCTGCAGCATTAGTGAAATTCGGTGCAGCGGTTCCTGAACCGTCTACAGCAGTATTCCAATTTGCAGCTAAATGCAAGTTGGTGGTGGTTTGGGCGTAATAGGTGGTTTGCCCTAATAAAACATTGGATAAAGATACCAATACAATGGTGTAGACTAAAGTATATATTCTTTTCATAGCGTGTGAATATCTTAATTAATTTATCGGAATTTATGAGTATCCGAATGTACAACCGAATTGTTCATTAATCCAAATTTAATTTAGTTAAACAATTGCTTGATTAAAAGCACTTTGAATAATGTATAAACAAAAAAGCGGCAAGAGTTTATACCTGCCGCTTTTTGTATGCTCGTTCCTATGCTACTAATTACGCTACTCCACCAATAGTTTTGTTGTATGAACACTGC
>JALONP010000014.1 GCA_025454875.1 Bacteroidia bacterium | reverse complement strand
TCTCTGCCGATTCTGTTGTTAATGCCATCCTTGTTCAGTTACCTGCTGATGTAATCAATCCAGGTGATTCTACTGACAGTGATACTACTGATGTAATTAGATACTATGCTCTTGCTTCAGATATTCAGGCAAATCAGGTAATAGTTTGTGCAGGAGATAGCGCTACATTAAGTGTTACAAGTGCTACAGTCTTAAATCCTGTATTCACTTGGTATACTGACTCAGCACTCACTCAATCCCTTGGACAAGGAAACAGTTATACCATTCGAGCACTTACAACAACAGTCTTTTATGTTACTGTGAAAGGTGATAATGCCCTGGAAAATCTACCTGGTACAGCTTTAAAAGCAACTGTTGGAGTAAAAGACAGAGCATCCAATTCAACTATAATAGTTGAGGATACTGTCATTTGCAGAAATAGCAGAGCCTTATTAAGTGCAAGCAGTACGCTTAACAAACCAGTATTTACTTGGTATGCTGACTCATTATTAACAATAAATGTTAATACCGGAAACCAATTCGTAACACCTATACTTAGTCAAAACACGACATACTTTATAACTGTACAAAATGATAGTTTGTGTTCAAGTGTAATCGGCAAAAAAGTTACTGTAACTGTAAACGACTGTAACTTGAATGGTGTTATTGGTGTGGCTAAGTCGGTTTCAACTCCAAGATTACGTGCAGATGGAACCCATGAAGTTACTTATACAATCGTTGTAAGAAACCTTGGCTCAATCAATCTTTACAACATTGTACTTAGCGACAATTTAAAGCGCACCTTCCCTTTACCAACACAATTTGCAGTAGTAGGCACTATAACTGGAACTGGAAAATTGGTAACTAATAATGCCTTTAATGGAACATCAGATACGGTGCTGGCAGAAACCGGAAGACTTAACATAAACGAGGCTGATACAATTGCATTCACCGTAAGAATCACTCCTAATGAAAGATTTGGTCCATTCTTTAATACTGCATACGTAAGAGGTACTGACTCCGCACAAACATTATTAACAGATGATGCTTCCCAAGATGGTACAGATCCAGATCCAAACAATGACCTGAATCCAATCGAGAACGACCCTACTCCATTGATATTAACTCCGCCTTCGCCACCTGAGGTATTTGTGCCAAACGGTTTCTCACCAAATGGCGATGGATTAAATGATTTCTTAACTATTGATAATCCTAAGGGCTATAGGTTAAGCCTCACAATTTACAATAGATGGGGTAATTTAATTTTTGAACAAAAAGAATATAAAAATACGTGGGGAGGAATTGCCGAAAAGGGTATTGTAATAGGTGAAGGTGTTCCAGACGGTACCTATTATTATATTCTTGAATACATGGATGAAAACAGTAACCTAATTGAACGTACAGGATTTATAACCATTAGCAGGTAAAGAACATGAAAGCACTTATAAAAATACATTTAATAATAATAGGAACGCTGCTTTCAGTAGTGGTTTATGCGCAACAAGAGCCTATGTACTCGCAATACATGTTTAATACAATGGCACTGAATCCAGCCTATGCAGGAAGTAGAGAAGTAATAAGTACAACACTTTTAGGCCGGGCGCAATGGCTAGGAATTGAGGGTGCTCCGAAATCGCAAACATTAAGTATTGATGCTCCAATTAGAAATAAAAAAATTGGTATTGGCCTCATTGCTTTTAATGATAAAATAGGATTATCACGAAACACTGGAATCCATGGCAGCTACGCTTACCGTATACGCTTTGAACGTACTACATTGTCAATGGGTCTTAAACTTGGCATAGTTCATTATACAGCAAATCTTTCTCAAGCGGCATTAAGCACGGGAAATACAAGTGACGATAGGGGGTTTCAAAATAACTTAAGCACCCTGATACCAAGCGCTGGTGCTGGTATCTTCTTTAATAGTGATAAATATTATTTAGGTATCTCAGCTCCTAACTTGTATTCGAGACAAATTATCCTCGATCAAGACATAAAAATTAATAAAGATAATCATATTTTCTTAATGGGAGGTTATGTGTTCACCTTAAACAACGATATTAAATTAAAACCATCTGGATTGATGAAGTTCGTAAAGGGTGCTCCAATACAATTTGATTTAAATACCAATGTTTGGTTCTATGATTTACTAGGTTTAGGGGTTTCTTATAGAACAGGTGATGCGATTGTCGGAATGGTTGAATTGCAAGTAAGAAACAACTTTAGGGTTGGCTATTCATATGATTACACAACCACACAACTCCAAAAATACAACTCAGGAACACATGAAATTATGCTGAGATTTGAGTTTGGATTTGGAAAAGATAAAATTGTTACGCCTCGTTATTTCTAAAAAAATGAATATCCTTAAAAGATTCTTACCTATCTGCCTTTTTACTATATATTTCAATACATCAAACGCTCAAACTGCTTTACTCCTTAAAGAAAAAATCGGAGATAAATACTACCGAAACATGAGTTATATGCAAGCCATTGCAACGTATGAAGATATAATTAAAGAAGATACGTCAAACGTAAGAGTACTTCCGAACTTGGCTTATTGTTATAGAAAGATTTCTGATACGTATAATGCCGAAAGGGTCTTTGCTAAAGTTGTTCAACTCGATACAAACAACGCTTCTTATGTGCTTGAATACGCCCAACTATTAGCAATCAATAAAAAATATAGTGAGTCAGCCCTACAGTACGACCGATACAATCGCCTGAATCCAAATGATAGCCGTGCTCAAGCATTTCGCTATTTATACCAAACAGATACCGTATTTATTAACAAAAATTTAAAAGTAACACTTTCCTTATCGAACTTCAATTCTGGTCAAAGTGATTTCAGCCCTGCATTTTATCAAAAAGGATTGGTGTTTGTATCGAACAGAAGTTATGCAACTGCTGTTAAAAGAACATTCGAATGGGACCAAACCCCATTCTTAGATTTATACTATATCGAGGATACTGCAGAAATTCTCCCCTATTCACCTCCAGATACATCAGAAGGGAAGTCGGAGCGAAAAAAAATTTACTATAATGATGACGATACCCGGGTAACTAGCAACGACTCCCGAACAATGGGATACATAGGCTACAAGTACGTAGATACAAGCAATATTTTTATTACACCTTCTTCAATCGTAAAACCATTTAGTAAAAAAATTAAAACCAAATACCATGAAGGTCCCTTGTGCTTTTCAACTGACCAAACCAAAGTAATTTTTACAAGAAACAACTACAATAAAGGACGATCGCGTCAATCAGATGATCGAATTACGAAACTTAAACTTTATTTAGCATCAAAATCTAACAATGGCAAATGGTCAGGTGCCAAGCCCCTAAATATCAATAACGATAATTACTCTATTGGACATCCGACATTTGGTGATAGTGATACCATATTATACTTTGCCAGTGATATGCCCGGTGGATATGGGGGAACTGATCTTTATAAAAGTGTATTCAAAGATGGTAAATGGTCTACACCAGAAAATCTTGGCAAACCAATTAATACCGAAGGCAATGAACAGTTCCCCTTTTATAAAGATGGGATACTATACTTTGCAAGTAACGGGCATCCTGGATTAGGTGGGCTTGATATTTTTAAAACCCCAATTGCTACGCCCGCAATTGAAAACATGGGTATTCCTTTAAACAGCAGCTTTGATGATTTTGGAATTGCACTCAACAAATCTGGCGCCTTAGGTTATATCAGTTCCAACAGAAGACGCGGAATCAATGATGATGATATTTACCAAATAACTTTACTCGAAACCAAAATGTTTAACATTGTCATAGTTGATAGTCTTACTGGTAAAACAATTGCAAAATCAACTGTATTGGTAACAGATTCGATATCAGGAAATGCGCCAACAATTGATTCTTCAACAAACGGCTCCTTCAATGCTATGTTATGGAACCAAACTGTGTACAACTTACAAGCAAGTGCAACGGGATACGTTTCAAAATCGCTCTTTTCTAAAGCAGATATTCGAGAGCCCTCAATTATTATTCCCTTGGTTCCAACTGGGTGTGTTCTTGCAGGAACCATAACAGAGAAAGAATCAAATAAACCAATTCAGAATGCTCGGATAGTAATCATCAATAAACAATCAAAAGATACAGTGTTTGATACACGAGTAGGTGAAGATGGTAAGTATCGTTTTGCTGGAATAAAAAAAGATCATACTTATGACTTATTTGTAACAAAAGAAGGTTATTTTAATAAACCTGCTACCCAACTCAGCACGTTTAATTCAAACTGCTCTAATGGGCAACTTGAATATGATTACTTACGCAATTTTGAACTAGACCCAATCATCATAGGTAAAGCGATTAAAATTGATAATATCTATTTCGATTTAAATAAATACAATATTAGAAAAGATGCAGCAACTGAACTTGATAAAATAGTGAAAATGATGCAAGACAATCCAGATATTGTTATTGAGCTTAGTTCACACACCGACTGTCGTTCTTCCTACCAATACAACTTAAAACTTTCTGATAACCGAGCCAAGTCATCTGCTGCATACATTGTTAGCAAAGGAATTAGTGAAAACCGTATTACTGGAAAAGGATACGGAGAGTCTATGCTAGTAAATGATTGTGGATGTGAAAACGGAAAAATCACTCGCGTGTGCAGTGAAGATGAACACCAAGCTAATCGTAGAACAGAATTTAAAGTTACAGGATTTTTGTCCGATCCGAATACGCAAATCTTAAACAACGGACAAGGCAACGCTCCTACGTCTGTTCCAGTTCCTAAGAACTAGAAAAAATCTATCCATTTATTTAATACCCTCAGAAGTTACTTTACTTCACAGTGAAGTAACTTCTTGTTACCTATTGACCCTTCCAATACATCTCCTATATTGACTTTACCAACACCTGATGGAGTCCCGGTATAAATTAAATCGCCAACTTTAAGTGTGAAGTATTGAGAAATAAAACTCACTATTTGGGCAAATGAAAAAATCATATCTGCACTATTTCCTTGTTGCACCATCTTGCCATTTTGTTGTAACGAAAACGAAATATTATCTAAATCAAGTTGGTTCACTGGAATAAAATCACCCAAGGGTGCCGATCCGTCAAATGCTTTTGCCAACTCCCATGGCAATCCCTTTTGTTTAAGCTCTTGTTGTTTATCGCGTGCAGTAAAATCAATTCCGATTCCGATTTCAGAAACATACTGCAAAGCAAATGCTGGTTTTATCTTCTTACCCATTTTCTGAATCTTCAATACCAACTCCACTTCATAATGAATATCACTTGAGAAATCTGGATGGTAAAATGGCTCTCCATTTTTCAAAATTGCCGTATCTTGTTTTGTAAAAATAACAGGTTCTGATGGAACCGCATTCCCAAGCTCAGCAGCATGCTCACTGTAGTTTCTACCTACACAAAATATTTTCATACTATGCTAATTTACGAAGTTGTGATTGCACAAAAGACATCAACTCTTTAATATACGATGCTGAAAAATTAAACTCTACTCCAGCCGTTTGGTAAATAGCTTGAATGCTTTTGGTATACCCAAGGCTTAATGCCTCTTTGTATTGTTGCACCGCTACTTTAGGTTGTTGTAAATAATTGCGCCAAACAGCCAATGCTCCTAATTGTGCCATTCCATATTCGATATAATAAAATGGTACTTCATACAAGTGAAGCTGCTTCTGCCAAGTATATGCTTGCATGTTCTCGTAACCAGTCCAATCAACCATACCCGTTCCAAAATCTGAATTAAGTTCAACCCAATAACGTTTTCTTTCTTCGGCTGTGTGGGTTGGATTGGTGTATATCCAATGTTGAAATTTATCAATAATGGCAATCCAAGGTAAAATTTTAATAATGCCTTCAAGATGTTCTCGTTGGGCTCGGTTCAAATCAGAGGGATTTGGGTAAAAAACAGATTGCCCTTCATAACTAATTAACTCCATACTCATGCTTGCCAATTCCGCAACTTCACTTGGACATGATTTAAACGCAGCCAATTCGAGATCTTTACTTAAAAAAGAATGAACCGCATGACCTCCTTCGTGTACCATTGTTTCAACATCCCTAGTTGAACTTGCCGCGTTCATAAAAATAAACGGCACACCTGTTTCCGCCATCGGGTAATTGTAGCCACCTGGTGCTTTGCCCTTCCTACTTTCTAAATCCAACCGCTCCATATTGTCCATGGTTTCAATACACCAAGCAAAATAGTCATCTACTTTCCTGAAACATTTCACCGTTTTATCCAACAAATCCTTCCCACTTGTAAAGGGTTCCAGTGCCTCCCTGTTTTGGGTATCTACTTCCAAATCCCACGGACGCAATTCGTGCCCAAGTTCTAGGTGCCGCGTGCGGGCAAATTCCTTAACCAAAGGCATTACCTCATCTTGTATGGCTTGGTGAAATGCATAACAATCTGCAGGTGTATAATCAAATCGCCCAAGCGCAGCAAACATATAGTCTCTAAAGTTCTCAAACCCTGCATTTACTGCAACCTGATGCCTTAAAGCTAGGAGTGAGTCAAATAAGTCATCGAGGGTACTGCTTTGTTTAAGGCGTTGTTCTGTAATTAGTTCAAAAGCGAGTTGACGTTTACCCCGATCAGGATTTTTTAAATAATTTGACGCTTGTTGCAAGGTTAATTCTTTGCCTTCAATGGTAACCGACATGCTGCCAATTGTAGCTCCATACTTTTGGCTTAGAGTTGCTATTTGAGACAATAATGGCACGTTCTCCTCGCGGTATATTTCGATTGCCTTTCGAACACCCCTCAAATAAATAGCATATCCTTCTCCAACTAAATCATTCGTATAACCACAATTAACTAGTTTGTGGTTTAACTGATCATTTAATGGCGCAATTTGAGGTTCTATTTCGTTCACAAAAAATAAGTACGATTGCTCCAGCTCTTTATTGGTCGTATCACAGGTCATTTTCACGTATCGCCAAGCTAAGTCTTCACTCAAAAATGCTTCTAGTTCACTTCGGTCCTTAAGCCATAATTGTAGCGACTCCAATGAGTCGATGTCACGCTCTAACAATGCAGCAAAGTAAGGTTGAATCACATCCCAAGAGGTTACCTTTATTTTTTGAGGTAAAAATTTGCGTTGAACTTTAACAATCATATTTCTAAAATAAAATACAGAATTAGCACACTTTACACATAAAAAAAAGCGCTGCTGTGAACACAGCAGCGCAAGTGAACCGATAACGGTTAACTGATTAGTTTTTTCGTTTGATAACCGCCTCAACAGCCTTCACAATATCGGTAGTATCCAAACCATATTTTTTCATCAATTCATCAGGTGTGCCACTTTCGCCAAAACTATCATTTACAGCCACCATTTCTAAAGGCGCAGGAAAAGACATACTTAACAGCTGTGCAACGCTATCTCCTAGCCCTCCATTGCGCTGATGTTCTTCAGCCGTAACCACACATTTTGTTTTGCGCACCGATTCCAAAATGGCTTGTGCATCAAGCGGCTTAATTGTGTGTATATTGATGATTTCAGCATCAATTCCCTGCGCTGCAAGTAAATGACCTGCCTCAATCGCTTTCCAAACCAAATGCCCAGTTGCCAAAATTGTTACATCTTTACCTTCATTTAAAAGAACTGCCTTGCCTATTTCAAACTCTTGGTTTTCGGGGGTGAAATTAGGCACGGCTGGTCGGCCAAATCGCAAATAAACTGGCCCATTATGTTTTGCAATAGCAATGGTGGCCGCTTTTGTTTGGTTGTAATCACATGGATTAATAACCGTCATCCCAGGCAGCATTTTCATCATTCCAATATCTTCCAATATTTGATGAGTTGCACCATCTTCTCCTAAAGTAACACCAGCATGTGACGCACAAATTTTCACATTTTTGCCAGAGTAAGCTACGCTTTGTCTAATCTGATCATATACCCTACCTGTTGAAAAATTTGCAAACGTTCCGGTAAATGGAATTTTACCTCCAATAGTTAAACCAGCTGCCATTCCAATCATATTGGCCTCAGCAATTCCAACTTGAACAAAGCGTTCTGGAAAATCTTTTTGAAAAGCATCCATTTTTAACGACCCAGTTAAGTCGGCACATAACGCAACCACATTCGGATTTTGTTTTCCCAATTCGTGTAAACCAGCCCCAAATCCTGACCGGGTATCTTTTACATTTTGTACTTCAAAAGTTTTCATAATATTCTGTCCGTTTTTTTAATTTAATGTCAAGTTGGTTGCTGCTCCTGAGGTAATGGTAAATTCACGTTCAAATGTTTGATCACTTCGGTAAGCTGCGCGTGAACGGTATACAACTTTGTACTTACCAGGTTGCAACACCATATTGTGTGTTCTATTTTCTGTTGGAATCTTGCAAATCCACTGCAACTCGTTTTTGTTCATTTGATACAAGTCAGCATAATACGCCTTTGTTACAGCTATTACAATAAGGCGACCTGGCTGTGGCAGTTCAATCGTAGTGGTATGACTCTGTTTAATTTCAATTCCTTTTTGAATAATACGAGGTACCGATAAAATTTCGATATCATATTTACCAACCAGGTACTTCTCTGTTACGTTGGCGTCTTGTACATTTAAAGTTGCCGACTCACCTTCTTTGCGAATAATGTATTGCAATTTGGGGTATTGCGTTTGCCCCATAATTTTAAGTAGTAATGTTCCTTGTGGCACATCAATACCAATGGTATTGTGCTTGCCTGCCGCAATTTCAACATTGTCTTTCACCACAGCTGGCAATGAGTGAACCACAATTCTATACTTGTAAATAGGGTCGATTGCAATTGTATCCGGATAGCCTTTTTCATTCATAGTATGAATAAAGTTATATACCATTTGACCTGAATGGATATCGTAAAATGTCATGTTAACATTCGTTTCACTTGGTTTACTAAAAGCATCCAATAAGTTTATTTGAGCAGTTGTATTGTTCAACGCTTGACTAATCACAACGTTTAACACATTATCAAAATCTGCTTCGGTATTCGCATCGTAGTAACGTCCAACACATTCAAACGCTTTTTTAAAATCAGCCGTTCCGCCAATTCCTACAATAAATGGCCTCAAAACTACTCCATTGCTCTGTAAGGCCTCAGATACCGCGCACGGATCTCCTTGACACTCTTCAATACCATCTGTGATAAGCACAATAACATTCCGCACTCCTGGTTGTTTTGGAAAATCGTATGCTGCTTGTTGAAGCGAATACGCTATCAATGTGGTTCCTTTGGGAACAATTTTATTCACTTCACGTTTTATTTCTGCGTGGTTATTCGGCTTAAACGGAACCTCAAGCCTAGTGTCTTTGCAATCTCGCTTAGCTGGTATGCTGATATGACCATAAACCCTCAATGCCACCTCTACATCTTTTGCGGTTTGCAAACTATCCATAATTTTTGATAGCAATCGTTTAGCAACATTGATACGCGTATCTTTATCCATAGTTGCGTACATACTGCCAGAAGCGTCTAATAAAAACAGTATCCTTGTTTTTACTTTTGGTTGTGACTGCGCATTTACCCGAGCACAAAAAAGTGCTAACAATAAAACGACACAGTATTTATATTTATTAGCCAATGTAGCCTTCTTAAAAATTAATAGTCGGCCAGTGGTGTGGTAAGTTGACTCAACGCTTTCTCAAGTTCTGCATCGTTAGGTGCCACACCATGCCATTTATGAGAACCCATCATAAAGTCTACAGGGTAACCCATTTCCGTTTTCATGATAATGAAAATTGGCTTGCCTTTACCCGAAGCACTCTTTGCCTTTGATAAAGTATCAAGGATGGATTCCATTTGATGGCCATCCATATGCATCACCTCCCATCCAAAAGCTTTCAACTTGGCTTCAATATCGGAGCCTAAGCCCATAATTTGTTGCGTTGAACCATCAATTTGCTGACCGTTGTAATCAATGGTAACTATTAAATTATCCACTTTATTATGAGCAGCAAACATAAATGCTTCCCAATTCTGTCCTTCTTGTATCTCACCATCACCCATCAAAACGTATACATGCTTTGTATCTCCATTCATTTTTTTTGCCAGCGCAGCACCAACTGCAACAGATACTCCTTGCCCCAATGAGCCTGTTGCAATGCGAACACCTGGCAAATGCTCATGTGTTGCAGGGTGACCTTGCAACCTCGAATTGAGTTTTCTGAAACTTGCCAATTCCGAAACCGGAAAATAACCCGTACGCGCCAATACGCTATAAAATACAGGAGAGATATGTCCATTTGATAAAAAGAATACATCCTCTCCAACTCCATCCATATTAAACGAAGGTTGATGATCCATTACCTCAGCATACAAAGCAGTTACAAAATCAGCACAACCCAATGACCCCCCAGGATGCCCTGACTTGGCTCCGTGAACCATACGTAAAATATCTCTTCGAACTTGAGTGGCTAAATGATGAAGTTGCTGAATGTCTGCCATAATTGCTGCTATAAATGATTGATTTAGAGTTTTATGAACTTTGAAGTTCATTTTAACCCAGGCAAAAGTAAGGAACTCGCCTTTTTTTTCAGATTTTTGTTTCCCACAAGTTTTTAGGATAAACACCTAACCATGCATAAACAAATTGAAATCAGCTTATTACCTGAGCAATGCGCTAATTCCGAAGCAATCATTTCTTATGCGCAACAGCATCTTAAACTCAATGCCTCTACTCAAGTTGAAATTGTACGCAAATCACTTGACGCGCGCAGGAAACCCATACGATACAACATTTTACTGAATATTATTACAGATAAAGACAGTGTTAGCAAAACCTACACCTTTCATTTTGATTTAGTACACCAAAAACCGCATGCTGTTATTATTGGTGCTGGACCCGCTGGCTTGTTTGCCGCACTCAAGTTAATTGAACTTGGAATAAAACCAATCATCATTGAGCGTGGTAAAAATGTACGCGATCGGAGACGCGACCTTGCTGCAATAACGAAACAACTTACGGTAAATCCGGATTCCAACTACTGTTTTGGTGAAGGTGGGGCTGGTACGTATAGTGACGGCAAACTCTATACTCGTTCTACCAAACGGGGTGATGTGCAACGAATACTCCACTTGTTAGCCTATCATGGCGCAGATTCTAATATTTTGTATGAAGCGCATCCACATATTGGCACCAATAAACTGCCAGGCATTATTACCAATATTAGACAAACCATTGAAACATGCGGAGGTGAGTTTCACTTCAACAGCAAACTCATTGATATTATTACCAACAGCCAAGGAGTATCAGGAGTAAGCATTCAACATACGCTAAATACGGATCAAACATATACTATACCAACGCAAAATGTGTTGTTAGCAACAGGGCATTCAGCTCGAGATATTTTCGAATTATTACACCGAAAAAAGATTTCAATCGAAGCCAAACCTTTCGCTTTGGGTGTACGAATAGAGCACCCACAATCATTAATTGATCAGATCCAATACAAATGTGAATCAAGAGGTGATTACCTACCGCCAGCTTCATACAGCATCGTTAACCAATCACTTGGTAGGGGTGTGTTTTCTTTTTGCATGTGCCCTGGTGGAATTATAGCTCCTGCCGCTACAGCTCCTGGGGAGGTTGTAGTAAATGGATGGAGCCCAAGTAAACGAAACAACGAATTTGCCAACTCAGGACTTGTAGTTGCAGTGCAACAAACCGATTTGGGAACGTATACGAAAAATGGCTCATTAGCAGCAATGCGCTTTCAAGCAAGTGTTGAACAAAAAGCTTTCGAAGCAACACAAAGCCTCCAAGCCCCAGCGCAAAGGGTAGCCGATTTTGTATCAAACAAACACTCAAACAAATTGCCCGATTGCTCCTATTTACCAGGAATCCAAAGCCACAATTTGAATGAGATTTTACCTTCGTTCGTGGCCAATTCATTAAGAGATGCCCTCTCTGTATTCGGTAAAAAAATGAAAGGTTATGTAACCAACGAAGCAGTTATGGTGGCAACTGAATCGCGTACTTCTTCTCCCGTTCGAATTCCGCGTGACCCAACTACATTAATGCATCCAGAAATAAAAGGGCTTTACCCATGTGCTGAAGGTGCAGGATATGCAGGTGGTATTGTGAGTGCAGCAATGGATGGCGAACGCTGTGCAAGCCTAATGGCCGAAGCCTGTTTGAAAACGAATTGTTAACCATAGCATAACAAAATATAAACTATCTTAGCTCCGTGAAACGACTGTTGCTCATTTCTGTATTATTAAGTAATCTCCAACTTTTAGCTGGAACCATTACCACCAATGTCACTGCGCTTTCTTCGTTTGGAAACGTATACCCTTTTCACAGTTCAACTGTATTAAGATATACGGTTTTTGGCACTTCCCTCTCTGCCAATCTAGTCATTACCGCTGATAGTACCTTTGAAGTATCAACCTCTTATTTACATGGTTATGGTAAAAGCGTAACCTTAACTCCTGTATCAGGATTTGTAGATACTGTTTCCATTTTCGTGAGGTTTAGCCCTTCATTCACTGGTTCATTTAGTGGCAATATTGTAAATGCAAGCGTAGGCTCTACAACAAGAAACGTCAGTGTAAGTGGAACCTGCATTGCTTGGGCAATACCAACCTCTCCATCCAATTATTATGCAACAGCAACAGGTAGAGGAGCTACCCTTAAAACCAATTTATACAACAAAATTCTTGGCCATACGGCTCAAGGATATACACCAGGCGTATGGAATGCGTTTTCAACAACTGATAAACAATTGAATGGTAAAGTTTGGGACATTTATTCTGCCCGACTCGATACAACTTCTCCATATGAATACACCCTGTCAACAGATCAATGCGGAACATATGCTGTTGAAGGTGATTGTTACAATCGGGAACATACATTCCCGCAAAGTTGGTTTGCAAGTGGCTCTCCAATGCAATCAGATTTGTTTCATGTATTTGCCTCTGATGGAAAAGTAAATGGAGAACGAAGCAATTACCCTTTTGGCAATGTTACTTCCGTTTCATACACTTCAAGCTATGGAGGCAAACGTGGAACTGGTACAACAAACTCAGGATATTCTGGAATTGTATTTGAACCCATTGATGAGTACAAAGGAGACATAGCAAGAGCCCAGCTCTACATGGCTACACGGTACGAAAACTTAATTAGTGGTTGGCAAAGCAATGGAAACGCAAATGACGTACTTGCCGGGAATTCGTTCCCTGCATACGATTCTTGGTATATTGATTTGTTAATTTCATGGCACAACCTTGACCCAGTAAGCGACAAAGAAATTAAACGCAACAATGCCATTTTTGCATTGCAAGCAAATCGAAATCCATATATTGACAGCCCTCACTTTGTGCAACGAATATGGGGAGGCAGCATTCCAAACGAACCTACTGTATCGGCAAGCAACCTCTCCATTGCCAATCACTCCAACACCAGCCTTACTTTGTCGTGGAAAACGGGTAATGGTTCCAGAAGAATAGTCTTGGTTAAAGCTGGCTCCGCTGTAAGCTCATTCCCTTTAGATACATTAATGTATGAAGCGAATAGAAACCTGACACTTGCCCCTCAAATTGGAACTGGCAATTATGTTGTATACAATGGGTCAGGTAGCAGTGTTACATTAACCAATTTAAATCCAAATACAACTTACCATTACGCCATAATTGAGTACAACGGCTGGTATACAACCACGAACTACCAATCAAGTGGTTTTTTAACGAGCAGTGCCACTTCGCTTCCTGTTAGTTTTAAATCATTCGCAGTGGAAGCAATAGGCGAACAAAATATCTTGCTTAAGTGGGAAACAGCAAATGAACTAAACAATGCTTCATTTACCATACAACGGAGCACAGATGCAATTACTTGGGTTGATTTAGGAAAAGTAAAAGGAGCAGGAACAAGCTACCAATTAAAAAGATACCAGTGGATGGATGATATAAGCCAACAAACTTCATCTATGTTTATTTACCGGCTTAAACAAACTGACTTTGATGGTACCTTTACTTACAGTGAAATGAGATCAATACAACGTGAAGGAAATCAAAATCCTATCACAATAAAAGTACTAGCTAACCCGTTTACTGAAAACCTTCAATTGAACATTAAAGGGATGTCCGAACAAGGTTCTTATTCGCTATTTTCACTAACCGGATCTTTATATGAAAACAATTTCATCCAACCTTCTCCCAATCAATCAAACACTGTTATTATTGATACTCGCTTGTATCCTCCAGGTTTGTATATCCTGCAACTCCAACTCGAAGGTAAACAATACAACTACCGCGTTGTTAAACAATAATATGGATACGTTTACAATTAATAAAACAGAAGCTCAATGGAAAGAACAACTTACCGAAGAGCAGTATTATGTTATCCGAAAAAAAGGAACAGACCGCCCATATACCGGAAAGTACGACCAACATTGGGAAGAAGGAACTTATGAATGCGCTGCTTGTGGCAACGAGTTATTTACTTCAAATACGAAATTTGACGCAGGCTGCGGGTGGCCTAGCTTTTATGAGGCGCTCGATAAAACCAAAATAGTAGAAAAGCCTGACTATAGCCATGGAATGAAGCGAATAGAAATTTTATGCGCCCGTTGTGGTGGCCACTTAGGACATGTGTTTGACGATGGACCATCAGATAAAGGAGGCTTGCGTTACTGTGTCAATTCAACTTCACTCCAATTTAAAAACAAATCGAAGTAAAGATTGCGCGTAAAATGCGCTGTTTTTGTTAGGTTTGTTTATATGGATAACAAAAAAGTACTGCTTCTCGCACTTTCGCTTTTCTTGCTCGACTCTTTATTACATGTTGCCAACTGGTTAGAGTGGACGGTTGTGCCAACTGCGGTGCTACATATAAGCAGATGGCTCTTTATGATTGCCATGGCCCTTTACGCTTGGCGTATCCGTAAACTTACTCCGTATATTCTATTGTGTATGTTCTTGGGAATAGAAGCTGCCGAATGGTTTCCAACTGCAGCAAAAGAACTCAAAGTATTTAGCGATATTTTTTTACGCTTAATCAAAACCATCATTGCCCCTCTATTATTTTCAACCTTAGTGGTTGGAATTGCAGGCCATAGCGATTTAAAACAAGTTGGTAGGATGGGATGGAAATCAATTCTATATTTTGAAATTGTGACTACAATTGCACTCATTATTGGTTTGATTGCAATTAATGTCTCGCAAGCGGGTGTTGGGTCTTCGTTAAATGCGCAAACAGAACAAGTAGATAAAGCCAATCAACTCCTAGAGCAAAAACATTCACATAATGTCATTCTCGATATTTTTCCCGAGAACATTGCAAAATCAGTTGCTGAGAATCAAATATTGCAAATTGTGGTATTTAGCATTTTGTTCGGAATTGCACTTGCTCAATTAAAGGGCCAACGAAAAGAAAACATGCTCCATGCCATTGAAGGATTAGCCGAAGTAATGTTTAAATTTACAAACCTTGTAATGCTTGTAGCCCCATTAGCCGTTGGTGGAGCCATTGGTTATGCAGTATCAAGCATGGGTTATGGAGTATTGCATGATTTGTTAAAGCTACTTGTTACTTTGTATGCAGCATTGGGTGTATTTGTATTAATCGTTTTAATACCAATCGGATTATTGGTTAAACTCCCTTTCAAAAAGTTTATCAATCATATTTCAGAACCGTTATCAATTGCATTTGCAACTGCAAGTTCAGAAGCTGCATTACCCAAGGCCATGGAAAACCTTGAAAAAATGGGCATACCACGCAAGGTTGTTTCGTTTGTATTACCTACTGGTTTCAGTTTTAATTTAGATGGAACTACCCTTTACTTATCACTAGCTTCTGTTTTTGTAGCACAAGTAAGTGGTATTGAATTATCACTAGCAGAACAAATACAAATGTGTCTGATCTTGATGCTCACAAGCAAAGGAGTGGCTGGAGTTAGAGGCGCTTCCTTTTTAATATTGGTAAGCACCGTATCCTCACTCGGACTTGATCCTCAAAAGGCATTTGCTATTTTGGCAATTGATGCATTTATGGACATGGGACGCACTTCTGTGAACCTCATTGGTAATTGCCTAGCTACTTTTGTAATTGCCAAATGGGAAAATGAAATCTAACACCAAATGCAAATTTTACTAAATTAGACTCTATTGGCTGATTAAGCTAACTGCTGAATTTCCATTGGTTTTAAAGCATTAATTTGGTAAAATTTAGTAATGTTGTATTCTCTCTAATCACCTTTACAATTAATACGAATGAAACGGTATAAATTAATTGACAACAAACTTTTTAGCGACAATCGGAAAAGATTTAGCAAACAACTTCAACCAAATAGCATTGCCATTTTACAAAGCAATGATATCATGCCTCGTAATGGTGATGCAAGTTTTGATTTTAAACAAAATAGTGATATGTTTTGGTTAACAGGAATTGATCAAGAAGAATGTGCTGTTGTCATATTTCCCGATTGTCCGGTAGAATCTTTTAAAGAAGCATTGTTTATTAAAAGAACCAACGAGCATATCGCAGTTTGGGATGGACATAAATATACCAAAGAGGAAGCAACCGCTGCTTCAGGAATCCAAAATGTATTTTGGATGGATGAGTTTGAAAGTTTAACCCGCTCCATTATTCAAATGGCAAGCAAAGTCTACCTCAATACAAACGAAAACGACCGCGCATCAAATTTAGCTCCATACAAAGATTTGACCTTTGCACTTCAAATGCGCAATCGCTTCCCTCTGCATCAATTTGAGAGAGCTGCACCAATTTTGCACCGATTAAGATCTGTTAAACATCCAATCGAGATTGAATACATGAAACACGCTGTTGAAATTTCGAATAAGATGTTAGATAGGGTATTAAAGTTTGTTAAGCCAGGCGTTAAAGAATACGAGATTGAAGCAGAAGTTATTCACGAATACATTCGTAATGGAGCTACAGGTCATTCATTTACACCAATCGTTGCATCAGGCAAAAATGCGTGCGTACTTCATTATATCACAAACACAGATACATGCCAAGATGGAGACCTTGTATTATTAGACAGTGGTGCTGATTATGGCAATTATATTAGTGACATGACTCGAGTGTTTCCGGTAAACGGCAAGTTCTCTTCACGACAAAAAGAAGTTTACAACAGTGTATTGTATGTAATGCGCGAAGCAAAAAAGTTGTTAAAACCAGGAGTGCTCTTAATGGAATACCACGGGCAAGTTTGCCAAATAATGGAAAAGGTTCTTGTTGATCTGAAATTGCTTACACTAGACCAAATTAAAAATCAAAACCCAGCCGCTCCAGCATTTAAAAAATACTATATGCATGGTACATCTCATTTTATTGGCCTTGATGTGCATGATGTTGGCATGCGTTATGAACCCATGCAAGCAGGCATGATGTTTAGCTGTGAGCCTGGTATTTATATCCCTGAAGAAGGAATTGGCATTCGCTTGGAAAATGAAATACTGATTACTGAAAACGGCTGCATTGATTTAATGGAACACATTCCAATTGAAGCAGACCATATTGAAACCATTATGAACTCGTAATGTTTTCGCGGCTCGATTTCATCGAGCCGCGAAAACCCGATTGCATGCAAACGCCAATTACCTTTAAAAGTTACACGTTTAAGCCTAATAACCCTGCTTGGAATAATGCCGTTCACATTCCGCATTTGCATGTCAAAAAACTTGTGGCTGAAAATCAAATGAGAGTTTGGTGCACCATTAATAACACTTATAAATACCAAGCTGCATTGCTTCCAGCAGGTGACGGCAACTATTTTGTGCTCGTTAACAAAAGCCTGCAAAAAAAAGCTGCTATCCAAATGGGTGATCAAGTTTTGGTTTCCATCGAAGCAGATACAAGCAAATACGGACTACCTTTTCCAACAGAATTTGAAATGGTATTGGAACAAGACCCTATTGGACAACAATTGTTTGAAAAACTCACTCCTGGCAAACAACGTACATTACTTTTCATCGTTGGAAAGCCCAAATCAAGCGACCTTCGCATTCGAAACAGCCTTGCTGTAATATCACACTTGAAAAACAACAATGGCAAAATTGTATTTAAACAACTTCAATTGGATATACGCAACCAATGTTAACCTACGCAATTGTTGATATTGAAACTACTGGAGGCCATGCTGAAGCAAATGGCATAACCGAAATAGCAATTTACTTACACAATGGGGAACACATCACCTACGAATGGCAATCGTTGGTAAAACCAGATATGCCCATTCCTCCATTTATAGAAAGGTACACAGGTATCACAAATCAAATGGTCAAAAATGCTCCTCATTTTGAACAAATTGCACCAATTGTTCACCAATTATTATCACAGTCCATATTTGTAGCCCATAATGTTAACTTTGATTATTCGTTTATTAAATACCAATTGGCACAACATGGTTTTATACTGAATACTCAAAAACTATGTACGGTTAGGCTTAGCCGATTATTATTCCCAGGATATTCATCGTATAGCCTTGGGAATATTTGTAACGCAAAACAGATACCTATTAATAACCGACACCGCGCAGCTGGTGATGCACTTGCAACTGTTAAATTGTTTGAAAAACTACTTGAAGCAGATGCTGGAAGCCTCATTGAAAATACCCTCAAGCGTGGTACTAAGACCTACATACTCCCACCCAATTTACCAATAGAAGAATTTGATGTGCTACCTAAGTTGCCCGGTGTTTACTACTTGCGCAATCAAGCAGGCGACCCTATTTATATTGGAAAAGCAAAAAATATTAAGAGTAGGTTTTTATCCCATTTTTCAAGCAAAAGAGAGTCGGCTCAAAAACAACATTTTTACCGTGAAGTATTTCATGTTTCATTCACGGTTTGCCCAACAGAATTAATTGCTTTTATTCTTGAATCAATTGAGATTAAAAAACATTGGCCAAAATACAACCGCGCATTAAAATCACTCGACTTTTCATTTGGTCTTTTTTCTTACGAAGACCGCGCAGGATATTTATGGCTTGCTATTGACAGAGTAAGAAAAAATACGATGCCACTTCGAAGCTTCAAAAGCCAACAAGAAGCCCTTTTCTATTTGAACTCCCTTATGCAAGAACACAGGTTATGTGGCAAATACTGCTTGGTAAATACAAGTAAAAAACCTTGCAGTGCCTTTGAAAGCCTGTCATTTTGCAAAGGTGCTTGTGAGCAAAAAGAATCAGTAAAAAGGTATAATAAAAGGGTCGAAAAGGCTATCCGATCCTCGAACGAAAATGTGAGTTTTGCCATACTTGACAAATCAACCTACTCGAATCAAAAAAGCTGCATCCTTGTTCATAAGGGAACATTTTGGGGGTTTGGTGAAGTTCCTATTCAAATGAAAATTAGAACAACTCAGCAATTAAAGAGAATGTTGGAACACTACCCTAGTAACCATTTCATTGATCAAGTATTAGCAACAACTTACTTACAAAAACCAGATCTGATTCAAATACTAAAAGACTAAAATCTTGCTGATACGAAGTCTTTATTCTTACATATTATCCATTGAGATATACTTGAGAAATTCCTCCCTTGTATTGTTGTCCTGAAACTTGCCCGAATATTCTGAAGTAATCGTATTGCTTGTAACATCTTTTACACCTCTAGACGCTACACACAAGTGGTCTGCTTCGATAACCACCGCCACATCTTGTGTATCCAGCACTTCCTTTAACATATTGGCAATTTGAATAGTCATGCGTTCCTGAACTTGTGGACGCTGTGCGAAGTAGCGTACAATTCTGTTCAATTTAGACAAGCCAACTACCCTTCCATTTGGAATGTAGGCTACATGTGCTTTCCCGATAATCGGAACAAAATGGTGTTCGCAAGTACTGTGAAAGCTAATTTGCTTTTCAACCAACATGTTTTTGTATTGGTACTTATTTTCAAATAGCTTGGCTTTAGGTGCATTTTTCGGATTTAATCCCGAGAATATCTCTTGAACATACATTTTAGCAACCCGATGAGGAGTTCCTTTTAAACTATCATCAGACATATCAAGTCCCAATATCAGCATGATTTCTCTGAAATGTTTTTCAATCAGTTCAATCTTAATCTCGTCATCAAGTTCAAAGGCATCCTCACGCATTGGGGTTTCGAGTGAAACAGAATGATGATTTTCACCAACTTCCTCATGATGGTGCTTATCTTCCGCTGTATTCAACAAAGTTTCTTTCTGTTTCATATAGTTTTACTGTTAAAGTTACGTTTTTGTTTAATCGTTTATGTATTAATCTCCAAATCACTACTGCAATGTTCTCGGCTGTAGGATTTACTGATTTAAATTCTTCTGTATCTAGGTTTAAATTTTTGTGATCAAAACGATCTTCGACCTCCTCCTTAATAATGTCACGTAAAATCTTGGTATCAATTAAATAACCTGTCTCTTCATCAAGTTGACCAGTTACCGTCACAATTAAGTCGTAGTTGTGACCATGGTAATTGGGATTGTTACATGTTCCAAACACTTGTTTGTTTCGTTCATCTGTCCAATTGGCTACATGCAATCTGTGTGCTGCGTTAAAATGGCTTTTCCGTGATACTGATATTTCCATGAGTTTTTTGAGCACTTCAAAGGTAGGATTAATTTGGAAGCGAAGGTTCGAAGTCAATTCACCAATCGAAGTATGTATTGTATAACTTGTTTAACAAATAAAAGTTTTTGTTAGACAACAAAAGAGCTTATTATCTTGAATTGTACGAATTACTTCACCATGATAAATCCTCGATAACTATTATAATTATTGAATAAACCAATAATATAATGAAAATATAGCACTGATAATCAAATACTTAATTCTTGTTTAACGTTTGCTGACAATTATTTAACAAAACGATTTGGAAATGTGGTGTTAGATGGCGTTAAATTTGTTTAACAATCCAACAGTAAAATTAAACAATTATGACCAGCATCGAATTTAAGTCGCACGTTCAAAAAGAAGCTCAGTCATTGCGCCAGTACGCTTATCAGCTAACTCGTAATGTTGAAGACACCAACGATTTGGTTCAAGATACCATGCTCAAAGCATTCACGTATCAGAATAAATTTACCGATGGTACCAATCTTAAAGGATGGTTGTATACAATTATGAAAAACACCTTCATCAACAATTATAGAAGAATGGTGAAGCGCAATACCTTTATAGACCAAACTGATAACGACTTTTACCTCGACTCTATGGCACATTCTGAAAAAAATAGAGGTGAACAAAAATTCATGATGCGAGATATCGAAAATGCCATTGATGGATTGCCAATGAGTTTGAAAAAGCCATTTACCATGAACCATAGTGGATTCAAGTACCATGAGATAGCCGAGATTTTAAGAATTCCAATTGGAACTGTGAAGACCAGAATATTTGTTGCCCGCAGGCAACTGAGGGAAACACTTAATGCCTATGGCCAACAATATGGCCTGGAGAACACCACATAATAACTGATTGATTATTCTAAAGCCGAACAATGTTCGGCTTTTTTTATGCAGTTTCAGGTTCTTTTACTTTATTTGAGTTGTAATCGAATTTCAAATGAAAAAACTCATTTTGCTCTTAACTGTTATCGTAAGCGCTTCAACAGCAATTTTTGCCCAACTTGGACAAGCTAAGAAAAGTGATATCGAAAAATTTAAAGACGCTAAACTTATTGTTGTATTGTTTGCCGATAGCGCATACAATGCGTCCATAGAAGCAGCAGTAAAACGATTCTGGAACTTTCACGGTAATTTTGAGTTTGTTCCAGACTCTGCAACCAAAAACTACAGTAAAGGCGATTACTATTTCCTTACGTTTGCCAGAAGTAAGAAGTCATTAAAAATCAAAGCAAAACTTGGAGCTTCAGAAGATGATTTTAATGGTTTGATGGTCACTAAAAAATTTAAAAAGCGTTCTCGTTTAGATGAAATTGTTGCCCAAGCGTTTTGCAGCAACCTCATTGACACCACTGATTGGTATCCTGAATTAGTTCGAGCAGTGCAAATCCTAAACAATTATTTCAACTATGCTATCCAGGCAAATAGTGATAAAGAAATTTCAGCATCGTATATGATTTCTAACTTTCCAGCCGACCTGTCCATATTAAATGGCAAGCGCCTGCTTATTGAAACTGGTAACTTATCATTGAAAGGCAAAGAAGATGCAAGCCAATTGCTTGGAATGGAGGTAGAAGAGGTTGATCGAGACGAAATCAATAAGGCCATTATCACCCAAGATCCTGACGTTGTATATATGTATCCTGTAGTGAACGAAAAATATTGCGACAAGATATTTGTTTCGGCCGCGGGAAGCGAGGTAATGTACTACAGCACTGGTAGCAATAGCGATCCTTGTAAGTGCACGGGTAAAGACCTCAAAAGTTTTAAGAGCCGAATAGACAAAGCGCTTAAAAACTAAAAAAGGCAAGCCAATATCGCACCGCTACAACCACCTACCCTTGCTACATTCCTGTCCTGGGGGATTCAGCAGGAGCTGGTCGTACCAGACTTGCCAACTGCAAAAATAGTTTTTTTATCTTCTTTGCCAAGTGTATTACGTGCTAATTAACTTCAAAAACAATGCTCGTAATCATTATAAGAGCAAAAGTGTTGCTAATAAACCGATAAGTAACAGCGAGACGTATTAAAAAAGGAAACCATCAGGTAAATATCGAATAGGTCCTTCATGGATTTTAATAGATACAGCTCAAGTAAACCTGCACAGTTTCAACATTTGTTCTTCGCAAGTTTATTTTATCTTGCGCCAAACGCAAAGTGTTCATTGCAATTAGTGATTGTAAATTAGACACTTTGGATTGTCTATTCAAGATTTAACCAGTAAACTATGCAACACATAATTGAAGAACTCAACACACGTCTCGAAAAAATTTATGAAGGTGGCGGAAAAAAAGCAGCAGCAAAACAAAAAGAAAAAGGCAAGATGCTAGCACGTGAGCGGGTTAATTACCTGTTTGACAAGGACAAGCCACGTATCGAAATTGGCGCCTTTGCAGGTTTTGAAATGTATGAAGACCATGGGGGCTGCCCTAGTGGCGGTGTAATTGTTGAAATAGGTTATGTGAGTGGCAAACAGTGTATCGTTGTTGCAAACGATGCTACAGTAAAAGCTGGTGCATGGTTCCCAATTACTGGTAAAAAGAACCTGCGCGCACAAGAAATTTCTATTGAGAACAAACTACCTATTATTTATTTGGTAGATAGTGCGGGTGTGTATTTGCCTATGCAAGACGAAATTTTTCCAGACAAAGAACATTTTGGTCGCATTTTTAGAAACAATGCCGTAATGAGCAGTATGGGTATTACCCAAATTGCAGCCGTTATGGGCAGTTGTGTAGCTGGTGGCGCTTATCTTCCCATAATGAGCGATGAAGCCATGATTGTAGACAAAACAGGCTCTATATTTCTGGCAGGAAGCTATTTAGTTAAAGCAGCAATTGGAGAAGATATTGATAATGAAACGCTCGGAGGCGCTTCAACACATTGTGAAATTAGTGGCGTAACTGATTATAAATTTGAAAACGATGCGGCTTGTCTTGACAGGATTAAGCGCATTATCGATAAGATTGGAGATTATGATAAAGCAGGCTTTAACCGCATCGAACCTGCAGCACCTGCCAAACAAATGGATGATGTGTATGACGCGGTAAACAATTTTGCGAAGCCTTTTAATGTATTCGAAATAATTGAACGCTTAGTTGATGCTGGTAGTTTCGACCCATACAAGGAGTTGTACGGCAAAACTATTACTTGTGGTTATGCACGTATTGACGGGTGGGCAGTTGGAATTGTAGCCAATAACAGAGAAGTAGTTAAAGCCAAAAAACCGAAACAAAATGCGGCTGATAACCCAATGGAAATGCAAATTGGAGGAGTTATTTACTCAGACTCTGCTGATAAGGCTGCGCATTTTATTATGAACTGTAACCAAAAGAAAATACCCTTGGTTTTCTTACAAGACGTTACAGGTTTTATGGTTGGCAGCAGAAGCGAACATGGAGGAATTATAAAAGATGGCGCCAAGTTGGTAAATGCACAAGCCAATTCTGTTGTTCCTAAATTTACCATTATTACAGGTAATAGTTATGGAGCGGGTAATTATGCAATGTGCGGAAAAGCTTATGATCCACGCCTAATAGCTGCCTGGCCAAATGCCAAAGTTGCGGTGATGGGAGGAGAGCAAGCTGCTAAGGTTTTATTGCAAATTGAAGAGGCAGCCTTAAAATCGAGAGGAGAAGAAATTGATGAAACAAAACACGCTGCTTTATTGCAACAAATCACTGATAGGTATAATAAACAAATGAGTATTTATTATGCCGCAGCCCGCCTTTGGGTAGATGCTATCATTAAGCCGGAAGAAACCCGCAAGTGGATTAGTATGGGAATTGAAGCCGCTAATCATGCCCCATTGCAAAAAGAGTTTAAGCCCGGAGTGATTCGCACATAAATCAATATCTACCAATATGCACACATTCATAAGGGTATTTTGGGCATTTGCTTTTGTTCAATTATTACATGCACAAACACAATACACCCAATTCGTGAATCCATTTATTGGCACTGGAGGTCATGGTCACACATTTCCTGGTGCAGTAGTTCCGTTTGGAATGGTGCAACTTAGCCCCGACACACGAATTGACGGTAGCTGGGACGGATGCAGTGGTTACCATTACAGCGATTCTGTTATTTATGGATTTACGCACACTCACTTAAGTGGAACAGGCGTGAGCGACTGGGGTGATGTGCTATTGATGCCGATGATGAAAAAACCTTCATTTAATGCAAATGAATATTCAAGCCTGTTTCACCATTCATCAGAACACGCAAGTCCAGGTTATTACAGTGTAGTTTTAAAGGATGACTCTATCGTTGCTGAACTCACCACCACAAATAGAGTTGGTATGCATCAATACACTTTTACAAAAGAAGGCAGCGCTTTTATTATATTAGATTTACTGCACCGTGACCCGCTAACTGCAAGTGCAATTGAAGTTGCGCCAAACGGAAACACTCGTATCACAGGATACAGAAGAAGCAAAGGATGGGCCCAAGACCAGTTGCTTTATTATTGTATTGAATTTTCAAAACCATTTACAAAACACAAATTCAATTCTAATCAAAAACAACCTGCACAAGCTTGGTTTGAGTTTGATGTAAAAAAAGGTGAGCACCTATTGGTGAAAGTTGCCATTAGCAGTGTAGATAATCAAGGAGCTACAAATAATATGGATGCTGAACTACCAAACTGGGATTTTGTGTCAACCAGACTGAATGCAGAACGGCTTTGGAACACTGAATTGGGAAAGATTGAAACCAAAGGTGGTACCGTGGCTGAGCAAACTATTTTTTACACATCATTATACCATTGTTTTATCCATCCAAGTACCGCAAGTGATGCAGATGGCAGGTACCGCGGCCGTGATTTCAAAGTATATACTGCCCAAGATTTTACCTATTACTCTGTGTTTAGTCTTTGGGATACCTTTAGGGCGTTGCATCCTCTTTTTAACCTTATACAAAGGCAACGTAATCTTGATTTCATAAAAACGATGTTGGCACAATACCAACAATCTGGTAGGTTACCAATGTGGGAATTAAGCAGCAACGAAACCAATTGCATGATAGGATACCACTCGGTTAGCGTAATTGCCGATGCGTATGTTAAAGGCATCAGAGGGTTTGATGAACAATTAGCCGCTAAAGCATGTATAGATGCGGCAAAATACGCTGAATGGAACATTCCTACCTTTTTATCAAAAGGATATTTGGAAATAGAAGATGAGCACGAGTCGGTAAGTAAAACACTTGAATATGCATATGATAATTGGTGCATTGCCACGTACTTGAAAGAATCCAAACAGTTTCCTGATTTTGAAAAAAGCGCGGCAAAGAGCGCCTCAGGTTGGGTGCATTTGTACGACAAGGGTACTGGTTTTTTTAGGCCAAGGTCAAATGGAGGTTGGCTTAATCCCTTTAATCCATTTGAGGTAAACAATCATTATACAGAAGCGAATGCTTGGCAGTACGCTTTTTTTACACCTCATCAAACCAACGAATACGCTAACCATATTTATCCACGGAAACTTGAAGATCAATTGGATTCTTTGTTTAATGCATCAACTGAAATCAATGGTCGCCAACAAGCCGATATCACCGGATTGGTCGGACAATACGCTCATGGAAATGAACCAAGCCACCATTTCATCTACCTATATGGCCTTGTTGGGCAGCAACAAAAAATGGCCTATTATGTCAATAAGGTCATGAAAGAATTATACTCAACAAAACCAGATGGATTGCCTGGCAACGAAGATTGCGGCCAAATAAGCGCATGGTACGTTTTTAGCGCAATGGGATTTTACCCTATTTGTCCTGGCAAAAATGAGTATGTAGTGAATACTTCTATTTTTAATGAAGTTAAGCTTGAACAATCTCTTTTGAAACTACAAGAACTTCCTAAAGCTCCAATGATAAAAGAGAATGCATCCAATACCACCAGTGCTCCCATTATACAATCACAATCTGCTGTTTTCACAAAATCGCAATTGATAACTGCATACAACAACAATGCAGGATCAATCCTCTCACTTAAGGTTATCAATCCAAACAATGTTCTAATCCAAGATACAACCTCCTTAGCAGATTCTATTTCTATTACTATTGATGAAAGTTGTACTGTTACCGCAATGGCTTACACAAGTGCAGATACCGCCCTTTCAAAAGCTGTATACACCTTGAAACCGAATGATTATGATGTGCAATTGATTTCAAAACCAAATAAACAATATACTGCGGGTGGAGCCAATGGATTATTAGACGGGGTTAATGGTAGTTTAAATTGGCGTCTCGGAAATTGGATGGGGTTTCAATATGTAGATGCAGAAGTAATTATTGATTTAAAAACTGAACAGCAAATTCGTGGAGTAACTAGCAATTATTTGCAAGATAGCAGAAGTTGGATTTTACTACCCACCGCAGTAAACGTTTCTTATTCACTTGATGGCATTCATTATTCTAAACCCATCACAACCAAATTGCCTCTAACTCCGCAAGTAGAAGAGGTGTTTATACACCAAACCAATTCATTATTTGGCAAACCTGTTAACGCCCGTTACATAAAGCTAAAAGCGATTAATTATGGCAAACTTCCAAAATGGCATCAAGGTTATGGCGATGGCGCGTTTATCTTTATCGATGAAATCAAAATAGACGCTATCAAATAGCCAACCTGTGTGTATAAGAGGTGTAATAGATTGACATAATTGAATTTGAAAAAAGGGTAAATTCATTTAGGTTTGACACTTTAACCAAGTGACCCGCAGAACAACATGAGCAGAGTAAAGCTGAATATCGTAGGCTTAAGTTCAGGACAAAGCAATGGCTCCTACACCTTAATTTTAGGAGAGGATCAAGGAAGAAGAAAACTTCCGATTATTATAGGCAGCTTTGAAGCACAAGCAATCGCAATTGAGATTGAAAAAATTGTTCCATTTAGGCCAATGACGCATGACTTGTTTGTTTCGTTCTGTAAAACATTTAACATCCATATTTCTGAAGTTGAAATATACAATTTGATTGATGGCGTTTTTCATGCGAAACTAATTTGTGAAGTTGATGGCGAATCTCGTGAAATTGATGCACGTACTTCTGACTCGATTGCCCTTGCCGTGCGGTTTAAATGTCCGATTTATACTTACGAAGATATCATGGAAACCGCAGGTGTTATTTTTAACGATGAAATGGATGAAATTATTGGAGAGCCTGACGAACCAGAACCTACACCAAGTTCAAGCTTAGCATCGCAAACTACCGAACAACTCAACTTAATGTTGCAAGAAGCTTTAAAAGAAGAAGACTATGGGAAAGCAGCCATTATTAGAGATGAATTAAATAAACGAAAGTAACATAATGGAAAGATTTCATGGCTTAATGGGAATTGCCCTCATACTAGGTTTGGCTTTTTTGTTTTCAAATAACCGCAAGGCCATTAATTACAGACTTGTAATTAGCGGCTTGGGCTTGCAACTGGCATTGGCACTTTTTATTTTAAAAACTTCAGTTGGGCAGCAAATATTTGCTTGGGTTGGGCACTCTATTGAAAAATTGCTTCAAATGGCCGACAAAGGTGGTGAGTTTGTTTTTGGTGGATTAATAAAACCTGAACTGTTAAAACCCATTTTTGGAGACCAGTACAGTTTTCTTTTTATGTTTAAAATAATGCCTACCATTATTTTTGTAGCAGTATTGGTGAACATAGCTTACCATATTGGATTAATGCAACTAATTGTATCTTTTTTTGCTAGAGTTGTCCATTTCTTAATGCGGGTAAGCGGTAGTGAAGCACTCTCAAATGTAGCATCAGCTTTTGTTGGTCAAGTTGAGGCGCAAATTATGATTAAACCCTACTTAAACTCGATGACCAAAAGCGAACTCCTTGCATCCATGGCAGGGAGCATGGCTTGTATTGCAGGAGGTGTAATGGCAGTATACATCTCAATGGGAGTGCCTGCTTCTTATCTGCTTGCTGCAAGCATAATGGCCGCACCAGCAAGTTTGGTTATTGCAAAAATAGTTTGGCCCGAAACAGAAGAATCAGCAACCAAAGGAGCTGTTAAACTAGAAGTAAAAAAAACACATGCTAACCTTCTTGATGCAATATCACATGGAGCGAGCGATGGCCTAAAAGTTTCGCTTAATGTAATTGCGATGCTCATCGGATTTATTGCACTTATAGCACTTGGTAACTTTGCACTTGGTAAAACTGGCATTTGGCTCTCTCAACTTGGAGTTGATTTATCAGCAATTGGCATTGATTTATCACGTTTTGATTTGAACAGCATATTTGGCTCATTGTTTTCCGTTTTTGCTTACGCAATGGGAGTTCCATCTCAAGATACATTTATTGTTGGTTCACTTATGGGAACTAAAATGGTGATTAATGAGTTCGTTGCATACACTACTCTTGCCCCACTTATCGAAAGTGCGGCTCTACACCCAAAATCAATTGTAATTGCCAGTTTTGCTCTATGTGGTTTTGCCAACTTTAGTTCCATCGCTATTCAAGTAGGCGGTATTGGAGAACTGGCCCCAGCACGTAGGTCCGACTTGGCAAGATTAGGCTTTAAAGCCCTCATTTGCGGTACGCTTGCCTCTTATCTATCGGCAACAATGGCTGGTATGCTTATGTAATGTAAATTGTTTACTTCATAAGAAGTTCATTGCTTGAAAATTTAGTTGCAACCCCCACTTTTCAAATGTAATTTCACAACAAAAAACCGGCTATGGAAATTGTATTTTTAACCATTGGATTAGGTTTGGGATTAGTGATTGGATGGTACTTTCATAAAAGTAAAAACCCAATAGCCAACCCATCAATACTAATTGATTTACAAAAGGAGTATCAAATAATACTGGCCAAAGCAAGCGCTGCACAGCAAGCAGAACAAATGCTCGAAAGCCAGAATAAACAACTTCAACAGAACATAGAATCCAAGCAACAGGAACTAATTGAAATTAGCAACCAGTTGGCCGCCTCAAAAAATAAAGAATTATTTTTAGAACAACGTTTAGGTGAACAAAAAACAGAGTTGCAACAACTAAATGCACAACTAAAGGCTGAGTTTGAAAATCTAGCGAATAAAATACTTGATGAAAAATCGTTAAAGTTTACAGAACAAAACAAACAATCGCTAGAAACGATTGTGACTCCGTTACGTGAAAGAATCAAAGACTTTGAAGAGAAGGTTCAAAAAGTATATGATACAGAAGCAGCCGAACGTAACATGCTTAAAGGCGAAATAAAACAGTTGATGGGCCTTAACCAGCAAATGCACCAAGATGCACAAAACTTAACCAAAGCACTTAAAGGAGATACAAAAACCCAAGGCAATTGGGGCGAGTTTATACTAGAAAATATTCTTCAAAAATCTGGTTTGGTTAAAGACCGGGAGTATAAAACACAAGAAAGCATTACCACAGCTGATGGCAAAAGGTACCAGCCTGATGTAATTATTCAACTTCCGGATGGAAAGTGTTTGGTGATTGATTCGAAAGTATCACTTGTAGCTTACGACAGATATGTTGCTGCTGATGACGAGTTATCAAAGTCATTAGCACTAAAAGAACACAGCCAATCATTTAAAAACCATATTAAGGGATTAAGTGATAAAAACTACCATCAATTATACGGTGTCAAAAGCCTCGACTTTGTGCTTCTATTTGTTCCGATTGAATCAGCATTTGCGGCAGCCATTCAAAACGACAACCAATTGTTTAATGATGCCTTTGAGCGAAACATTGTAATTGTGAGCCCCTCTACCCTATTGGCCACCTTACGCACCGTTGCAAATATCTGGCGGCAAGAATACCAAAATAAAAATGCGATTGAAATTGCACAAAAAGCTGGCGACATGTATGATAAATTTGTTGGCTTTGCAGAAGATTTAATAGCCTTAGGTAATAAGATGAAAGAATCACAAAGGGCGTACGAAAGCGCAATGAATAAACTAAGTGTTGGTACCGGAAATTTGGTTAAACGCACTGAAGATCTTAAAAAATTAGGCGCCAAGGCTTCAAAATCATTACCACAGAACCTTGTTGAACGAGCCCTTGACGAATGATTGGCATGATATATGTCAACCCAACAAATTAGATAACTGATACGCTCATTAAACTGAATTATTGATATTTGCACCGTGAAAAATTTAATCATTTACATATGCTGCGCTCTTAGCTTGCAAGCTTTTGCGCAAAAAAGTGGCCCAGATAAAAATGCTGATAAATTGTTGAGTACGATTAGCAAAAGGTACAAAGCATTTAAAACCATGAAGGCCGACTTTGTTTATGCCATTGAAAGTAAAGCTGAAAAGTTTCAAGAAAAACAAAAAGGTACACTATTAGTAAAGGGCAACAAGTTTAAACTTGATATTGCTGGCCAAACGATTATTTGTGATAATGCAACACTTTGGACCTACACCAAAGAAGTGAACGAAGTTCAAATTAGCAATTACAACCCTAAAGAAAATGCCATTCGTATAGATGATATTTTCACTATGTATAATAAAGGATTTATTTCACGTATTGTCGAAGAAAAAAAAGAAGGCAACCGCGAAATTGCAGTTGTAGAACTAACGCCAACAAATAAGAAGAAAAACTATTTCAAAATCAAAATCACAATTGATAAAACGAATCAGACCCTTATCAAGTCAATTGTTTATGATAAAAATGGCACGATACACACTTACACCATTACTAACCAAGTACCAAACCTTAAGCTTGACGATAAGACGTTTACATTTAACGCCTCCAAATACCCAAATATTGAAGTAATTGACCTACGAAATTAACAGGTTATTCCCTGTCATTTCTTGAGGCTGTTCAATATCCATTAATGCCAAAATAGTAGGTGCCAAATCAGCCAATTTCCCAGATTTTAACTTGAATGACTTGTTTTGAGTAACTAAAATCAATGGAACTTGGTTCGTTGTATGCGCTGTATTGGGTGTATGATCCGACTCGTTAATCATGTACTCACCATTTCCATGATCAGCTGTTATTAAAAATGAATATCCTTGTTCTAAACCAGCTGGTACAATTTCTCCCAAATAGGAATCAACAGTTTCAATAGCTTTTATTTCCGCGCTTAAAACACCTGTATGACCAACCATATCGGGGTTCGCAAAATTAACACAAATAAAATCTGCTTCCCCTTTGCCAATTTCAGTTAACGTAAAAGCACTTACTTGTGCTGCGTTCATTTCAGGTTGCAAGTCATATGTTGCTACTTTAGGAGAAGGTGCCATCCACCTTGTTTCGCCTTCAAAAGGTAACTCACGACCACCGGAAAAAAAGAAGGTAACATGAGGGTACTTTTCAGTTTCTGCAATGCGAACTTGTTTCTTGTCATGATTAGACAACACCTCACCTAAAGTCATTTTTAAATCCAAATCTGGGAATACAACCTTAACATTCTTAAAAGATTTATCGTATTCTGTTAAAGTAACATAGTATAGCTTTTTTGCATACATATTCCATTCGTGAAAATCTTGTTGTGTAAGCGCTTCGGTTATTTCCCTTCCGCGGTCAGTTCTAAAATTAAAACAAATTACAACATCTTCATCATCAATAATAGCTATTGGATTTCCGTTTGAATCAGTTTGAACAATGGGCTTTAAGAACTCATCTGTTTCTCCCTGTTCATACCGTACCTTAACTTGTTGTAAAACATCGGCTGTTCTTTCTCCAACTCCATTTACCAGCGCATCATAAGCCAACTTCACCCGCTCCCATCTTTTATCTCTATCCATTGCATAATACCTACCTGTTACGGATGCCAACCTACCACCTGTGTTCGTTAACACCTCATTCATTCTTGTTAAAAATTGCAATCCACTCTTCGGATCTGTATCCCTGCCATCGGTAAATGCATGAAAATAATAAGGAATATTCGCATCATTAAACAAGTTTGCAAATCGAATTGCATGCTCAATTGATGAATGCACTCCACCATCACTTAACAGTCCCATTAGATGAATTTTTTTATGATTGGCCTTCGCATATTCAATCGCATCCTTTATCACCTTTAAGTCTTTTACACTTCCATCCGAAAACGCTTTGTTAATCAGAACCAATTGCTGATACACGACCCGTCCAGCTCCAATATTTAAGTGCCCCACTTCAGAATTGCCCATTTGGCCATCAGGCAAGCCAACATGCTCTCCTGAAGTAAATAACTCAGCGTAAGGATAATTAGCCTTTAACTCGTCAAACGCGGGTGTTTTAGCAAGCTGAATTGCATTGCCCTCATATGGTTTACCATTACCCCAACCATCCAATATTAGTAAAACAACTTTTGTACTCATTGTCCAAAAATAGGCATATCAATAGTAAAAAAATTAACACTGGTTCGGGGTAATTGATTAATTTGCACCGTGGCATGATTTTGGGTCACAAAACGATATGAAAATTCGAAAATTTTTTACTGCTACAATACTGATAATGGCCTCGTTGTTAGTGGCTGCTGATACATTTGATGAGGTGGTGAATGCGCTTAAAAAATCGAATATTAAAGAAATAAGCAAGTATTTAAATGCAAGTGTTGAATTAACCGTTCTTAACAATGAAGGCGTTTACAGCAAACAGCAAGCTGAAATTATTTTAAAAAATTTCTTGGATGCGAATCCTCCTAAAAACATTACCATACAACATAAAGGATCATCTGCACAAGGATCTAAATACGCGATTGCAGTTTATGAATGCGCTCAAGGAAAGTACCGAGCTTATATATTTATGAAAGACAATGGATCAGGAATGCATATACATGAAATGCGTTTTGAAAAAGAATAACAAATGGAAGAACTCTTGAAGCACCCTTTGGTACTCCAATTAATTCAGATGGCTTTTGCTGAAGATATCGGAGACGGAGACCACACCTCACTTGCATGCATTAACAAAGAAGCACAAGGCAAATCAGTAATAGTTGCCAAAGAAAAAGGGGTATTGGCAGGTGTAACTTTAGGTAAATATATATTTGAGCAGGTAGACCCGCGTTTACAAGTTACAATTCACAAAAATGATGGAGAATGGGTAAATAGAGAAGAAGTTGTAATGACCATTACAGGAAGTGATATCAGCATGTTAACTGCTGAGCGCACTGTTCTAAATTTTATGCAACGCCTTAGCGGCATTTCAACTATCACAGCAACATATGTAAAAGAACTTGCAGGGCTCCACACGAAAATACTTGACACACGAAAAACAACTCCCGGTATGCGCTTACTTGAAAAATGGGCGGTAAAAAATGGTGGCGGCTCAAATCACCGAATTGGGTTGTATGATATGATTTTACTCAAGGATAACCACAATGATTTTGCAGGAGGAATTGCCAATGCCATTGCCCGAACCAAAGAATACCTAGCCAAACACCAATTAAACTTAAAAATTGAAATTGAAACCCGAAGCATGGATGAAGTAAAAGAAGTAGTGGCGATTGGAGGTATTAATCGAATCATGCTTGATAATTTCACACCCCAACAACTTAAAGAAGCTGTACAATACATTGATGGTCGCTTTGAAACAGAGGCTTCTGGTGGCATCACACTGCAAACGCTCAGAAGTTATGCTGAAACAGGCGTTGATTATATTTCTTCAGGTGCCCTCACTCACTCTATCAAAAGTTTAGACTTGAGTATGCGCGCTGTAAAATAAAAATGCACCTCTTTTGAAGGTGCATTTCTAAATAATTGCTATTCGTATTAATCTTTTTTGCGTTGATCTCCAACCCTATCCATCACACAACGGAATCCGATGGTTGCAGTCGATAATTCTTGATCAAGGTATCTTCTAGTACCAGGATGCAACCAATATGCTCTATCTTTCCACGATCCGCCTTTATAAACGCGCGCCTGATTGTCAATTAATGAAGATACCGAATACTCATATTGTTGATCCAAATCGGCATAAGCCAACTCGTCTTTATAACCAATATTATTTGCCTTTTTGTAATTTCTTCTTTTTACATTTTCTTCCTCTGTTACATCACGATAAGGAATACGACCTAAACTGTCTTTCTCGGAAACGATACCATCTGCATCAGTTACTTTTGTGCGGTATACGTTACCCCTGAATGGATTAATTTCAGCTGCGTCCTCTGTTGTAAGTGGGCGGTACACATCCATTACCCACTCGCTCACATTACCCGCCATATGGTACAATCCAAAATCGTTAGGCAGCATATCGTCAGGCTTAACATACGTTGTATAAAACGCACCATCATTTAATTTGCCAGACACACCCGCAGCATCGCCACGACCGCGCATAAAGTTTGCGTACATTAAACCCCTAGTTTTTTCTGTCTCGCTCCTACGTAAGGTAAGTCCATCCCATGGGTAAATACGCTTAACATCAATGTTCTCGTTTACTTCAGGTGAGTAATAACCAAATGCAGCATACTCCCATTCTGTTTCAGTTGGTAATCTGTACTCAGGCAACAAAATTCCGTCTTCCATGCGCACATTTCTTTTGCTTCCACCTGGAGCATAATCCTTCAATTGTTTTTTAGCTGTAGGTGTATACAAGCCTAATAGATAAGCCTCTGTATTAAAGTTATTATCGTCAACCGCTTTCTGTACATCCAAATCAATAAAGCCTTCACGGGCAAGAATCATTTCATTTACACGGTCGGTTCTCCATTCGGCATAAGCTTTAGCTTGCAACCAACTCACACCTACTACAGGATAATCTCTATATGCTGGATGGCGAAGGTAATAAAGCACGTAAGGCTCATTGTAGGCCAACTTATCACGCCAAACCAATGTATCTGGCAAGGCTTTATTGTAAATAATTGGGTTGCTCACATAAACGCGGCCCAACCAATACAAATATTCTAAATAATGAAAGTTAGAAACTTCCGTTTCATCCATGTAAAAACTAGGCACCGAAACGCGTCTTTTAAAACTGTTGCGATCATAGGTTAAATCTTGTTCAGATAAACCAATGGTTGCAGTTCCTCCTTCAATAAAAACCAAACCAGGTCCAGTTTCTTGGTCTTGAAACTTTGCTTTTTCAAATCCACCCCATTTGGTATTGTTGTATTTCCAACCTGTAACAGAAGATTTTTTGTCGGCACTGTTACATGCACTGAACACAACTGCTTGAATAAACAAGGCTAATAAAAGTATTTTTGAAGCTTGCTTCATACTTATGGCAAATTAAATTTTGTCAAATATAACGGAAAAGTATTTAAAATATTCCAAATTTCTCCTAAAATTCAGGACATGTCATGGCTTTTTTCACCTTCTTAGCCGATTTTGCTGGGGGTTTTATCTCAAAAACCATTGAAAGTTCATGCGAGCCTTGGGTTGCAGTGCGAGCATCAGATACGGTAATATCATAGCTGTACCCTACCCTAAACTTCGGAAACTTTAACCCTACGAGCAATATGACAGCATCGCTGTTACGAGAGGTTTGTCTAAACCAAGCTCCTGCTGTTAAAGATTGTTTTTTAACATAAAATCCAAGGTTGAGTTGGTTGTAATTGCGTTGTTGCATGTACAACACATTAGGCGAAATGATAACCTTTTGTTCTTCGAACCTCGATTGGGTTAAAGCAATATTTGCTCCTGCATGCGCAGTATACCTTCTTGGCAATTTAAACTCATCGGCCGAACTATTAGGTGAATAAAACGATTGGTTAGGCTCAGTAAGGTTATGAACAGCAAATCCTCCATAAAATTTATCTGAATACAAGAGGATACCTGCAGCGAAATTAACCAAATTCACACGATCGTTAGGTTGTTGTTCTTGTGTTTGAGGCCTAAAAGTTCCTAGTTGAATATCGATTTGATCACCAAATTTAAACTTGGACCAATCGTAGGCTCTTTGGTAATATCCCGCTTGCACGCCCGCTCTTACGTAAAGTGAGCGGCTTAGTTGCTGGCTGTACGCATACAATAAGTTAAACGTATTGGTAGATAAACGTCCATCACCGGCAACATCAGAAGTAAACATGGCGCCAAGTCCTCCACCCAAAGAGGGCATGGGAACGTCAAGGCTGGCAGCTGCCGTGAGGTAATTATTAGGTATACCAGTATATTGAGTGCGCCCAATTGCTCCAATGCGAATATTGTTTGATGCACCGGTTAAAGCAGGATTGGTGTAAAGTGGATTGGCATAAAACTGCGAAAACTGCGGATCTTGAGACCATAATGGGCCAGCGCAACATAACAGAATTGCGAAAAAGAGTGTTCGGTTGTGTCTCTGAGCCATTTGATTGAATTGGTATTACAACGAAAATGATTGTAAAGTTAGTCTTTTAAAACTGAGGACAAACGATGTTGCGAACTTTTTTCTTAGGTGCACGCTTACGCAATTCAAATGATAGTGAAACTTCATAGGATTGACGGGCTCCATACCTGATTCGTGAAACGGTCGCATCATAAGAGAATCCTACCTTCACCTTTGGTGTTCGAATACCTGCAATTGCAATGAAGGCATCCGAATTCATATTGTTTTGGCGGAAATACCCACCAATTACAAATGGCCCTTGGTTGTAGTACATTCCAATATTGACTTGGTTAAACTCGCGTTGTTGCATATACAGCACGCTTGGATACAAATTAGACGATTTTTTTGCATCACGTGACTCAACAACAGGAATAATCAACCCAGCATGGGCCGTGTATCGCCTAGGGATTGCGCTAGCAGATTGGTCATAAAAACCTTGTTTCGGTTCCGTAAGGTTGTGCACGGCAAAGCCAGCATAAAATTTGGATGAGTAAAGCACCATGCCTGCTGCAATATTCTCCCCAAACACAGGTTCGGTAATTGGTTGTTCTTGGGTTGGGTTAACAAATCCACGTTGCCTAACCAACTGGTCATAAAACGTGAGTTTTGAAAAATCAATTGTTTTCTGGAAAAATCCAGCTTGTACAGATGCCCTCAATGTTAAATACCTACTTAATATGATTTGGTAAGAATAAACTCCACTGAAAGAAAGTGTACGAAGGGTTCCAACCCCTGCTTCGTCTGCAGTGGCGATAAAACCAATACCTCCGTTTAACTTATCAAAATGTTCGTCATAGGAAGCAGAAAACGTTCGGAAAGTTCCAGCAATCCCAGGCCACTGGCTTCGGTAATTGATTACAGCGCGCCCAACGTTTGAACCGCCCGCGAATGCCGGGTTGGTGTAAATAGGGTTCGCGTAATACTGTGAAAACTGAGGGTCTTGAGCCATCGTTTTGCCAACACTAAGTAATATAGCGAATACATAAATAACGGTGCCTTTGAAGGCAAGGTGAATTCTCATTTCTATTTACTCGGTTTGTGCAACAACTCTCGCATTTATATTAATGATAAATTAATGTTTCAAAGCTTCTTTATGCATCATTTAGCCAGTCGTAAGATTATTTTTTCAAACAAGCAATTAAATTGTTTTGTTTATCGTTTTATAATCCTAACTTAACAACGACACAAAGTTTCAATTATAGGCATTCTACACTTATATGCAAAAAACCGCTTCAACTTTTTTAATTTACTTGAGAATCTTGCTTTTGTTCGCACTCGTAACAAATGTAACCGCTCAAAATCTTAAAATTCCATTAAGAATTAATTGGAAACAAGCTGGTGGGCAAGCTCCAACTTTTGACAAAGCTGTTTTTCAAAACAAAACTGCCGCTTTGCCTTGGTACAAATTTGTTCAGCCTTTGCCAGGTGCTGTAAACCCAAGTGTTCAACTCACGAATGCTCAATATGAACCAATTTTTGATGTTCCTGCTGATTGGACTTCAAACCTCAGTGATTCGATTAGTTTAAATTGGCAATTGTTAACCAACAAGAAACAAAATGAACTTCACTTGCAATTTATTCCCATTCGGGAAAACCCTCAAACTGGTAAAATGGAAAAACTGGTGACTGCCGAAATCCTAGTAAATTATCAGTTGATTCCTCAATCACCTTTGGTTTTTGGCAAAACAAGTTATGCAACCACCTCATTATTGGCCACTGGACAGTGGTATAAAATCAGTGTAAACCAATCGGGGGTATATGTGCTCACCAAAGCCTATTTAAAAAGCATCGGTATCAATGCGGATGCAATTGATCCGCGAACCATTAAAATCTATGGCTACAGCGGTATGTTACCTCAACGAAACAACGCACCTCGTTTTGACGACTTATTGGAAAATGCAATTGTAGTTGAAGGTGAATCAGATGGCGTATTTGATGAAAATGACAGGGTTCTATTTTACGGTGATGCGCCAACACAATGGTCGTACAATGCAAATACGCAGCGTTACGATCATGTAACCCATTTATACAGTGATGTTACCTGTTATTTTTTAACAGTTGGTGGTACTCAAGGTATCCGAATACAGCAAGCCCCTGTTGCAGGAACACCAACAGCAACAGTTAACCAATATGATCATTTATACGTGTATGAAAAAGAAGTATACAACCTAATTAAGTCTGGAAGAAGGTGGATGGGAGAAGAGTTTAATCGAATAACAAATTATACTTTTCCGGTTAACATGGGAACTGTGAACACGGCCGAACCAGTTATACTTGTTTCAAGTGTAGCGGCTAGGAGTTTTACACCAAGTTCATTTTCCATTACCCAAAACAACCAATTCATCAGCAACCAATCTGTTGGAGCTGTTTTTGCTGATTACGAATCTGCCTACGCTGCTTCCTCTTTAATTGCAACCAGTTTTAATGCCACATCTGGCAATATTAACCTATCGTATACGTACAATATTCCTATACCAGGTTCCTTGGGATGGTTAGATTATTTTGAACTGCAAAGCCGAAACTTGTTAGTTCAAAATGGTGGGCAACTCCTTTTTAGAGACAGAAGAAGTGTTGCACCAAATGCCATCGCTACATTTGACATAACGAGTCAATTGCCACTTAATGTTTGGGATGTTACAAAGCCGCATCAAATAAAACGTTTAAACACCAATTTTACAGGTTCGAGCGTTCAGTTTGTTGCATCAACCGATTCGCTGCGCGAATACATTAGCTTTACAGGCAACCAATTTTTAACCCCAATAAGCATGGTTGCCATGCCAAATCAAAACCTGCATGGGCTGCCACAAGCAGATGTACTCATCATTACCCATCCTCAGTTTATTAACGAGAGCAATGCACTTGCAAACTTTCACCGAACACGAAGTGGTTTAAGTGTGCATGTGGTAACTCCTGATGCCATTTACAATGAGTTTTCTTCCGGTACACAAGATGTAAGTGCCATTCGCGATTTTGTGCGTATGTTTTATAAAAAGGCAAGCATCCCAGCTGAAATGCCAAAGTACTTGATCCTGTTTGGCAGGGCCTCTTATGATTATAAAAACAGAATTCCCAATAATACCAACTTTGTTCCCACTTTCCAGAGTATTGAATCCTTTGCCCCAACTGCAACTTACAACTCAGATGACTATTTTGGTTTTTTAGATGACAATGAAGGCAAATGGGAATCGGCTGCTGATGGCAAGGAATTGTTGGATATTGCCATCGGAAGGTTGCCTGCTCAAGATAATACCCAAGCGCAAAACATGCTTTCTAAAATCACAAACTATGTTTCCAAACCCTTGTTTGGTGATTGGAAAACCAAGTTGGTATTTGTGGCAGATGATGAAGATGGCAATTTACATCAAACCCAAGCAAACAATTTAGCCAATAGAGCTACCAATGAATTTAAAGATTACAATATCAAAAAAATATTCATTGATGGTTACGAGGAGGAAAATACGGCAGGCGGTGCTCGAAACCCAACTGCACAAAGAGAGATTGTTCAGTCTGTTGAGCAGGGCGCTATGCTAATCAATTATACAGGACATGGAGGCGAGGTGGGCTGGGCAAGCGAACGCATACTCAATACGGATGATATACAAGGTTGGACCAATGGGTTAAAACTGCCTCTGTTTGTAACTGCTACATGCGAATTTAGCCGATTTGATGACCCTGCAAGAACCTCTGCAGGTGAAATGGCTTTGCTGAATCCAAACGGAGGTGCCATTGCTTTATTTACGACCGTAAGGCTCGTGTTTTCAAGCGCCAACTTTGCTCTAAACAATTATCTACTCGATAATATTGGATTAGACAGTGCAAGTGCCTTTGACCGTAAACGTTTAGGAGAAATATTACGGCTCACCAAAAACGATTATATATCAAGCGACAAAAACGAACGCAATTTTACCTTGTTAGGCGATCCTGTTATTTATTTAGCATACCCAAGCCACAGAGTGGTAACTACAGAAATTAACAACCAGCCCGTTTCCATTACACCTGACACCTTAAAAGCATTTGCTAAAGTTACTATTTCAGGTAAGGTAACAGATATTAACAACAATGATCTCAATCAATTTAATGGAATTGTATATCCAACCATTTACGATAAAACCGCAACATACCGCACCATAGGTAACAACCTCGGGAGTTTACCTACCCAAACGTTTACCATGCGCAATAATGTAATTTACAGAGGAAAGGCCTCCGTTAAAAATGGCAAATTTACCTTTTCGTTTATCGTACCCAAAGACATTGCATATGAAATTGGTTTGGGAAAAATTAGCTACACTGCTGATAACGGGCTGTTAGATGGAATTGGTAGGTTAGACAATATTATTGTTGGAGGAACTTCTGATAGTATTCCGATTGACCAAGCAGGACCAGATATACGGTTGTTTTTAAATGATGAAAAATTTGTATTTGGAGGCATCACAGGAGAAAATCCTACACTCCTCGTAAAGTTAAAAGATGAGCATGGTGTAAATATCACTGGCCGAGGTGTTGGCAGAGATATTTCAATGGTGTTAAACAATGATGTGACTAAAACAGTAACCTTAAATGAGTTTTACCAAGCAAAACTAGATAATTACCAAGAAGGAGAAGTGCGGTACAAACTTGCTTCGTTGCCAGCTGGAAAACACACCTTAACCGTTCGTGCATTTGATGTTTACAACAACTCATCTGACGCTTTGCTTGAGTTTATTGTTGCTTCGTCAAGCGAAATGGCCATCCAAAATATTTTAAACTACCCTAATCCATTTACCACACAAACTACCTTTCATTTCGACCACAACAAAGCAGGTGAGCCTATCACAGTACAAATTCAGATTTACACCATCTCTGGTAAAATTGTGAAAACCCTACAAACAGAGTCTATTTCGCAAGGAAACCACTTTGACCAATTGACATGGGACGGTAAAGATGAATTTGGAGACAACATTGGTAAGGGAGTTTACGTTTACAAGGTGAAAGTGCTATCTGGGAGTGGAAAGTCAGCACAAGACTTCCAAAAACTCGTCATATTGAATTAATTTCCTTTTGTGGCAGATAGCGTTAAATTTGCAGGCTTAGCCTAAGGGCTTTAATTGATTACATGAAGAAAAAAGAAATTGTAGCATTGAGTATTGGCATTTGCAGCTCAATATGGACGTACGCTCAACGGGTTCAACTAGATGGTAGGCAAAATACCATTACCACTGCGGTACCCTTTTTAATGATTAGCCCTGATAGCAGAGCAGGCGGTATGGGTGATGCTGGAGTAGCAACCCCGAATGATATCAATGCCATTCACTGGAATGCATCTAAACTTGCTTTTTTGGAAAAAAAAGGTGGCGTATCTGTTTCCTATGTGCCTTGGTTGCGTGCCTTGGTACCCGATGTGTCTTTATCTTATTTATCAGCTTACGGCCATATTAATGACCGCTCAACAATTGGCGGTTCACTTAGGTATTTTGCATTAGGTGAGATTCAGTTTACAGACGTTGTTGGAAACTCCCTTGGAAACTACAACCCAAATGAACTTGCAGTTGATTTGGCCTATGCACAAAAATTAAGTGATCATTTTTCGGTTGGTATTGCTTTCAGGTATATCAACTCAAATATCGCAGGAGGTGCCAACCTAAGCCAAACCCCAATTAAACCTGGTAGGTCATTTGCGGGCGATATTACTGCCTATTACAACAACAAAACCAAGATAGATAAATACCGTGTGAATTATGCCTTTGGTGGTGCAATTACCAATATTGGATCTAAGATAACCTACACCGATGCGCAAGAGGAAAACTTTATTCCAATTAACCTTCGTTTGGGTGGATATGGACAAATTGAGATAGACAAATACAATACAATTGGATTAACGGTAGATTTTAACAAGTTGCTTGTTCCTACACCACCTGTTTACAGCTACGATGCCAATGGACAAATTATTGTAGGGTCAGATGGGAAGCCAGTAATAGCGGCAGGTAAAGACAACAGCGATTTACCAATTGTAGCAGGTATGTTGCAATCTTTTAGTGATGCTCCGGGTGGCTTTAAAGAAGAGTTACAAGAAATTAATATCTGCGGTGGACTTGAATATTGGTATGATAAGCAGTTTGCACTGCGTACAGGTTATTTTTACGAAGCGCCTAATAAAGGAAATCGAAAATACATGACCTTGGGTGTTGGTTTAAGGTACAATGTTTTTGGATTAGATATTTCATACCTTGTCTCTTTCCAGCAACGCAACCCATTGGATAATACACTTCGTTTTACACTCATGTTTGATTTGGATGCGTTTAAATCGCAAAAAAACAGTGATGACGGAGAAGGTGGAGGTATTTTTTCAAATCCAGTAAATTAAGTTGCTGATGCGAATAGGTTTTGGTTTTGATGTACACCCTTTGGCCGAAGGGCGTGAATTATGGATAGGTGGTGTTCACATTCCCTCACCAATTGGTGCCGTTGGCCACTCGGATGCAGATGTATTATTACATGCCATTTGTGATGCCATTTTAGGAGCCTTGGCCCTAGGAGACATCGGAAAGCATTTTCCAGATACCAACAATGAATTTAAGGGTATACAAAGCATTAAGTTATTGGCAAAAGTAATTGAGTTGGCTCACCAACAAGGTTATAAAGTTGGAAATATTGACAGTGCATTAACACTTGAAAAACCAAAAATTTTGCCCCATATCGATAAGATGAGGGATACAATTGCAAACTGTTGCCAAATTAAAATAGATCAGGTATCTGTAAAAGCAACAACCAACGAAAAAATGGGTTACGTTGGCCGACTTGAAGGACTCAATGCATACGCAGTTGTGTTAATGGTTACGGAATAACCGAAACAATTTGCTCGAGTTTCATACCCCTAGAACCTTTCAGGAATACATGCTTTTGTTTGAAATCTGCTTTTTGAATATAAGCAATTGCTTCTTCTGTTGTTTCAAAAACAGTTTCGTTAGCACTTGATTGGGCTTTAAACAAGCTGCCTACAAATATTACCTCATTAATAGGAAGTGTTTTAATAAAAGCAATTAACTGAGCATGCTCTTGTGCTGCATAATCTCCCAACTCAAACATATCGCCAAGAATTGCCACTTTGCTTTTGTACGGCATTGCAGCAAAATTTTTGAGAGAGGCTTCCATGCTGCTTGGATTTGCATTATAGGCATCTAACAAGATGGTATTAAACTTCGTTTCGATTACTTGAGATCTATTGTTTTGAGGCTTGTAGCTTTCAATTCCCCTTTTGATTCCTTCATACGGTACACCATAATACGCCCCAATACAAACAGCCGCCATGATGTTGTCAAAGTTATAATCGCCACTTAAATAACTTTTTATATGTTCAGTTGCTGAAGAAAGGGTGAACTCTATTGTAGGTTGAAGCTGGTGTGCCAAACCTTTGCAATTTGCTTCTACGAATTGAAGTTGGGTGTTAGCTGCATAAGTCGTTTTACGTTCCAGTCGAGTTGCCATTCGAATTAACCATTCATCCTTTGCATTTACAAAAGCATGGCCACCATTTTTCAACAAATAATAATACAATTCACTATTTGACTTGGCAACACCTTCAATACTGCCAAATCCTTCAAGGTGGTCTTTTCCATTATTGGTTACAATACCTGTATTGGGTTGGGCAATTTCACATAATAAGGCGTTCTCACCAATATGGTTAGCACCCATTTCGATTACTGCAATTTCGTGTGATGTATTCAGTTGCAAAAGTGTTAATGGCAATCCAATATGATTGTTAAAATTGCCTGGAGTTGCGTGTACCCTTTTTGAGGTTTGCAAAACCGAGGTAATTAACTCTTTGGTAGTAGTTTTACCGTTTGAACCAACAATAGCAATTACTTCAATCTCAAGTTGTTTGCGATGGTGAGTTGCAAGTGCTTGTAAGGTTTCCAATACATCTTTTACAAAAATAAAATTAGGATTTGGATCTAAGGTAGCGTCATCAACAATGGCATACGCAGCCCCTTTTAAAAGGGCATCTGATGCAAATGCATTGGCATTAAAGTTGGGACCCTTTAAAGCAAAAAACAAACAACCATTTTCGACCCTACGAGTATCGGTGCATATCACTGGGTTTTGTAAAAAAATGGTATAGATCTCTTCTATCGTCATATTAAGAATGTTTTAACTTAGGCCTTGCAAATTATCCGAGTATATTTACAATAACAAATACCTTCGTGCTATGAACATTTTTTATAAAATAATCCTGTTATTCCTTTTTGTTCCTCATTTAATCCAAGCACAGCATATTAAGTTTTATTATGCAAACTCCCCAAAGGTGGTAAGAGGATCTGATACGTTAAGCATTCCTTTTACGGGCGGATTTAACTCCCCACAATTTGCAAACTTTGATTTTAACAATGATAGCATTCAAGATTTGTTCGTTTTTGATCGCGCCACCTCGAAGGTTCGTTGTTTTGTTCGAACAACTAATGGCTACATGCATGCGCCTCAATATGAACTTGCTTTCCCTTATATGGAATCTTTTGCGCTAAGTGGCGATTACAACCATGATGGAAAACCAGATATCTTTACAACGGTGGTTGATGATCAGCGTTATGTTTTGGATCCAACTTATAAGGTATATGCTCCTGGTTTGCGTATCCTTAAAAATAATACAACAGCAGGAATCTTCTCTCTAAAACAAATAAACCCTCAGGTAAGAGATACCGGTAGAAACGCTGCTGGATTTAACCCTCCATTGCCTCCAATGTTTAACTTGCCTCCCCGCAATGTTTCAACATCAAGTTTAGACAATATGGCCATTGGCGATATAGATAATGATGGTGATGACGATTTAATCACGTTTGAAGGGATCTACCTAAGTCCGCAGTATGTTGAAAATTACAAAATCAACCCTTTTAATATCAACTATCATCCAGATAGCACACGCTTCATATTTAGAGACATGTGCTGGGGTGATATGCAATATGCAGCCTCTTCAGGACGTAATAAGTTTAACCTAGGCTTGGGACGTAACCAACTTGCAAACTGTGATTACCAACTTTATGGTAAACAGCAAAAACATGCGGGTAGTGCAATGGTTATGCTGGACTACACAAATGATGGATTTAAAGATATTGTTTATGGTGATGTTGGTTACACCAACTTGTTACTGTTAAAAAATGGAAGAGGGATTAATAGCAAGGGAAGAGATTCAATTGTAGAACAAGACACCGCATTCCCTTCCAATACAACCCCTGCAAACTTTATCTTGTTTCCTGCGCCTTATTATGTTGATATCAATGGCGATGGCAAAAAAGAACTGCTGGTATCAACAAACAATACGTTTGGTGTAAAAAATACCGATAATGTTTGGGTGTATAACAATACAGGAACCAATGCCAATCCTGTATTTGAGTATGAGGGCAATGACTTCTTTTTGTTTAATCAAAGCATTGATTTGGGATCACGCACTGTTCCGCTTATTGCAGATATGAATAATGATGGCAAGAAAGATTTGCTTATAGCCACAAGTGGTAATTTTATCGAAACCCAGAACACTAAAGACAGATTGCTTTTTTATGAAAATTTAGGCAGCGACACAAGTCCTGTTTACCGCATAGCAGATAGCAACTTCTTAAACTTATCTGCTCAAACCAACCTATTGGAAATGCACCCCGCACTTGGCGATTTAACAGGAGATGGAAAACCAGACCTTGTTATCGGAAACACCAACGGTAAGTTATTTTATTATGTGAATACTTCTACAACACAAACGCAATATACCCTGCAAGCTGCGGAATGGAATGGAATTGATGTTGGGAATAATGCGGCACCGCATCTTTATGATTTAGATAAAGATGGTGACCTCGACATGTTGGTTGGCACAAAAAGTGGTATTATTCGGTACTTTGAAAATAAGGGTACACGCACTAACCCCATTTTTGATACTCTACCCAATATTGATACTTTAGGAGGAATCAATACCCGCTACACCTATATAGGCACTGATGGGTATGATCGGATTGATCCAGATGGATATGCTACACCTTTTATATGCGAATTGGATGGAGACACCAATACAATTGAATTGTTGGTTGGAAGCTCTCGAGGATTCATTCATTTATTCACCAATATTTCTGATTCAGTAGGTGCTGTATTTAACAGAATTGATACTTTATTTTCTGTAACTGCAACCGGCAAAGCCATTGCTCAGCAATTTGGTGTAAGGTCTACTCCATTCGTAACCAATATGGATGGAGATGATAAGCCCGATATAATTATTGGTGAACTTGGTGGCGGATTGCATTTTTATGCCAGTGTACCTTCGGTAAATGATACTTTCAACAATGTTCCTTCTTTAACCAAAAGTGTCAATAGCATTAATGTATTTCCAAATCCTGCCTCACAAACACTTTCGTTCCTTACGATTGGTATGAAAGAAGACGTGACCTATTCAGTGATTGATATTGTTGGCCGAACATTAAGCACTGGAAATGTAAACCACTACTTGGCTTCACACCAAATAGATGTAAGCGCATTGCCAAACGGTGTATATTTCTTAGAATTGAGTGGTTCCAACGCTAAATGGATAGCAAAGTTTATTGTGAACCATTAAAAACGCAGCATCAGTCTAATATTTATTCTTCGTCCAGTCAAATAATTAGGAACAGCCCATGTTCTAGCTTCGATATCCTGAATCCATAAATACGAGATGGTATTTTGGATATCGATAATGTTAAACACTTCAATACCAATTTGCGCTGCTTTAACATGCTTTTTCCAACCTGCTTTGGGTTTGGTATCATTCTCATCAACTAATACCTTCATAAATCCAATATCCACTCTTCGGTAGCTAGGCATGGTAAGTGTATCACCATACCGATTGCGATCGGGTGGGCCAAAGGGTAGCCCACTTCCATACACCAAATTTAACTGCATGCGGTAAGAAGGAAACTTAGGTAGGTAATCTTGAAACATGATACTTGCATTCACACGTTGATCTGTGGGGCGTCTCACATATCCAGGATTTGTGACAAGGTTTCCATCTCGATCATATACAACAGCACCATCAATCTTTTCTCTGGTATCCATTACGGAAAGACTAAACCAACTTTCGACTCCTTTAACAAACTCTCCATTAAGCCTCATATCAATTCCTGTAGCGTAACCACTGGCGGTATTTTGAGCATAATAACGTAAGCGAACATTGTCAATTTCATAAGGAATTAAATTGCTAAGTTGCTTGTAATAAACCTCTGTTACAAATTTAAATGGCCTACTCCAAGCTTTGAAGTTAAGATCACTTCCAAGAATGTAATGGATTGATCGTTGCGCTTGAATTTGCTGGTTTAAACTACCACTGAAGGCCCGCATCTCGCGATAAAAGGGCGGTTGATAATAGACACCAAAAGCCGCTTTTAATACAATGTCCCTTTTTAGTGAATCTTTAATCGTGCCACTTTTCACTGCCCTATTATGCGCTCGGTTAGGTTCTATCGAAAATTGAAACCTAGGACTCACCACATTTTGGTTATTGTAACTCCACCAATTGCTTCTTAAGCCATAGGTAAAACGCATATTGTTTGATTGCATCAACAATTGGCTGTTTTGGATATAACCACTTACCCTGAAACTGTTAATTGAATTTTGCGCCCTCTGAAAATCGTTTAATTCAAACTGCCCATCCACTAATGTTGGTTTCGCAAAACCAAGCGAATCTAAATAATACCATTCATTTAGTCGGTCGCGTATAGATTCGCCTTGTATTTGAGCACCCCATTGAATATTGTGCGCACCTTGACTTAGTGAGCCGCGATGACCTGCGTTGTATACCAATGCATCAATTTCATTGCGCGCATTATTTAAAAAATAGCCTACTCCTTTACTTGCTCGAGATCTGCCAAAATTATCACTCCCAAAATCTGTTTCAACTTCTTCCAAGCGATAAGCACCTTCAAGGGTAAATTGCTCCTTTTCGTTACTTTGAAAAACAGAACCATAAAACTTAAGTAAGGAACTTTTTGAAGGTTGATATTGAATAGATAATGCTCCCGTTCCCGTGGTGTACTGCATTAAATCTGATCCATTAAAGAAGATACGCAAAGCCAAGGCTTGCCTTACCGTTCCGAATACCGTTTCGCGGGTTTCTGGAACAACCAAATAGGTGTTACGTGCATATCCTCCTAAAAAACTAATACTTAAATTATCTTTTAAGTGATAAGTAAGTAACGTTTGCACATCAGTAAAACTTGGCTGATAGTTTCCTTTTGTATCCAACGTTCCTACAATATACTTATTGGTCCAATAACGTGCGCCAAGCAAATAAGTAAAACGCTTATTCGGGCTTGCACCTTCTACATGTGTTTGAACACCCAATAAACCTGCCTGAACGGAAGCCCCAAACTTTTTAGGCTTTTTGTACGTGATATCCAATACAGAAGATAGTTTATCCCCATATCTTGCTTCAAATCCACCTGCGCTGAATTTTACATTCTCAACCATTTCGGTATGAATAAAACTCAGACCTTCTTGCTGGCCGCTTCGTGGCAAAAAAGGCCTGTAAATCTCAATATCGTTTACATAAATTAAATTTTCATCGAAATTACCTCCTCTAACATTGTATTGAGAACTTAACTCATTGTTAGACGATACCCCGGGTAACGTTTTTAGAATCGACTCAAAACTTCCCGACACATTTGGCAATGATCGAATGGTACGTGGATCAATTACTGTTACACTCGCTTTGTCTCTATCTCTTTCTTCTGTTACAATAAAGGTTTCCATCGAAACACCATAACCCATTTTTACAATGAGCTCGTATTTTTCGCCTTGTTTGAGAGGTTTAACCTTCATTTTTTGAGTAGGCCTGCCAATATAAGAAAACCCAAATTCGAGAGGTGCTTGCGAAGACACTTCAATAAAGAACTTGCCGTCTTCTTTAGAGATGGTGGTTTTACCTGAACCCAACTCTACAATATTTACGTCTTGTATAGGTAATCCAGAGGAATCTTGAACTACACCATACACAACAGAACCTGTTTGTGCATTCGCATTTACCCAAAACATGAGCAAAATGACGAGCAAAGAGAAACAGGTTTTATTAAACATTCTTTGGTTCAACGAAAATTTATCGTTTAGCGGTATATCCTTTGGGTAGTTGCTTTAATTTTGAAATAACTGTTGTGGGATTAGCTGCTGAAAAAACATAATTCCCTGCAACCAACACATCCGCTCCATGCTGCAATAATAAAGGAGCGGTTTTTTCATTTACCCCACCATCAATTTCGATTAAGCAATTGCTGTTGTTCCTTAGAATTTGTTCTTTCAAATCAGCGCATTTTTGATACGTGCGTTCAATAAACTGCTGCCCTCCAAAACCTGGATTTACACTCATCATACACACCAAATCAATTTCGGTAATCACATCTTCCAATAATGCTACAGAAGTATGCGGATTAATAGCTACACCTGCTTTCATACCCTCTGCTTTAATTGCTTGAATGGTCCTGTGTAAATGTGTTGACGCTTCTAAATGTACAGTTAAAACTGCCGCTCCAGCATCCTTAAACTCTTTTATATACCTTTCTGGCTGCACAATCATCAAATGTACATCAAGCGGTTTGGTGGCATATTTGGCAACAGCTTTTTGAACTGGAAACCCAAAAGAGATATTGGGAACGAACACCCCATCCATAATATCAACATGAAACCAATCGGCCTCGCTTGCATTAATCATTTCAACATCACGTTGCAAGTTGGCAAAATCGGCCGATAAAATAGAAGGAGCGATAATGGGCGTTTTCATATTGGGGAGCAAATTATCATTTTATTCTTTAATTTGTTCGAAACTGCTGCAGTAAAAAAGCCTGAATAATTGGCGTCCAATCTTCATTCTCAGAAACAAGTATGCCTCTAATTCCTGCTCCTTCTGCACAAGTTACATCCCTTGGTTTATCGCCAATAAAGATTGAATTATTAGGGTTTAGGTTGTATTTGGCCACTGCCTTCTGAGCCAACAATGAACTTGGCTTGCGGCAAATACAAAGGCCATAATCAGGATGGTGCGGGCAATAAAAAACTTCAGTAACAAGTCCTCCTGCGGCCTCAAGGGTTTGGTTCATTTTTTTGTGAATGATTGCCAACGTTTCCTCAGAGTATAAGCCTTTTGCAATTCCACCTTGATTGGTAACAACAAAAACCTTGACCTTGTGTTGGTTTAACAATGCAATTTGGGTAATTGCATGAGGCAAAAGTTCAAATTCATCGAGTGACTTTATGTAATCTCCGATTTCCTTATTGATAATTCCATCTCTATCTAAAAAAACTGCGCCTTCCATACATTGATAAATTAAGGTTTGTACGTTATAATTGAACAAATTTTACCGATTTGGACCGCAAAATCGTCATTATTCCGACTTATAACGAAAAAGAAAATATCGAAGCCATTATTCGTAAGGTTTTTTCTTTGCCTGTATCTTTTGATATTCTGATAGTTGACGACAATTCTCCTGATGGAACGGCTACGATTGTTAAACAACTACAATCCACTTTTTCTGCTCTTCATTTGTTAGAGCGGTCAGAAAAAACCGGATTGGGCACTGCGTATATTGCTGGATTCAAATGGTGCATAGAGCGCAATTATACGCATGTGATTGAGATGGACGCTGATTTTTCGCACAATCCAGAAGATTTGCCAAAACTCTACAACGCTTGTGTTGAAGGCGCAGACGTGAGCATAGGCTCAAGGTATGTTACTGGGGTAAATGTTGTAAACTGGCCGATGAGCAGGGTTATGCTATCTTACTTTGCATCCAAATATGTGCGACTCATCACCAATATGCCAATACACGACACAACAGCAGGTTTTGTTTGTTATTCCATCAATGTATTGCGACAAATAGAATTAGATAAAATTCGGTTTAAAGGATACGCATTTCAGATAGAGATGAAGTTTACGGCATGGAAATACGGTTACAATCTTGTAGAAGTTCCAATTATTTTCACCGATAGAACCCTAGGACAATCTAAAATTAGCAAAAATATCATCAGGGAAGCCGTGTGGGGAGTTCTTGGTTTAAAGATTAAAAGCTGGTTTAAGCAGTATAAGCGTACTTAAATAACTTAGCTGCAAGTTCATCTGGGTTAAATGGCTTTAACATGTAATCATTCATCCCTGCAGCCAAGTAATTTTGAATGGCTTTGTTATCTGCTGTTGCAGTTAAAGCAATTATGGGGACATTTTTCCAATGCTCAGAAGCATTACGTATTTCAATCGTTGCCTCAAGCCCATCCTTGTATGGCATTTGGATATCCATTAACACAATATCAACTGGTTTAGCGTACAATTTATTTAAAGCATCAATTCCATTTTTAGCAATCCAGACTTCTGCTCCCCACTTGAGTAAAAATTGTTTCAGAACCAGTACATTCACTTCGTTATCATCAGCAATCAGGATGCTTTTACCGTGTAAAAACTGCTCATTTGTTTTGATTTGGTTGGTATCAGTAGTTGGTTTATTTTCTGCAACTTGAAATGGCAATTCAACTGTAAAGGTTGATCCAACATTGACCTTGCTTTGTACATGTATTTTACCACCTAATAAATCTACCAATCTTTTTGTAATCGCTAATCCTAATCCCGTTCCGCCATACTGCCTGTTTATGCTAGTTTCTGCCTGCGTAAAACTATCAAAAATAACCGATTGCTTTTCTGGAAGAATGCCAATCCCTGTATCAGTTATCTCAAATACCAACACCAACTGCGATGTACCATCATTTACCTTATGGATTGACAATTGAACAGCTCCTTGATGGGTAAATTTTATTGCATTGCTAATTAAGTTGGTTAAAATTTGATTCACCTTGGTCTCGTCTCCAGCAATTCTTGAAGGTAAATTCTCTTGGCCGTTTATGGTAAATTGAATTCCCTTTTGTGTGGCCAAGGAGCCAAACATTAATTCGAGTACATGTAACAAATCGTGTGGTTTAAATGGCTGCTTATCAACCGTAGCTTTGCCCACCTCTAATTTATTCAGATCTAACAAATCATTAATCAACTGTAGCAGATTCTCAGAAGCGTTTTATATGATCTCCATATTATTGGCAAGATTGGCATGGTACTGCGGATCACGTATTAGGTGAGAAACACCAATAATTGCATTCAATGGGGTTCTAATCTCATGACTGATTACTGATAAAAATTGCGTTTTAATAGCCGCTGCTTTTTCAGCCTCGTCTTTGGCTAACAGCAACCGTTTGTGTTGCACATTCAATAATCCATATAGTTTTTTGATGCGATTTGAATTATAATAAAAATAAGCACTTAATCCAATTAACATCAAAATCAGGAACGCAGAGAAGGCAATTAAATAATTTCTGCCAATCAACTCTTTCTCTTTCTGGACAAGGGCTGCCTCTGCTTTGTTTAAGTCGTATTGAGATTGCATTTCGGAAATAGCAATTGCATTCTCATATGCTTCAATTGAGTCTTTTGCATTTACATAATCTTGGTAATATTTTAAAGCACGTGGATAGTTATGTTTAGCCAACTCTAGTTCATAGAAATTCTTATAAATTTCAACCGTGTTGTTTCTGAATCCGTATTGTAAACTCAATGCAAATGATGAATCTAAATAATTTTTAGCTAATTGAAATTGACGTTGCTTAATTAAGGTGGATCCTATATTGTTGAATGAGTTTGACAATCCGATATAATCTCTAACCTTCCGTTTAATGGAAGCAGAGCGCATGTAGTATTTATTTGCTTGGTCATAAGCCCCCATCAATTCATAAACTGCTCCAATATTGTTGAGCGAATAAGCAATATTGCCTTCATCATTGTTCTTTTGGTCAATGGCTAATACTTGAGTAAAATAAGATAGGGCACCATCCAAGTCATTTTGTTCTTTACAGTTGATGCCTAAGTTATTTAAAGCTGCTGCAATCCCTTCTTCATACATTCGGTTTTGGCTAATCCGGAGTGCATCTTTAAAATAGTTATCGGCCAGCTTAAACTCTTGCTTATATTGATGAATAAGCCCAATATTAAGGTACTGCTTAGCTACACCTTCCAAATTATTTTCTGACTCATAAATCTTTAGTGCGTTTAAATAATTTTCAAATGCATCTTTATATAGCCCTTTGTTTTCAAAAGCGATACCTCTTTGGTTGTATGCGGATGCTAATAATATTGGCTGTGCACTTTCTTTTAATAAATCTATTGCAGTTGAAAAATACCAAATAGCTGAATCAAGTTCATTTTCATCCAAATTTACTTCTCCAAGTTTATGCAGTGCATTTGCCTTTTCTTTATCCAAGTTTAAGTCATTACATATTGCGAGTGCTTCATAAATATAACCAGCAGCTTTATTTGGATCATTCTTAATATTTTCATCAAACAGTAAAAACAAAATTGGCACCCTAAGTTTGCTTGATGTAGGATATTGGCCCAATTGTATTAGTAAACTATCTGTTGTTGTAACAGCTGCTTTTAGTGTTTGGCAAACACTAAGCACAATGCAAACTACCCGTATGATTCGAAAATATAAACTCATCACGGGATGCAATTTAACAAAAAAGGCCGCTTTGCGATGCAAGCGGCCTTTACTAAAATGCTTTAAGCTATTATGCCAATACTACAATTGAATTGTTCAATACCTCTACTACACCACCTTCAATTGATACAGACTGATCATGTCCATTGGATTGTTTTATTCTTACAATACCTGATTGTAGTGATGCTACCAAAGCAGCATGGTTGCTGAGTACTTGAAATTCACCAGCAGCTCCAGGCAAGGTTACCGCTGATACTTCGCCAGAAAACAACGATTTATCAGGTGTTAAAATTTCTAAATGCATCATTACAAGATTTGTTATTAGGAATACTTATTTTGATTCTGCCAACATTTTTTCGCCTTTGGCTATTGCATCCTCAATGGTTCCAACAAGATTAAATGCAGCCTCTGGATATTGATCTACCTTTCCATCCATAATCATGTTAAATCCTTTAATTGTTTCTTCAATAGGCACAAGCACACCTTTTAATCCAGTAAACTGTTCAGCAACGTGGAATGGTTGTGACAAGAAACGTTGCACACGTCTAGCTCTTGAAACAGTTAATTTATCTTCTTCAGACAACTCATCCATACCTAAGATTGCGATAATATCTTGAAGCTCCTTATAACGTTGCAAAATTTGTTTTACGCGTTGAGCACAATTGTAATGAGCATCACCAACAACTGCTGGAGTTAAAATCCTTGAAGTAGAATCAAGAGGATCTACTGCCGGGTAAATTCCCAACTCAGCAATTTTTCTACTTAATACGGTTGTTGCATCTAAGTGCGCAAATGTTGTTGCAGGAGCAGGGTCAGTTAAATCGTCTGCAGGCACATAGACCGCCTGTACAGATGTAATAGAACCTCTTTTGGTAGAGGTAATACGTTCTTGCATCGCACCCATTTCAGAAGCAAGAGTTGGTTGGTAACCTACCGCTGAAGGCATACGACCTAGAAGTGCTGACACTTCAGAACCGGCTTGTGTAAATCGGAAAATATTATCTACGAAAAACAAGATATCACGTCCACCTGATTTTTCATCCCCATCACGGAAATTCTCTGCAATGGTTAAACCAGATAAGGCAACACGAGCGCGGGCTCCAGGAGGCTCATTCATTTGGCCGAATACAAAGGTTGCTTTACTTTCTTTTAATTGATTGTAATCAATTTTATCCAATGGCCACTCTCCCTTTTCCATTCCATGCATAAATTCTTCACCATACTTCACAATTCCAGACTCGATCATTTCACGAAGTAGATCGTTTCCTTCACGTGTGCGCTCTCCCACACCCGCAAAAACAGAGAAACCATCGTATGCTTTCGCGATATTGTTAATCAATTCTTGAATTAGTACAGTTTTACCAACACCAGCACCTCCAAACAATCCAATTTTACCTCCTTTTGCGTAAGGTTCAATCAAATCAATTACTTTAATACCAGTATAAAGTGGCTCTGCTGATGTAGACAAATCTTCGAACCTAGGAGCTGCTTGGTGAATTGAACGTCCGCCATTTTCCAAGGCTACTTCCTTCATCCCATCAATTGCCTCTCCTACTACGTTAAACAATCTTCCTCTCACAGCATCGCCAACAGGCATTGAAATGGGAGCACCTGCTACTTTAACCTCCATACCACGAACCAAACCATCGGTTGAGTCCATCGCAATAGCGCGAACCATATTTTCTCCTAAATGCTGCTGACACTCTAAAATTACTTTTGTTCCATCTGCTTTAGGTATATAAAGCGCTTCAAGGATTTTTGGCAAATTTTTGCTCTCGTCAGAAAAACGAACATCTACTACTGGTCCGATTACTTGAGCAATTACTCCTGCTGTTGACATATTGTTAAGTATTATAAAATTCGAAATTGAGCCGCAAAATTAACTTTTACACGGTAATATCAAACCAAATAATAGGAGTATTTTGGCTTAAAAAAGAAACTTTCGTCAGATTTCTAAGGGCACTCTTTAGGTGCAATTTTTTAGAAATATCCCTTCTCAAAAACCAAACAAACTAAGAATCTGATAGTAAATTTGTTGTAAGGCATTAGTCAAAAGCATACCTTTAACTAAGAAATGGCCGCCTGATATATTACTCCTCAACAAAAAGTGCTTTGAGCTCTGTTGCCTCGTCTGGTTTCATTTTGCCAGCTAATACCAAGCGCAATTGACGTCTTCTTAATGCCCCTTCAAATCTTTTGTGTTCATCTTCGGTATGTGGCTCAATTTTAGGCGCTTTAACAGGCACCCCATTACGGTCGAGGGCAACAAATGTATAGTAGGCCTCATTGCTTTTAAAACGCTCGCCTGAAGGAATATTTTCAGCATGCACTACAATGTGAATTTCCATTGATGTATTAAACGATCTTGAAACCTTCGCCTCAAGTGTCACAACATCTCCTAACTTGATGCATTTACCGAAGCTCACATTGTCAACTGACGCGGTAACCACAGTTTTGCCAGAGTGTTTTTGAGCAGCTATAGCGGCAACTATATCCATCCAATGAAGTAGCTTTCCTCCCATCAAATTGTTTAATGTGTTGGTATCGTTTGGCAATACAAGCTCATTCATTATCGTATGAGATTGTTGAGGTGTTTTTACGGTATCCATAATTAATCGATTGGGTACAAATGTAAGCAAAAAACAAAGCCCCGGCTTTTAGCCAGGGCTTTGTTTAGATATTAATCAGATTTAGTTTCGGATTACTTGCTTGGTAATCGTTTCACCACCAATTTGAATTCTGATATTATAGATTCCATTCCCATAATTGAATTTAGCCGCATCCAATTCGAGGTTGTGGTTACCTGCCGATTGTTTTGCTATAACCTCTTCACCAACTTTACGTCCGAGTACATCAAAGATTGTAATTGCAACGTCTTTCGTTTGATCTAAGCTATAGGCAATATTTGCAACTGAAGTAAATGGATTTGGATAAACAGACAAGTTATACATGGCTTCTACATCATTTAAACCAATTGGAATACATCCAGTAGTAATTACAGTATCACTTCTGAAACCAGAGCAGCCGTTTGCATTTGTAATGGTTACTGTAACATCAAATGTGTCTTTACGTGTGTAAGTGTTAGATGCAATTGCTGTTGAGTTTGTTATAACTACACCATCTCCAAACTCAAAACGGTATGACCAACCTGGGTTAGCAGGACCTGCATTAATGGTTACTCTGCATATTGAATCCATGGTATTGCTGAATGCTACTGATGGAGCCGACTGAATATTGATGGTAGCGTTTGCTGTGTCTTTACAACCTCTAATACTTGTTGCAATCATTTGAATACTTTTATCACCAAATGTTGTATAAGAAACCTGAGGATTGGTTTGGGTAGACGTTTGTGAATTTCCTAAATCCCATAAGTATGTAAGCGTTTCATTGCCTGATGGAATCGAACCATTTTGCAAGAGTATATTGTTGCCAACACAGCCGAGAGCAGGTACCGAAACAAGTGCAATTGGTTTTTCAAAAACATTCACAATTGTTGTAACAGTGTCTGCGCAATTGTTGTCTGTTGCCCTTGCTATTAATCGAATCGTGTAAGGACCACCTGATACCAAGTAAGTCTTAGATGGGTTTGCACCCGATACTTCACCTGTGTTGTCACCAAAATTCCAACTAAACGCTACGTTTCCTATTCCATTAGAATAAGTAGTATTGTTGTTAATGGCAAGCTGATCATCTTTACAAGCGCTACCTACCGTAAATGAAGCGGCCGGTTCAGGTAAAATGGTGATTAAGCGTGAAGTTGTATCAACGCAACCATAATTCGAAATTACCTTTAATCCAATTCGATATTCACCTGAAGCTGGGTATTTGTATGTAGGTGCATTTGAGAACCCAACATCTCCGTTGCCAAAAGTCCACTCGCTTCCGAATGTATTTACCCTGCCATTAATTCCCGGAGAAATTGATGAGTTATTAACCAAGGCAACATTGGCACTTAAACATGAGTTTGTTGTAGTGAAATTAGCCACAGGGCGGGCGAATGTGAAAATTTGCTGTGAAGAGTCTTTAGAACAACCGAATGAGTTGGTAGTACGAAGTCTCACAACGTAGAAAGAATCCGAAACACTTAGGTTGAACTTAGGATTTTCTAAGGTTGAAGACGCTACAACTGCATTATTGAAGAAAACACTCCATAAGTAAGTTAGGTTTGTTTCCGGTGTTGTATTGGTAAATTGAACCGAATCGCCAGCACAAGCCAGTGTGCTCGTGTAAACGGTAGAAGGCCGAGGCAACACTGTTATTTGCCTTGATGTTTCATCAAAAACACCTGCGTTGTTGGTTGCCCTAAGAGTAACTGTGTACACACCCGCTGGGCCATCATAAATTTTTACACCGTTTAATGCATTTGAAGTTGTACCATCACCATAATCCCATGTATAAGATATTGGCCCCGTTCCAACAGCGGATGAAGTTGTATTTGAGAAAAATATGGTAGAACCAATACAAACAGAATCATTTGTTGGAACAAAGTTAGCCGTTGGAGCTGATGTTACCCTAATTCTGCGTGTAATTACCGAATCGCAATTTGTAGGTAATAACCTATAGGTTACTGATAAGAAGTATACACTATCTGCATCAGGTGCGCCAGGTAAAACTTGGTAGTTACCATTAGTAGAAACAGTAGGAGCAGTAAATGTGCTATTGCTTATGTTTGCTCCAGAAATCGTTCTTACAGAAGGTGAAACAATTGTCCACTTATTGCCATAATCAGCATTGGTTAAACCAGATGGAGGGTTCATGGTGTAATTGAGTTCATCCCCAATTTCGGCTCCATCAGGAAGAGTGGTGGTACTAAACACTCCTGTAAAAGGAACACCCTGAGTAATAAATGGACCATTAAAGAAATGCTGAATGCCAATTTTTGCAGTATCTGGTAAAGTTCCATTGCAACCTGATAACGTATTGGTGTAACGTACCAATGCATATACAGAGTCAATACTTGGTGTAGGAGCAGTTAAGTTAAGAACTCCGTTGGCTCCAGGTAAAGTTGGACCACCAATAGGTTGCAAGTCAAATGCATTTACAAGCGTGTAATTGTAATTGCTAACTCCTACAGTTGTAACATTAATCGGTGTAGATCGGCAAATAGTTGTTGTAAGAGGCGCAACTGGATTAACCAATTTATCATCGAAGATAACAATACTATCAAGTACAATTGGATTTCCTCCAGCAGATTCTGCAAGGATACCGATTCTAAATCCATTTCCTACGAATTGACTACCTAAGCAAACATCAATTTGCGAGAAGCGAGGGAATGGTAGGCCACTAACTGGACGAACGATTGTTCCCAATGGCGCACTCCACAAGCCAAATCCACCTGAAATTGTTACACTCACCCTATCTAAGTTGGTTAATGCCTCGCCATTTTGTGAAGCCCAAATTCTAACAGTTGGTGTTGTCATTGCTGATAAATCCAAACATGGCGAGATAAGCCTTGATTGCGTTCCACTAGGCAATGTATTCGCAGGGAACAGTGCTGCACGTACACCTGTTGCTGGTAAAATTAATGGGTTATTTGGTGAACCAAATGAGTTTATAATCCAACCTCCAGCAGCAGTGGTATTATTAGGTCCCTGACTTTGTACAGTCCATCCATTTGTATTTGGCAAATCAAACCCATTTGTAAGTGGGAAGTTGCTAATAGTTGTACTCGTGTAATCATATCCAGTAGCAGGAGAGTTGGTGGTAAATGATTGGCTAGAATTATCTGTTACAACCAAACGGTAGGCTATTGAAGAGTTTACAGGTTGAGCCGGAATATTGTATGTACGTGTGAAACCTGATACAGATGATGCAGAAGTAATTTGCAACTCTGGCCCTCCATTTACCGAATAGTAAAGAATTTCTGATGCAATGGTAGACGTTCTTTCAAAAACACGGTATCTCACAGGTATTGCAACTCCATCCTGACAGAAGAAAGGCAATGTGGTAATATTAAAAATCTTAGGCGCAACACTATCTACAAAGAAGCCTAATGGCATTTCATGCGCACCTATAGTAGGTTGACTTGTACTTCTTGCATTGCCAAAAATATCATTGCTTACGCCTGTGAATGGTACTGCCCAACCTTGAAATACATTTGCAACATTTTGAAGTGCTAATGATGTATCGTTAGTAAATGGCACAACAAAACTAATCGACATGGTGTCTTGTCTTGTAAAAGCAGCATAAGAAGTTAGTGTAGTGTAACGAACTGGAGATGCTGTAGTAGCTGAATAAACCGCTACATCATTGTTGGTAGCGTTAGGAGCACTTACAAAATAGTTGTTGTTATCGCTTGTTGTAAAAATATTGGCAGAATGGCCAACCAATACAGCAGTTGCTGTTCCTGTACCTGAAGCTCTACCTAATCTGTTTTGGAAAATATTGTTTCTTGATACAATTCCTCCTCTTATGTTAGCTGAGAAGGCAACGCAAGCAGATGCCGCATTAGCCGTGTTTGACAATGATGTATCTCTTCCCAAATTAACAGAGTTGTATACAAGTGTTAATCCAAGGTTATTGATTGCTGTACTCGCGTCAACAAAAATTCCATATGGGTTCAACAGACTGATGCTTGGAGCCCCTGTTGTTCCACGAGACGAAATAGCTGATATGGCATTGTTAGCAACTTGAATAGCTGATAAACTATCGTTAGCCAAATTAATTGAGATTCCATAAGCCGCACCAGTAGAAGAGTTGCGAATATTGTAAATGGTATTTCTTGTTACTCTAATATTAGAGTCTATTGAAAGATCACCTGCTGTTGCTGATAAATCAATACCACGCGCTCCTGTAAAACCAGCCAAATTATTACGAATAATATTGCTATCAATTTGAGCATTTGTTTGCGCTCTTACAAAGATACCAGCCGCATTATTAACACCACCAAAGCTTGGCGTAACATCACCAATGGTATTTCTGCGAATGATAGTACCTACGTCTTGACTTCCCGCTGTTGCTGTAATACCTTGAACATAAATACCGTTGCGAACATTAGAAATAAAGTTGTTCTCAATTACGTTGTTATTGTTTCCTCTAATTACTGGAGCAGATGGCGTAGCTGTAGAACCACCCATATAGATACCAGCAAACGTATTGATTGTTGTAGGATTGGTGCTATGACCAATTATATTGCAATTCCGAACGGTTACACCTTGAACAGGAACCTCACCTGCTACTAAATCAATCACTTTCAAATTCGTTCCGCTAGCATTTGTAGGCATCATGATGGTTAAGTTTCTACTATCAGTTCCATTGTTCGAACCATCAATCATAAAATAAGACCCACCGTTAAAGCGAATTACACTTCCTTGAGCTTGAATCGCATTTACGGTTCCAACTGGTCTAATTGTATCGTTTCTGCCTGATGCCAAAGTTAGTACGATTAAGCGAGAAGGATTCATTCTAGGGTACTGAATGATGGCAGGAATTAATGTATCGCCTTCGCCAATATAACCAGCATCAATCGTGAGTGTAACACGTTGTGTGGTTGGGGTTAATCCATCAACACCATTTGCATTTAAATATCGTATTGCACTGGCAACTGTTGTAAATGAGTAAGGTGGCGTATTTAGGCTAGATGGATAATTATTTGTTCCATTAATTAAATAGTTAGCATTACCTTGAAGAGGGTCGAATGTTGCAGCAAATACGAGACTACCTGTAGAAGTAAAGGTACCTGTACGTGGTGTATTTTGAATATCTGCCGATACGCCAGGTATGATTACACTTGCTTGTGACATTACCGCTGAAAATGCGGGATCATACGCTGTTGAACTATCAACCAAATAACCTGCATTGAATACATATGAATTTAAGTCGACTGAGGTAGTTGTTCTCCAAGCAGCGAGTAACAAAAAGTTTCCAGCGCTGGTTCCCAAAATTGTTTGAGTGGTAAATGGAGCATCCGAACCAAATGCGTTTCCATTTGAAGCCCCTTGGTTGTTTGCTGGTAAAAATGGCAATGTGGTGTTACCAGTATTTGCAAACATTGCATAAGAGAATCCTGACCCAGAAGAGGCTCTACCAAGTTTATTGGTTAATGTGTTATTCTGAACTTTAACACCACCTTGAACGTTTGCACCAAAGAAAATACAATATGAAGAATTTCCAGGGCTAAGTGTATTGCCACTCAAACTGATTGTGTTATGGAAAATTTCAAGGCCTAAATTATTCACAGTTGCCGAGGCATCAATTGAAATACCAGATGGGTTTGAAATATTTCCTGTTCCTGAAGTACCAACTCCCCTTACCCCTGAAATTGAGTTATTAACCATCCGTATGGCTCTGCTATTATTACCGCCTAAACTCATTCTGATACCTGTAGTGAACGCCCCTGTGCGCGTCATCAAGTTGTAGATTGTATTTCTTGAGATCACAATGGCGCTATCTACACCTGCTTCTGACCCTGGAGCATCCAACTCAATACCCCTAAACCCATTTGATAAATTGGTGGTTGAGTCAATATTACCAATCACATTGCTATCGATAGATGCAACTGCAAATCCTTTTACATAAATACCAGCTTGGTTAGCAGCGCCACCGATTAAGGTTAAGCTATCTCCGCTGTTTCTTCTTACATAACCCCCAATAGTATTCCTGTAAACAGTTAAGAATCGATTTTGAGCGCCTGCTGCATTGGCCCCTCTTAAATAAATACCAGTCCTAACTGCAGTAACAAAGTTGTTAGAAATATTCATGCTATCATTGCGACCAAACAAAGCACTTCCAAACGCACCTGAAGTTACGTTATAGTGCCCATGGTAAATTCCGGCTGCTGAATGAATAGCTGTGCTCGAAGATGCTCCTTGAATATTGTTGTTAAGAACTTGAATTCCGAAAGCTGCTTGCGTATTAGCTGAGGATATAGTAATAACTGATATGTTATTATTCGTTACATTCGCTGGAAATCTCCAAGTTAGATTTCTTTGACCTGCCGTTCCTGCACCATCTATTGTTACATACCTTGCTCCAATGATTGTTAATATGGAAAGCTGATTAGGAACGCTTGCAATTGCTGGAATTGTTACTGTCACATTTATACCAGGCTCAACTCCAATCTTAACACCAGCGCTATCAGAAGACCCGATATAGTTAAGCAACGCAGGTACGTAGTTTGTTTCACCCATATAACCTGTAGCGAAATGTAAGTTAACCTTTTTCCCCGCTGCATTAGAAGGTCTACTAACCCCATAAGTATTTAAATAACGAATTGCACTATTTAGTGTAGCAAAACTACCCGAAGAACCGTTACCGGAAGGCCAGTTATCTGTTCCATTAATTAAATATGTTGCCCCAACAACCAATGGATATCTTGCAGCCAAAGAATCACCTGCAAACTGATATGCACCGACTGAAGGAGAACTCGGCCTAGCATTTCCATTAATATCTGATGTGATACCTAAGTTAGTACCAAACATTCCAAAACGAGATACTGCTCCATTATTAATGGTTAAGGTAGTGTCATCAACACCAATAAATGAAGGTCTATCCAAACGAGATAAGTTATCAAATGATGCTGTTCTCCATGATAAGAATGACTCTCTTACACTTGTTCCTAATAAACCCATAAACGAATATGCACCAGAGTTGTTAGAGAAATAATATCCGTTAGTGTTCATAATTGCATTGGTAACAAAAGGATTAGTAGTCGTACTATTTACAATATAAATATACGAAACAGGTGCGTTGCCTGTTGAAAACCAAGAGCGACCCATTCTATTTACAAACAAATTGTTCCTAACACTTACTCCGCCTGTTATTCCTGATGCAGTTACCAAACATGCCGAAAAGGAGCCCGCATTTAAAGTGTCTCCATATAGATGAATTGAATTATGGAACAAACTCATCCCCAAGTTTGTTGAAGATCCTTCTATGAAAATAGCTGCAGTGTATGCTCCTGTGGTCACAGTTGTAGATCCATTGTTTGCTAATAAATCAGCAATTGTATTGTTCACAACAACTATTGCACGTGAAGTATTAATAGTACCTAAATTCACTCGAATACCATATACACCTGAAGCCGCTCCAGTTGAAGTAAGATTGTAAATCCGATTGCGTTCGATGGTAATAGCAGAGTCAAGAGAAGAAGCAGCACCTCCAGTAATTAAAGATATTCCCCTGAAGTTTACTGCCGCAGCTGAGAACAAGTTGTTACGGATTACATTTCCACTAACTGTTGCTAATGCTTGAGAAATAAGTGTGATTCCGGAAGCATTTGCAGCACCACCTATATACGTAGTGTTGTTCGAATTTCCAGCCACAGGAGCTTCGGTTCCGCCTATATTATTATTGATGATAACCAAATTAAGATCTTGGCTTCCAGGTGCACTTTCGATACCTCTTATATAAATAGGATTCTGTACCGCTTCAATGCTATTGTTTTCAATTCGAATTTGTTGGTTACGTCTGCTAGGAGATGAAGGTGTTGAACCTACTCCTCCAGAGTATATACCTGCGAAAGTATTTACAACTGCTGAGGCTCCAGCAGTGCTATTTCCCACAATTCGCGTGTTCTTAATCGTAATAAATTGACACCCGTTTGTTCCTGCTGTAGTAATATCAATTACCTTAGCAGTAGTATTGGTTGAAGTTGCATTTGTAGCAATCGTAAGGTTTCGTTGACCTACTGTGCCTTCACCATCTATTGTTACAAACTGCGCTCCATTGAATCGAATAACTGACCCATTTGCAGCAAGAGCGTTAAGAGAAGTAATTGTTACATTAAATCCGGTTGCTGGTTTAATGGTCACTGCACGTTGTGGTGACATAAATGCCCAACCTCCGGAAGTTGTATTTCCTATATCTACCCTAAACCGTTCAACACCAGAGTAACCAGGTGCCAATAAAATGGTAATTCCTCCAATTGTTGTTGAATCAGTTCCTTGCGCGTTTAATGCAGAAATGATACCAGTAGTATCAGTATAAGCACTGTTAGCTACATAACCACCCATTAAGTTTAGAAAGGTGTCTTTAGGAGCAACTAAGTCAACTCCTGAGCCATTAACAACATAAACTGTACCACCAGTTAGTGGCGCTTGTGCAATGGCACCTACAGACAGCACTGCTAGAATCCCCGCGAATAATGCTTTTTTAAGAGCTTTGAGGCGTTGAGTAAAGATAGTATTCATATGTATAGATTAGTATAAGTTACGAAATGTGAATATCAAACTTAAAAAATTAGTTTGACTATTGCAACAGTATTTATCGTTAATTTAAAATGAGCTAATTATCACTTTTTTATAAAGTATTGAAACACGGATTTTATACTTGGCCTTCGAGAAGCCTGCCATTTAAACCCTTTCAGTTTTAACTGTTCAGGCTTTAACTCTCCAATTGGATAAAATGTAGCTTCTGGCTTCGTTATAAAAACACTCTTCACTAATCTGTTGTCTTGAAGATAATAAAGCATCTCACTACAATCAATTAAGTTAACCCCAATGAAGGTTGAGTCCTTGTCGTTACGGGCGTAGAAAATACTTTGGCTATTGCCAACTACATGCACTTGGTTAATTTTTGACTCAATAAAATTCCCTGTCATCTTCCTTCCCTTTACTTGGTTAAAATCCTTAGCGGTTTCTCGTGATGCCAAGAATCCATTACCAAGAATAATAAAATGATCGAGTTTGCCACTATCTAAATAAAGTACAATTGTATCCCCGCTCATTTGATTATTGCCAGACCACATCAATGGGTTATCATATAATGTGATAGTCGAATCTGCATCTTCATACACCATCGAATCGGCTACAGCCTGTAAATCAAATTTGAGTATTTGCACTTGATGAAATGCCTTTATGCGCTGCATTTGTTTAAGAGCAGAGTCTCTTTGGTAAGAATAAATAGTATCGGCCAATACATACATGGAGTCATTTTGGTCCAGCATTTTTTTTGCGTACGCTTGTTTTGTTACAAAACTCTGTTTCTTAGCTTGGTCCATTTCACCGTACTCGCCAAATATTTGAACTTTATTTTTAGGATCATTAATCTTGATTCGGAAATATGCTCTGCCATAATCCTTATTTCGATCATAAAAGATGCTATCGGCCTGAAGAGAATTGTTTGGACTTTGAATAAACGCCCGCTTACTTAAAATAGCCTGGTTGGTTTGGTTGTTATAATACCCACGCTCACAGTAAATACTATCCTTATTGCTAGTAATTTGAGTTGGCCCCAACATATAGGTAATATTCGTTATCGTATGTTGTTTCAGCGTATCTGAGTAAATGGTATAATCTGGTGATGTTAATACTACATTTTTCTTGAAAAAAAATTCTTTGCTCTTAGTATCATAGTAGCCAAATTTACTCACCAAAATGCTATTCTCGTTCACTATTCTTCCACCATTTGTATAGTATGCATAGCCTTTTGCCATGTCATAATCCAAATCTGAAGTTGTGAGTTTCATGGTTTGGTCTTGCATTCGAACATTGCGCTCTACCCTAGCCCTTTTCGTGTTTCCTTCATATTTTAAAATATCCCCATAAATATGAACCGAATCATTTGCAATGATGTGAACATTTCGGTACGCTTCAACATAATTGCGCTCTTCAAATTGGTAGGCACTATCACATGATAAAAGTACATTATCTTGTTTAAGCCTTACGTTGCCAATAAGTTTACGCACTTTCACTCCATTCAATTGATCAAACTCAAATGTATTAGCACCTAGCACTTCAATTCTACTTAAGCTTGTTTGCGCTGTAACGCTTACCGTTGCGAAAATTGTTAATATCAACAATTTATATTTCATACTCGCAATAACGTACTTTTGAAACCAAAGCTAAAATAATCGGTTATTTTTAAATGGAATTGCGCCAAGTATTCGAAAACTATTTTAAACTCAACCCTTTGCATCATGGGGATAGTGTTAAGCTATTGTTAGGTGTTAGCGGAGGCATAGATTCTATGGTTTTGTTGGATCTTTGTAACCATTTTTTTCGAGACAAAATAGGTGTTGCACATATCAACTACCAACTTAGAGGCAACGATAGCTTAGCCGATGAGCTTTTAGTAGAAAAAATATGTACTGAAAACAATATTCCATTATTTACAAAACGGGTAATCCATGATGATACTTTTGGTTTAGGGCTAAGTGGTTTGCAAGACAAGGCTCGCCAAATAAGGTACGCACACTTTACAGCCATTCAACAAGATTTTGGTTATAACTATGTTCTTACGGCACACCATCAAGAAGATGTTGCTGAAACATTGTTACTAAAATTGGCTAGAGGTACCGGGTTACGGGGTGCAAAAGGGATTCTCAGCGAGAATCAAAATATCATCAGGCCCTTGCTTTCTGCAACAAAATCGATGATAGAGGCGTATGCCATTAATAACCATATTCAATACAGAAATGATGCCTCAAATAACAGTCTGAAGTATGATCGGAACAAAGTAAGACAGCAAATTATGCCTTTGCTCAAAGATATAAATGCAAAAGCTAATGCTCATCTTTTTGCGTTTACACAATTCATTAAAAACAGTGAACAAATTCTTGGCGATTATTTCGCTTTACTTTCATCCCAAGCCAAAAGGCCCTATTATCATGGGTTCATTTTTGACATCTCTTTACTTAATCCCAAGCATGACCTCTCATTTCAATTATTTTATTTGTTAAACGATTCACACTTAACAAGCACACAATACGCCAATATTGCTGATGCGGTTCGTCATCAACGAAGTGGTGCAATCTTTTACACTGCAGCATTTCAATATGGGGTTCATAAAAATATAATAATCCAACTGCCAAATATAAGCACGCCAAAAGCGATTAGTATTCATTTAGAAAACGATTATTATGAAATACCTTATGGAGGCAAGCAAATAATCTTTACTAAAAAAAGTGGTCGTCCCGAAACATTCGACTTGGACACAATTTACTTTGACGATTCCAAAATAAACAGTGCATTGCAGATTCGAACTTGGGAAAAAGGGGACCATTTTTATCCATTAGGATTAAAAGGAAAATCCATTCAGGTGGGTGTATATTTAAATCAAAAATCTATTCCAACTATTGTAAAACCTTGGATACCCTTGATTCTTTCTCTATCTGATATCATTGCTGTAGGCGATTTGGCTGTATCTTACCATTACAGGTTAACTGAACAAACCACTTGCTATTGGGAATTAAAGATACTTTGAAACAATAAGCCCTGCCGAGGCAGGGCTTTATTGCTTATATGAAAAGAACAACTACAAACACCACTAAGTAGTTGTTGTTTTCGAACAGTACCCAAATAATAATGGGCAACCTGTTTCATAGGTTCATTAAGAAGCTTATCTTGCTAACGAAATAAAAGAAAAGAACAAAATAAATTTGTAGAATAATAACTACATAATATAGCCATGCAAACAACCCTTGTTAAACTATTATTGGCAGATGACCATGTGATTATTAGGAGAGGGTTAAAAGTAATTATTGATAACTACTTTAGGCGGACCCAAATATTTGAAGCAGATACTAACGCTCAAATACTTCAAATACTTAGCAAAGAAACCATCTCTCATGCCATATTGGATATGCAACTGCAGGATGGAAATATTTTGGAAATATTCTACCAACTTAAACAACAATACCCCCATATTCGGATTTTAGTTTACACAATGAATGCTGAGGAAATATACGGCCCAAGAATGATGCAAATGGGTGCTACAGGATTCTTAAGCAAAAACAGCAATGAGTCTGAAATAAAAAAAGCTCTTGAACTTTTTTTCCAGGGAAAAGAGTATGTGAGTGCCATTTTGCATGATAGACTGATCGAGAAAAAACAACAAAAAAGCTCCCCACTTGAACTTTTATCGGAACAAGAAATGAGTGTACTCAACCGATTGCTTCTTGGAGAATCTGTTAAAGAAATTTCCTTTGCATTGGATTTAAAAGCCACTACAGTTGCTACGTACAAAGCACGATTGTTTGAAAAATTACTTGTCACCAATATTATTGACCTTCGAAAGGTTGTTGAGTTGTATCAAAATGGCAACCAAGCATAAAGCTATATTGAAATGTTCTAGGGTTGCATTATGCATCCTTTGTTTATTACAATTTGTATACGCTCAACATGAATACTTGTTGCAACACTACACCCAACAAAATGGATTACCTCAAAACTCAATAACAGATTTAATCTGGGATCAAAATCATTTGTTATGGATAACAACAGAAGACGGATTGGTGCGCTTTAATGGGAATCAATTTAACACATTTAATCAAACTAACTCAAGTTGTATCAAAAATGACCGATTCAAGTGGATTCTTAAAGATGCTTTAGGAAATCTAAATGCTTGCGATGCGGAAGGAAATGTGTACCCTATTTTAAATTACAGCCCAACTCAATGTAAATTTATGTATACGTATCGATACTTGAGTGGCTACTTCCCTGATACTGCTACATTGCAAGTAATCCTAAATCATCCCACCTTCAAAAGAAAAGGCAGTAATCTCGTCATTTTTCAATGCAAAACTAAAAATCAGTTATATGTAAAACAACTTAATACAATATATACCGTTCGTAATAATTCGTTTATTGATAGCCTAATTTTACCCCCTAAAACCGTTGATTGCTTTAGCCTAAATGGAAACATTTATATCTATTCAAAAGATACACTATATAACTTAAACCTCGATAATAAATCAGTCAAAAAAGTTAATCTCCCTATTAGATTCCGAATTTCCGAAAACAATAAATTCTATGCTCAAAATGGAAACCAAAGTGTCATTTTAAAACAGGGCAAACAACTTTTCGTGTTAACTACTAAGAATAGTTCAACAGAAATGAATATTACGCATCAAGCAATCGTGAAAGGTAACCTAGAAGGCTATTTACAAAAAGTACTCTTTGACTCTATTATAAATACATATGCGATATCAACTAACCTAAATGGACTATATATCCTAAGACCTTCTTATTTCAAAACCCAATCTAATAATAAAATTGATGAACAAAATGAAGGTTTTTATGCGCAGTTGCATTGGGACGATAGCAGTGTATTGACATCATTTGGAGAAATAATCTCGTATAATGCTTGGCTTTCTCAAATTCAATTTAGATTTAAGCAAATCAACAAAAAAGCTTTTTTAAAAGATGATGACGGATACTTTTGGATGTTACGACATGACAGCGTCCTAATAGCAGATTCTTGGTGGAAAAATGTTGTAGCCATACCAACTGGTGGGATTCACGCAGTTGGTACTTTCGCTAAATGGAAAACCGATGTATTGTTAATCACAGAACAAGAAATAATGCTTTTCTCTAAGCGAAAATTGAAGCGTAAAATACCACTCTTGCGAGCAGCTCAAGAAAAAAGTGGGGATATCGCAGTATTAATTGAAAACAATACACTATACCTTGGCCTCAAAAATGGCTTGTACAAATACGACTTAAGTAAAATGAAAATTGACAGCGTATATCCTTGCTACAATTCGAGATACATTACTAGAGTTGGTCGAATGATTTTGTGTACAACATACGGAAATGGACTTTTTGCTATGGTGGATGACTCTCTTATCCCTCTGCCATTAGATAATTACGGATACTTGAGTAAGGCACACAATGCAGTAGTTGTGGACAGTACAGGATTTATACTTTTTGCTACAAACAATGGCTTTTTCACTACTTACTCAAGCGAAATCGAAAATTACCTTAACCTAAAATCAAATTCTATTTACTACCAGTATTTTGATCGTCAGGATGGAATTTTAAATACAGAGTTTAATGGTGGTTGTTACCCTAGTTTTAATATTCTACAACCTGACTTGGTTAGTTTTTCAAATATGCTTGGTATTGTTTTTGTAAAACCGTCCAAGCTTAAATTGGCCCCCTTGCCCAACTTGCATTACGTGAATTCAGTTAGAATTGATGGTATGTTGCTAAATGTAAACCAAGACAGTATTTCCGTACCTTCTTCATTTAATTCCCTTTCGTTAACAATAGGAAGTGCCTATTGGAATAATCCAACCAATATCCAGATTGCATATCGCTTAAACGAATCAACCGTGTGGAATGCTTTGGAGCGCCATGATAATGCAATCGTTTTTACACATCTAAATGCAGGAAACAATCTGATTCAAATTCAAATTCGAACTGGATTTAATCTATACCATACGCTCAATATTACCGTTTACAGGGAGCCTGCCTTTTTTGAGCAGGTGTGGTTTAAAATATGCGTCATTATTTTAGGTATACTTCTATTGTTACTAATTGGTTATTTGTATAATAATAGGCTTGTGAAATACAATGCGGTGCTTGAAGCAAAAGTAGAAGCAAGAACTCAACAATTAAAGGACATGAATATGTTTCTTGAAAAATCGAAACAAGAATTGCAACAATCTGTCAATGTAAAAAACAAGCTTATCTCCATTATTTCACATGACATTGTAACACCCATTAAGTTTATTTCGATGGTTTCTAAAAACTATAATAAAAAAGAACATCCAGATAATGA
>JALONP010000013.1 GCA_025454875.1 Bacteroidia bacterium | reverse complement strand
CATGCAGCTTTAAGTTTTAAAACTCCAATTCAATTATTGGAAAATATGTATGTTTGAAATTATACTTTTAACTGGCCCAGAAAACGGGGAAGCTTACACAACGAAGAATGGTATTTTGATCCAATCAACTTTCGATTTGAGAAAAAAGTTTTAGGATTTGGAATGGTTGTAGACACATACAACGACAAGGGAGAAGTAATAGGAGAAAAATGCTTAGTGTATTACAAACTAAACAATTAATGACAGACAGAACGCCAGCCTGTAACAGCGTGTTGCCGCAATTGGCGGTGACGTGCAAAATTGAAGTTTTGTGCTTCTATTCAAGTGTAGTGCTGGTTGACAGTTTTGTGCTACGAAACCCGCCCGAACGCAAAGCCCGGGAACGTTACCGGCAACCTTTTCCTCCAATAAACCGACTCCTTGATGGACAAATACTTGTTTCCTAATCAGGAAATATTTATCTTCGACAAAAAATTAATGAATGAAGCCATCTTTTGAGATTGAATTGTTACACGAGGCTGTTGAATTTTTAGAAAATCTCGATTCCAAGACAAGAGAAAAGATTTACTACAATCTAAAAAAATCTCAGTTTGTGAATGACAATGAACTCTTCAAAAAATTAAATGAGTCAATTTGGGAATTCCGAACTCTATACAACAGTAAAGCATACAGACTATTTGCTTTTTGGGACAAAGTGAATGGGAAAGACACATTAGTTGTAGCGACTCATGGAATCTTGAAAAAGACTCAAAAGACACCTCCAAAAGAGATAAAAAAGGCCGAAGATATTAGAACTCAGTATTTGGAACATAAAAGTAAAAAGAAATAGTTATGGCAGCAGACAAATTCAAAACAGTTTCCCTGGAAACAATGATCGACAAACACGTTGGAAAACGTGGGACAAAGAATCGTGACGCTTTTGAGAACGAGTTGCGCATTGACTTGTTGGGGCAAGCCATTAAACAAGCTCGACAAGAACGCCATTTGACACAAGAACAATTGGGAGAACTTGTTGGTGTGCAGAAAGCGCAAATCTCCAAGATTGAAAACAGTGTTAAAAATGCTCGCTTCGAGACAATTCTAAAAGTGTTTGACGCTTTAGGTGCCAAAGTAAACTTCAATGTCGAGCTTGCTTAAGCAGACAAGAGGAAGATTCTACAGAAAAGAAAGGCAGCCGGTAACAGCGGCCTTAAGCAAGTGCCGTTAATTTAGTAGCATCGTCATTTTTCTTCGCATTTTTATTTATCTTGGTTGACAGATTTTCGTACCGTAATCAGCACCTGCGTAAGGCCGCGGAACGTTATATGCTATTGTTAGACCTACCATAATACTGACAGTTGAAAAAGTTATTGATATTATTTATATTAAAATTCATCTTAATCGATTCGACATTTTCCCAAGAACGAACAAGAATGAATTACGATAGTTTATGGTATTTCCATCCATTCAATATTGACATTTTAATAGGTACTTGGACACCACTAAACCAATTATCGAATCATTATTATACTGGACTTCAATTTGGGGCAGGATTCGGAATCATGACGTCCAAAAAGACTAGGATTCATTTATTGTTAATGCCTAGAATTTTAAATCCCAAAAATTCTATTTCCATAAAAACTAAAGACTCAACCCTTCAATACCAAGACAATCATATAGGAGCAAGCTTTGGAGGGTGGTTCACATACAATTTCTATAAAGACAAAATACAATCCTCGGAAGTGATTATAGGATTGACGAGAGAAATGATCCCAACTAATATTTTGAAAGAAAATAACAAAGACTCAATTGACATTGTAGGACTTGGACTTTCAATTGGGATTAACACATGGTTTAACACATTTAATAAGTTGAATTTTGGATTAAGAGCCGTGTATACCTATTCGACTTATGACAACTCGAAGTATTTAGAAAATAAGATAGGCGGACATAGCTTGACATTTTCATTAGTTTATAGATTTGCAAATCGAAACAAGGAAAACAAAAAGTGGTATTAAGACACGAAAGAAAACAACAGCATATAACAGCGGTTTTGCGTATAGAGGGAAACTTCATTCTTCGAGCTTTGTTTCTTTGATTAAAAAACTACTTGTGCACCTCAAACAAGCAAACTACATGCAAGCCTAGATCAACTCTGAATAACTACAAATAATTCGAAGTTCATAAATGTTAGGGGCGAACCGAAACATAATAATTCTGATATTTCACCCTATTTTTTACGCAGCCAAATACTTGTTTGAGTAGTTTATTACAAACTGCAATCAGAGCCGCCTTTTTATTTTTACCTTTTTCAACAAGTCTATCGTACAATGCTTTACACGCGCTGTTTGTCGATTTAGCGGTTAATGCTGCCATATACAATACATGCCTAAGTAACTTGCCTCCTTGCTTGCAAATTCTTGCTTTACCCCTCACACTCTTTCCACTCGAGTACTCTAGTGGACTTAACCCTGCGTAACTAATTAATTGCTTATAACTCTTCATATCTTTAAACCCATTCGTGTAAATAATGATTTCGGCTGTTACACGTTTCCCTACACCATTAACACTTTGAACCAAATCAACCAACTCAGGTTGCCAATTTCTAAGTTCGGTATCAAGAATTTTTTCGAGTTTATTACGCTCCATTTTAAGGTTCATCAATATAGACTTATAAGTACTCATAACTTTTCCAACCGAGTATGGAACCCTACTAAGGCTATGTATTCTGTTACTCATACACGTAATATCTTTCGTTAAATCATGTATGGCATTATTAAGCGTTCGGCAGAGAAAAAAATGCATGTCAGGCACCTTCGTTGCTTTCGGATTTCGGTCTATTCCATATTCACAAATTCGTTTTGCATCCTTTTTATCGCTCTTACTTCGTTCTAAGCGCATTTGTATATAGCGTTTCACTTGTAAGGCACTAACAACACTAAATTCCAATCCTAACCTATGCAAATAAAACATGAATGAAGTATGGTAAATTCCTGTGTTCTCCATCACATAATGATAATTCTTCCCACAAGTTTTAGTAATTGCGTTGAATCCTGTTTGATTATTTTCTACTTGTTTAAACCGCACTTTACCTTCTGCAGTCTGGTAACAAATATCCAATGTATCTGATGATACATCGATGCCACAATACAACTTTTTCGTTTTCAAAAGATGAGTATTTAACGTTGATCAAAAATGAATACAATTGTTTGCAGAGTCAATGGTTGATAAATTCATTCTTCGCGAACAAGCTGGTTTGAAAATTGAAGGGAGCAGGGATAAATCTGTTAGAGAAGCTCTATGGCTTAAGCGTTCTGACTATCTTATTCTGCTCCCTTGTTCGTTTAATGCGGTTGTATATTATTCGCAAATTTTTCACTTATAACTTTTCAATTAAGCAGTCATAACATAACCTATTAGTTCATAAAAAAAGCCTCACCTTAAGTGAAGCTTTTGCTTGTGTAGCCCCAAGGTTCTCACTATCGAACTTTATCGAAGAAGTCAAACAGATAAACAGTTTAAAAGTTAGGAGTGAACAATAAATAATACACACTGACTGTCAATGCTTTATCTATTACTGTTTATACAACAATTAAAAATTAACATAGTCACTGTTGGAATTATCGCTAACAACTTCTAAAATCGATTAACCAAAGCAACCGAATATGCTTTATTAATGACCCTTATTAAAACATACCCCTTTATGATTTTGCTGATATACCCCTATGTAGTACTGAACGCCAGTTCAACCTATAATTCCTCCGAAGGTGAGCACACTGAATTTGTCTTAGATTTCAATTCTGATTTACCTGAAAATACGGCTTTTTATGGCACATTTAATCAGCATACATTTTTTCAAGGGCCACTCATAGATACTACTAAGAAGCGTCCGAGTGAAAAAGACTCAGATACTACAATCCGCAGCAATTCTAAGCCCGTAAATACAGATAGTACTAATTCGAAAAAAGGTTTTATAGGTAGATTTAAGAAGCGTATAAATATTGATTCAACTAGAACTAAACCACCAACTGTAAAAGGAACTATTTCTGTAGTTAGCCAATACTCGAACAACAGCTACTTGTACCAATCTATTCCAGAATCTTTTGTTAGAACTTCAATAGACTTGACTGTTCGAATTGGTGGATTACCTTTTAACACAAGCTATTATTATACAACAGAATCAGGCAGCGGCTTTAATCAGATCAATAATTTCAGACTCTCATTTGATTACCAAGAATTTCATAGGGAGCTAGAAGAAAAAGTTCGCAAAAAGATTGAAGCAAATAGCCAAAATGAAGCTAAAAAAATTACTGGCATCGATATTTTACAAATCAATAATGAATATGATAACCTGGTTATAGATATAACAGATAAAAAATACCAAAGACGCCTATCAAAGAATACCAAGCTATTGGAAGCTGCCAAATTGGATTCTTCAATCTTGAATACATATAAATACAAAGCTGCCTTAGAACAAATCCAAGATCAGAAAGTAAAGACAGAAAGAATAGCCCAACTTGACAGTATCAAACAAGCGTTTCAAAAGTATCAAGATATGGCTAAGTTGGATTCAAGGATAGCCATTTCTGATTTGAATAATCCTAAAAAGTTCAACAAGGCAATCGATCGGTATGGGTTTCTGCCCAAAAACCAGAAAGCTTTCCTAAGTATAAAAAAGTTGGATATAGGCACAGTAAACCCCGCATATGCTGAACTTGTTTTAAATGGTGTAAGTATTACTGGGTTTAACATAGAAGTTAATCCAAACCATTTTTATTCGGCATTCACAATTGGTAGGGTATTTACCACATCACCAAACCCGATAAACGTAAATCAAAACTCGTTGCTGTCTGAGCGAAGAATAACCTCAGGAAGGATTGGTTTCAAGTCTGGTAATAAAATATTGGCAGCTGTATCAGTTTTGAGTGGCGAAGAGCAGGTAAAAAGTAATGCTGCTGAATCAAAAAAGTCCCAACCAAATTCAAATCTTGTAATTGGAACAGATATTACATACCAATTTAATGAAGATATCTCTTTCGGAATTGAGCACGCAAGGTCTGAAACCAGAGTTCAACCAGTGATTTCTAACGAACAAAATAATGCTTTCGAAAATATCATTAACTTCAAAAACCAGAACTACTCTTCATCTTGGATTTTTAAGTCTCAAATCAACTTCAATGAACAAAAAACACGGATAAAATTTGGATACAGGCGCATTGATCCTTACTTCTACACGTATGGATCCCCTTTTATCAGAAAAGATTTGCAACGTTATGAAGTCAAAGCAGATCAAGTTCTTTTTAAGCGCCAATTTACGGGTTCAGTTACCCTAAGAAGGGAAAGAGATAACTTGTACGAAACAAAACAAGGTACATCTTTCAATAACTCACTCATCCTAACTGGGCAAATCAGAATCAAAAAATATCCTATTTTAAGGGTTAGTTATTCCCCAAATTTTCAATCTCTATATAATGCTGCTTCAGACTCTAGGACCCTTTCAAGGGTAACATTGCTTCAGGTGATGGTTAGTTATGGAATTAATAAAAAAGAGCTTTCGAACAACTTTTTATTATCCTACATCAATCAGTCTGGACGAAATGAGTTTAGTGAATTTTCAAATTATGGAATAAGACAATATATGGCTAACCATACTTTGAGTGTAAATGGTATAGGGCTCCAAGTTGCAACCAATTTAATTTATTCAAAACCTATATCCTCTAATGACTCCTCAAGTGTTTATGCAATCAGCATCAATCTTGAGAAATCAATATTTAACAACAAAGCTACTGCTATCGGGGCATACAGATATCAAGCAGATTTATCAATAGAGCAACGAAATATTTTCGAAATCGGGACACGATTTACTCTTTTAAAAAGCATCAATTTGGAGCTTAGAACAGAGTATCAAACAATCAAACGGGAAATCAATAGCCCAAAGAACGACTCAATGTTTTTAGGGCGCTTATCAATCATTAAACTCATTTAATATGAAAAAAATACTAAGCATAATTTTTCTATTCGTTGGCTGCACCTGCTGGGCACAATTGGTTATCATCCAGAATCCTATAAGCAGCATTGATGTAAAGCCAACGGACATATTTAAGATCAGCATACAAAACAACTCAGGAGTAGCAGATTTCTATTTTTTAAAGGGAAGCGTACTTAATAACGGCTCTGGAAAGAAAGTCTTAGATGCAATCTCTAAATCTTTTTCAGTAAAACCTGGATTAAACACAATTACTCAAGACCTAATTGCAGCTGAGTATACAATCTATTCAGAGTTAGTAAAGCAATCAGGTATTATCCCATTCGGACAATATCAATTTTGTGTGGAGTTGATCAAAACAAGCAATCAAGAAGAAGTAGTAGATGCATGTGTTGTCAATACTATTTCCCCATTAAGTCCACCGTATTTATTAATGCCAGAAAACGAATCCAGCGTATCAGAACCCCTTCCTGTTTTAACTTGGCTACCTCCAATGCCATTAACTAAAAATAAAGTTACCTATGATTTAAAATTGGTTGAAATACTTCCGAACCAGACGCCATATGATGCCATACAACGTAATTATGCCGTATTAGATGTTAAGTCTATCAAAAACCAATTATTACAATACCCATCAAATGCAATTCAACTAAAAGATAAATCGAAGTACGCTTGGCAAGTAGTTGCTAAAACTGAAACAAACGAATTGATAGGCGAAACTGAAATCTGGAGTTTTACTAAGGAATCAGCGCAAGAAGGCTCGCAGCCAAAGGCTACAAACAAAGCAGCGAGTGATAGTTATTATATTGTTGCAGATGAGGACGCGAATAAAAGCAAGGTCAGCATTATTCAAACATTAAGAATCATCTCCAATGAAAATGTAAGCAATCCGGATTTGGTATATACAATCAGTGACCAAAATGGAACTAAAATTCCTGAGGCTGAGATGGAGTTAATAAGTGAGGGTAGAGGCAGGTTTACTATCAATTTTAAAAATCCTAAAAAACTATTCGGTAAGACATACAAGTTAACAATTGTCTCTTCCAAAAACAGAAACCGCTACATCGTATTTGACTTTTTAAACCAAGAATAAAGTGAGGAAACCGTTTTTAATTATTTCATTAACTGGATTAGCAATATTATCAATTGCATCAATCGTGTATTCTACTCTTAATGCAAAAAAAGTGGCCTATGTCTCTACTGTCCAAGTGTTTAATGAGTTTAAGATGAAAAAAGTGCTTGAATCGGACTTTCAAAGAATTGAAAGCTTTAGAAAAGAGCACCTTGATAGCTTAGAGCTAATGATTAAAGTAATTCAAAATGACACAAAGCTTAAAAACAAACAGGCAATACTTGAATACAAGACCGAAGAATTTTACGCAAAACAACAAGAGTTTGAAAGGGCAAATAGTGATTTGACAGCCAAATACAACGATCAAATTGTAAGTCAACTTAAACAATACGTTAAAGATTATGGTGTAGAAAACCGGTATGATTTTATTTATGGGGATGATGGAGAGTTGGATTTAATGTTTGCCTCAGAGAAACATGACGTGACCAAACAGGTGATTGAATACATTAATAAAAGATATGAAGGGTATGAAAAATAAGGTTGTTTCAATGTTATTTATAATCCTTGCTGGCTGTGGCTTGAGCGCAACTAAACAGCTTGACCTGACTGAGTATCTTAAATGGTACAACAGCAAAGATTGTGACTTAAGGAATACAAAAAACATTGGCGATTACACCTTTATAAGCGAGTACAGACCAGTTGATTATATGGTGGCGAGTGAGATGCAAAAAAACGACTCATATGACCAAAGTACTTATGATTCTTTGAAAGTAGACTTTGAGGGGATGCATTATTTCTTGTTAAAAATTAAAACAAGCGATCCATCAAAAGATATTTTAAACTATAACCTTAAAGAAACGAATGAATACTTCTCAAGACTACAGTATTTCTCAGAGTTGGCTCAGGAAGATATTTATCTAATAAGCGAAAATGATACAGTTCAATGTGCTTTGTATCATTTTGAAAGAACATATAATTCCTCTCCCTATAACAATATTTTGATTGGATTCGAGAGAAATAAATCAAACACAGATTCTCAGTTAAAGCTTTGTTTTAATGAAAATGCCCTTGGAAATGGAATGCTGTACTTTAACTATTCGAAAGACGCCATAACCAACTCACCTAAACTAAAATTGTAAACTCCTACATATGAAAAACCTACACGTTAAACCAAAACACAGGTATATTGCAATCGCTCTTCTGATTTGCTTTAGTTATCAAATCATCTTTCCAACAGTTGCTTTTGCATTGACCGGAGGGCCAAGTCAGCCTGAGGTGGAAAGTTTTGAACCCATTGGAACTTCTGAGATGGTGGATCTTTTCTCGGGAGACTTCAATTACAATATTCCATTATTGGATATCGATGGATATCCAATCAACATCGCGTATCATTCTGGGGTAACAATGGATCAAGAAGCCAGCTGGGTTGGCTTAGGATGGAATTTGAATCCGGGAGTGATTAACAGAAACATGCGCGGAATTCCAGATGACTTTAATGGGGATGCTATTTCCAAGATTCAATATGTTAAACCGGATAAGTCTTTTGGGGTAAATATTGGGGCTCAATTTGAGCTCTTTGGGAGAGATAAAAATATAGGCAAGTTCGCCACTATGTTAAGGAAGTTCGGACTAAAAACCACTTTAGAGCTTAGCTTAGGGATCAACTATAATAATTACAAAGGCTTAGGCATCGAAAGTAGAATCTCCCCGGCAATTAGTGCTGGGGATAAAACAAAAGGTAATCTACTAAACAAAATTGGGTTTAGTGCAAGACTTGATATTGCAAGCAGTTCTAAAGATGGATTCTCCATAAGGCCCCAAGTAGGTATGCAGCCTGCTTTATTTAAAAGCGATAAAATGACCCTTTCTAACAACACTTCGATCGGGATGATGGTATCGTCAAGAGGAGGTGTAAAAAGCCTTTCCATTCAAAGTGGGCTGAGTGCTTCTGCAACAAAACGAACTACCAAGGATGCAAAAGGAAATGCACTCAAAGAATCTGAAATCGAAACTCAAACCTCACAACTTGGTAGCATTACAAATGGTGGTGGAACCATCACCTTTGGAACACAAACGTATACGCCAAGCGTTGGAATGGAATTCAGCAATATGAACGTATCACTAAGAGCAAAGCTTGGGATTGAAATCAAAGGAGTCAACCCGAATTTCACAACATCTGGATATTTTTCATCTCAAGAGATTGTGTCAACAAAGCTTGAAAGAGGTGCTTATGGTACCATGTATTTACAAAACAAAAATTCAGAGTCTGCGATGCTAGATTTTAACAGAGAGAAAGACGGCTCTTACTCTGAGAAGAATCCCATACTTGCCATTCCAATACAGACTTATGATTTATTCTCTGCATCTGGACAAGGTGTAGGGGGAATGTTTAAGCCATACCGCTCAGACTTACCTGTAATGGGAGACCCATACATGAAGAATGTTTCAAAAGGGCGTAATGTTGGAGCAGAGGTAGGGCTTGGCGGATATTGGAAAGCAGGCCTTAATCCAAGTATAAACCATACAGAAGTTGTTTCAAAACCTTGGGGACACGAGAATGACCTGCTAAGTAAATTTTATTATAAACAGGAGTCAAAGGATGAGCCTATGTATGAACCTGTATATTTTAAAAACGTTGGTGAAAAAGCAGCAGTTGATGCCACGACAATACCTTATCATCTTATTCAAAATGGCGCATTGAGGCCGTCATTAGGTGAGATAGCGCCAATACTTGGAAGCAAAAAGGTCTTTCTAAAGAGAGATATCCTTGAAGGTAGATCTGGAGGACATCACTATGAGGTAAACATCAATAATTTAGGAACGGTTAAAACGTCAAAAGAAAAACGAAACCAATTGTTCAGCTACCTTACTGTTGGGGAGAGGGCATATTGCTTGCAAGAATTTTTAAATCAAACACCCTACGAATCTGAAAACACTTCAACTGTATACCGTAATGAAGGAGAACGAAAAAACAGTCACCTTACCGAAATTACAATAACCAATGACCAAGGGTCAAGGTATGTTTATGGAGTAGCGGCATATAATCATGTTCAGTATGATGTTTCATTTACCAATGCCTTAGATCCAGATGATCCAGGCCAGAATTTACCTTCAGTTGATTGTGGAATTGGACAAGTTGCTTATTCGGGAATAGACTTCGATAATCCAGACTTTAAGAATAGGCCGCTAAAAGGCAATGACCATGGACTAAACGTTACCAAAACACCTGGTTATGCTCATTCATATCTGCTTACTGCGGTTTTGTCTCCAGACTATATAGATAACGATGTGTATCCTGGACCATCTGAAGGCGACTATGGGAATTATACCAGCCTTACATATGATAGGGTTTCAGCAAACTATAAATGGAGGGTTCCATACAAGGAAAATTATGCAAATTACAATGAAGGACTTAAGTCAGATAAAACGGATGATAATGCAAACCTAATGTATGGTGAGAAGGAAATTTGGCTTGTAAAAACCATAAGCGGCAGACACCATCATGCCATATTCTACAAATCACCTCGAAAGGATGGATTGGGTGTTACAGGAATTAATGGAGGTAAAGATTTCAGTCAAGTTAGTTATAAACTTGATTCCATTGTATTATACTCAAATTCAGATAAAAAACGTATTAAAGGTGTTCATTTTGAGTATGACTACCAATTATGTCAAGGCATTGATAACTCAGTAGATAATAGCGGAAAACTAACCCTTACAAAAGTTTACTTTACATATGGATCTTCAACCAAAGGGAGATTTAACTCTTATGTTTTTAAATATGACCCTAACAATAATCCTAACTATCATTTAAAAGCATATGATCGTTGGGGGAATTACAAACCATATTATTCTGGCTGTAATTCTGATACTAAAGCATCTTCCTTAGACTTTCCGTATACTGACCAAAACAGCAAATTATCAGCAGATGCTTACGCTGCCTCTTGGAGTTTAACATCAATTGAGCTTCCATCAGGCGGGATTATTAAAATAAAATATGAAAGTGATGATTATGCTTATGTGCAAGACAAGCGAGCAATGCAAATGGTCAAGCTCAAAGGCTTTGGAGATTATTCAACAACACTTGCTGGAGCGCACTATAGTACTTTTGAATCCTTAAATCTTGAATGCACTAACAAGCTTTATGATAATAAGGATGCAAATGAAGTGATTTATTTCGAACTCCCAGAGGCTGTAAATGGTCAAGCCCCCGAACAATTGAGGCTTGGACTTTTGAATGATTATAAAGCACTTTACTATAACTGTTTAGTTGATTTGTATAATGAAGACAAACACTTTGAATACATAAGGGGATATACAGAAATTGAAGACGCAGGTGTTGTGAATATGGGACAGAGCACCAAGCCCATTGGTTGGATAAAGATGAAAGCACTCGATAAAGACTATCAACCAATAGCAAAAACGGCATGGCAATATGCAAGAATGTACATGCCTCAAATTGTTTATCCTGGATCAAACCTGCGCAACAAAGCAGATCAAGGTAGCGGAGAAACAGCCAAGGCAATAATCAAAGGGTTATTAGGGTTTATTTTCGATGCAGCCGAAATGATAAATGGGATTAACGATAAATTAAGGCGCCAAGAAAAAGGAAGAACAGTTGACTTGGCTAATTCTTGGATTAGGGTAAATAATTTAACAGGAGTAAAATTTGGAGGAGGAGTAAGAGTCAAGCAAATTGAAATGGATGACCAATGGTCTCAGATTACTGGAGTGAATACCATTGAGAATATGAGCTATGGCCAAGTTTATGAGTATACAACTAAAGCCTACTACAACGGTATTGAACAAGAGATAAGTAGTGGAGTGGCAAGCTATGAACCAGGTATTGGTGGTGATGAAAACCCCTTCAAACAACCAGTCGCTTATTCAAAAGATAATATTGGTGTTCCAAGTGATGAATTTTATTCAGAGGAACCATTTGGCGAGGCCTATTTCCCGTCACCGTCTGTTGGATATAGCAGAGTTACTGTAAAGCCTTTATTACCCCAAGGCTTTGGTGGCTCTAGCAATGGAACCGGTAAAGTTGTTCATGAGTTTTATACTGCTAAAGAATTTCCGACACTCACCAGTCGGACAGGAATTAACCCAATACAGCATACCTCGTCACCTATCTTTAAACTTATTGGATTTAAAATGGAAGACCATATGGCTGCAACTCAAGGCTTCCAAATTGAGCTTAACGATATGCATGGGAAGCAGAAGTCGGTAAGTAATTATTCCCAAGCTAAAATAAACAGCAACAATCCGGACGATGCATATTCAAGTGTTAGTTACGAATATGCTGTTGAGGATGATAAGGCTCCGGTCAAAAAGTTAAGCAATGTATTTAAAGTTGTAGATGCAAATCATACGATTACTGAGAAGCAAATTGGTGTTGAGTCAGAAATGATATTGGACACTCGGCAGCAAAGAAGTGAGACTTATGCAGGAGGAATATCACTCAACCTTGATGTGGTTAAGGTTCTTGGAGCCCCAGTACCATTTTTTACTGGCTGGCCAGACTTTTCATCTGAGATAACTAGCTTCAGATCCGCTGTTTTAATGAGGATAGTTAACAGATTTGGCATTGTAAAAAGGACTATTGCCACAGAAGAAGGTGCATCTATTGCCACAGAAAATATTCTATTGGATGCAGAAACTGGCCAAACAATCCTTACAAGAACTTACAATGAATTTAAAGATCCTGTTTATAACACGACAATTCCCGCGCATTGGGCTTATGAAGGGATGAGTCAAGCTTATAAAAATAATGGAGTTGTTTTAAATATTACGCAGAATACAACTCTTGGGTTTGGGGCTTTAATACAGGGTCAAAATGTAGATCCGTCACCATATGTTTTCCCCGGGGATAAAATTGTGCTTAACTACACTTCAGATGGTTCACATCCGAATCAAGAGGTTTGTTGGGTACATAAAAACAGTACTGGTAAATGGGTATTACTGGATAAAAATGGGGTTCCCAAAACTTTAAATTCAGGTAGCGCTTATTCTATAAAGGTTATTGCTTCAGGGAGAAAAAACATGCAAAATGTTCCTATTGCATCAGTTTCTGCGATGAGCTCTCCCATTGTTAACAATGCTAATAATTCAGGGCTTGTCTTAGCAACAAATCAATCTAATGTAATTGCGGCATCTGCAAGTCAATACAACAACTGGTGGAAGGTTGGAAATAATGATAATTATAATAACACAATTGTCGGTTGCGATAGTTTGTATGTGATTTACAATGCCCATTCTACATCGATGAAGAATGAATTTAGAAGCCATCTTGTCCCATTAATTTTAAGTAAATATCCAAGCATTACCCAAACACTTCCTGACCAGTATGGGAGAACCTCTTTTAGCGATATGGTATTAATAGATTCGACAGAAATTCTTCAAAGCCTACCCTCATCTTCAAAACTCAAGCAGTTTTTAAATCTATACACCACTTGTCAAAATTCTTTTCCAGAGATTAAATGTTCAATTAACAGAAGTTTGAGATTGTTGTATAACAACAACCCTCAACATTCATTCCCATATACACCAGGAGGTCCTTATGCCAAATGGTATACACATAATTCTGTTACTATGGCCTACGTAATTAAAATAAGTCTTGAGATAGGTAAATATAATTTCGGTGTTCCTAATTATGTTGTTAAACGTTACGCTGACTTCCCTAAATCTGAAATAACCAACTATATAACAAATAATCCATGCTATTATCTTGATGGATATAAAACAAGTTCATTTTCTGGTAAGCCAGACTTCGATGGTTCAGGACAAAACCTAAATAACTTAGTTTTAGATGGGTTAGTTTGGCCCTCTGTTGCAGTAAGCTCAAGTTATGTTGCAGCGAAATTGAGATATCCTTTTTTCGGAGGGACAAAGTATACATATAACGGCAGCACAAGTTCAGCAGATTTCACCATTACATATAGGCCTTATTTTGACTCAACCTACCTTCAATGGACTTATTTATCATGGGAAGATTTAACTATACCAAGGTGTCCAGCCCCTACTGGTATTGGAGGTGTTCCATTTAGCACAGGTATAAGCCAAACAATAACAAACCTGTGGAATCAATACCCTACAGCAAAAAATAAAACGCTTTATTTCCTTGCAAGTGATCCAGGAATAACGAGATCTCATATTGAACGTGCTGCTGAACCTGGCTATGCTAATTATAATGTCTTGTTCTCAATGGATCCTATCCCACCTCCACCTTGTGCATTTATGATGACAAATGCCATTGTGAACCCATACCTAAACGGGATTCTTGGAAATTGGTACCCTTCGAAAAACTGGGCGTATTTAACAAGTAGAACAAGCAATTCTGATATCCGAAAAGATGGAGCATTTGTAAGTTATGCTCCATTTTGGAAACTGCCTAATTCATCCAACCCTAAGATGTGGGCAGACCCTAACCAAGATTGGGTGATGCAATCTGAGTTGACCAAATATTCTCGATTTGGTTCTGCAATAGAATCTAAAGATGCGCTAAATAGATTTACGTCTCAATTGTATAATGAAAGCAATGGTTTAGTGACCGCTGTGGCAAACAATGCCAAATACACTCAGCTTGCGTTTGATGACATGGAAATGTATATAGACGGCACTGGAACCAATTGTGCGTTTGGCCATTTTAACTTCCTTGATAATAAACCTAGAACTTCTAAAGATGCCCATTCTGGAAAGCAGAGTATATTAGTTCCAAAAGCTAGTGCAAATGGTGTAGAAACGTACAGAGAACTTGAAGTAAATGACCCAAGCCCTATAGATGACGCAAATGGATACCGGCTAAGGTTAAATGATTTTAACGGACAATTTAACCCAAGCAATGGAAAGTATGTTGTAAGTGCATGGATTAAGATAGGTAACAATCGAAAAGCAACCTCTTATTTTGATGCTGCTTCAAGTCTGAACCCGAATATTTCAGTATTTATGGAGAGCGTAACCTTAAATCCTACAACTGTAACAACTACACATATTGTTACATTCTATCCTACAGGGCCAATCATTGAAGGATGGCAAAAAATAGAAGGTGTTGTTGATTTACAAAACACAGGTAACACCTTTACCCGTGTTAAGGTAAGATTGCAAGCGGCAAGAAAAACGACTGATCCAGATAATACCTTATTCGATGACCTCAGAATCCATCCGTTTAACTCTTCTATGAAATCTTACGTTTACGATAAACAGAACAAAAGATTGATGGCAACTTTAGATGAGAACAACTACGCTACTTTTTATGAATATGATGCTGAAGGAAAACTTCTAAGAATCAAAAAGGAAACGGAAAAAGGAATTGTCACGGTTAAAGAATCAAGAGGTCAACAACACAAAAAAGGATTATGAGAAAGACCCTATTGATATTACCAAGCATAATGCTGTTGATTGTCCAGTGCTGGGGGCAATCCTCGGATGCGTCAAAGGATTTAAGAGAGCTATCCGATAGGCTCAATAAGCGAAGGTATACCTATACTTTAACCTACACTTTGTATGATAGCTACACAGGTATTAAGCCCGTTGAAACGCAAGTGATGAATGTGAAAATGTGGGATTTAATGATCCATATTCAAAACAGCAGCTTTGAGGTCATTAAAAATAAAAACCATTATTTATATGCAGACTTAGCTAACAAGGTTATCATGATCAATAACGTAAACAACTATGCTTCCGACAATAAAGAACTTAAAGAGTTGGAGGCCTTCATTGACATGGACACGTTACTTTCTAATTATAAAAAGGTATCCAAACTTAATCCGTCAAATCCTTCGCTTAGCGGCTACCGATTACAACTTCATGAAGATAATGATTATGCCTACTTAGACATTCTGATTAATACTAAAACCAGAGACGTACATAAAATTATCCTTTATGCAGCTAAAGATTTAACTGAGTTAATTGGGGAATCACCGACCTTGAGCAAAAGCAAATCACCTCCAAGACTTGAAATGCTTTTTACAGAATTCACTGTTTCTACTCGATTTAAATCAGAATGGTTCAGTGTAGGCAAATTTGTAGCTGTTAATGGTAAGAAAGCCAAAGTAGAACCAATGTATAAAGATTTCAAGTTTATTAACAATATTTATTAACCACCTATTATGAAGCATTTACTCCTAATCTTCGCCACATTAATGAGCCTGATTGTTCAAGGTCAGTCTAATAATGGATCATATGCAACAAGCAAGTTCAAACAACTTAACCAGTTGGGTTCGGATAGTCTTCTTCTATATGACGGTGTTCTTCAATCAATCCCACCTGCATCGAATTGGAAGGGTGATTATTGTTTCTTAAACGCCATAGGTAAGGTTTCAATATCTGTTGACCAAGACTCGGCAAGGTGTCTTCCTGATTCTTTTAAGTTTGATATTGTAGTTAGGGTAAGACGATTTACAACAAATAACCAACTACTAACTGAGAGTATCAATTTAAGCATTGATTACAATAAACGAAATGGTAACACCTTTTTAGAACAAAATGGTAAACTCTACAATGATGTTCATTACTTGAGTGCTAAGGTCGAATCTGTTTCTGACTCCGCCTTACTTTCCTTTATTAATCTAAATCTTGAGTTAAGTAATGAAAGAACCATTTGCCTTGTACCGCTTCATACAGAATCAACGCCATTGATTAATTCTGTTTATCTACAAAACGCACAAATTGTTCTTGAGTTAGCCTCAGAATTTCAATCAGGTCAAAGGATCTATGACCAATATATTTATGAGGCAGATGAATTTGATATCGAATGGACTACTGTAGATCTTAATGATTATGAGCGTTTCTCAGAAACAACAACACAAGTAAGGTATAAATATGATTTTAGGAACAATGCGACACGAGTTACAATCGGTAAAAATGAACGCTCATTTTCGATAAAGAATATCTTTGAGGAGAATGTGGTTGTGATGTTCAGGTATCGAAGGGTTAACTACATAACGGCAGCCGATGGAACAAAACACCGAATAACAAGCAAGTGGTCTTCGGACTATTCAACAACAACACCTAACTATATCGACAATCCTGATGATGGTGAAATTGTTGGAACCAAGGGAATAAGCTCAGGCTTTATTTCAACCGTGACCTATACCACTGCGAAGGAGAAAAATGCATTTGTTGTTTTACAAGGTTCTACAAACGCCCACTTGCCAAAGTTTAACTGGCAATATCAAGCTGTATATGCTGAGGGCGGAAGAAGCAATGAATCAATTGCTTATTATGATGGAAGTTTAAGACTAAGGCAAAAACTTACCACAAATAATTCTGATAATACGGTGCTATTCGAAGATATTTTCTATGATTTTATTGGCCGTAATGCAATTCAGGTATTACCTGTCCCTATTGTTTCGGCATCATTTCAGTACCAAACTGGACTTAACAAAAACATGAGCGGACTTGCGTACAGTGCCAAAGATTTTGACTTACTCTTAAATGATAGTAGCTGTGTTCCAAAGGTAAGTCCAATGTCAACGGCAAGCGGAGCCTCAAACTACTACTCGGTTGCTAACACGAATCAGAATGTCTTCACAAAATTTACACCCGTGGCAGGAGGGTATCCATTCACTCAGACTACTTATATGCCTGATAATACAGGTAGAGTTCGCGCAAAATCTGGGGTAGGACAAAAGCACCAAATTTTACCTAACGGAAAATATACTGAATATGCATATGAAGTGCCAAACCAAACGGAACTCACAAGGTTATTTGGTGCAGAAGTTGGTTATGCAGAGCATTATAAAAAGTCAACAGTAATCGACCCAAATGGGCAAGCAAGCGTTTCATATACTGATTTGAGTGGTAAAACCATTGCAACAGCGTTGGCTGCAACTCCAAACCAAGGTATGTTGCCACTTGCAAGTTACAACCTACCAGTTGAAACCGAAACAGATTTGATACAAGGTTATTCCGTACAATTAGCAGGTGACATGCTGATTTTAACCAAACGAATCAACATTATTGAAAACGAAATACGCAAGTTTAAGTACTCTGTCATTCCGCAAAAGTACTTCCCTCCTAATTGCGGGGTCAGTGCTTGTTATAATTGTATTTACGATCTGGAAATAAGCATCAATGAAGTAATTTGTGGTGACCAAAAATTAGATGCAAACAAAAATATTGCTGGCACCCAATACCTCAAACGAACAATTGGAGGAAATTTAAATCAACTGTCTTCAACATGTTCAAGCGACACAATCAGGTACAGGACAGAAACAGATACCTTGATTAACAGAACTGAAGGTTATGTAAATGTTGCCCTTACAAAGGGAATGTATGATATTAAAAAGGTACTTAAGATTAATCAGACTGCCTTTAAAAAGTATGAAGAGCTATTTTTGCAAAACAACCTATGTAAAACAATAACTGATTTTGAGAATGCTGCCTTTTCAGAAATGGATACAACTGGGTGTGAGCTGACCTGCGCTGAATGTGAGCAAAAATTCGATTCAATAACCAAAGAAGCATTCATTAACAATAAAAAGCTAGAGTATGCTAATGACAGTTTAGAATACACGGCAGCAGATGAATTAAGCTGGGGACAATTTTATGACGCGAGCAAAATCAGATGTGCTGAACTATGTGGTAATCAAACAGAATGTGACATTTATTTAGACATTTTAAAGATGGATGTAACTCCAGGTGGACAATACGCACAGTTCTTTTATGATGCTGCTGGAAACATTGTATTACCTACCGTAAATGACCCTGGTTTTGTTGGTATTAATTTATTAGCTAACCAAAATAACTCAAGCAACTTTAATATCAGATATGATTATCTACCTGAATCATTGAAGGTGGTGATTAATGGTGAAATAAAAAATGTAAAGGATTTAACGTTAACAGAATTTGTTCAAAATTGGGATAGAAGTTGGGCTGATGAGCTTGTCAAATTCCATCCTGAATATTGTGAGTATACAGCCTGTAAACAACCTTCATTCTTTGTTGATTCTGAATTTGAAAAAGATTTAGAAACGATTGAAACGTATAGCGAGGCATTCAATAAAGGACATGTCGATATTGACAATCCATACCAATTAATCTCGAAAAATGGTTTAAGTGCTAATTCCCCATCTTTTTTCATCGAATATATGCAAGTCCTTGATGGCAATGGCACAAGTGTTACACTCAATATCAATGAAGTCGCCTTGCTCCTTGCATTTGAACATCCTGATTCAGTTAATTATTCAACAGCTCGTATGGCCGAGCTAAGAATCTTGTTTGATAGCTGTGAGGCAAACAAAAACTTGTTCTGGCTTACCTTAAAATCGATATATAAAGCAAAGCGGGATTCTTTGCAAAGAGCAAATGATGGTTGCAATGGAGCTAACAACATAATTGGAATTTATGGTGCTGCACTTAGAATTGGATTAGACGCTCCAAATTGGAGCGAAGATCCTGCTTCCCCTAGTACTTCACGCCCAACCTATACTACTGTTACTGGCAACCTGACTCAGGCCTGCGAGGAGCAATGCGATTCATATAAGCCAATATGGGAAGAAAACCTAAAAAATTGCGGGTTGAATTCAACGCAAATGACAGAAATACTAAATCAGCTCAAACTGGTTTGTATTAATGGATGTGATGAGAATGCTCCATTTGGATCAAGTTCAGTTTCGCCAATTAATGTAAAGAACTCAACCTATATTTCGTTTGAAGATGTATTAAAAAGGTATCCTTTACAAGCTGCTAGTTTTGCTGGTAATCGCAATATCTATGATATAGCGGTTTGTTCAGATGCGCAAATTCCGATGCCTAAAGCATACACACACGATTACTTTTCAACTCAATCACCATTTGCCGATACATGTGCTTGTGCAGACACCACGCTTGTTAACTGCCCATGTTCAGGAACTACCTATAATAACAATTCTATAACGGCCAATAACATTAAAATGTTAATGGATAGTATACCCAAAGAACAAAAATGCCAAAACTGTATTGATTGCTCTGAAATGGCAACCGTTTTTAGGCAATTTTATGACCGAAATAAATCATTCACAGGTGAAGGTCATAGTGCTACAACAGATGACCAAACATCGTTAACAAGTTATTTAAACCTGTATTTAGGATTTAATTTAACTTTTGATGATTATAAGAAACAAGCAGCATTATGCATGGGGATGCAAGATGTCCCAGATTCAAATATTTTTGATGACTATATTTACTGGGTATACACACCTGATTCCTCATATATTGAAAAGAATTACTTAGATACATCAATATGGAAGGAAGAATGCCTTTGTCAGAAACTGCTTGAAAACCCTGAATCAGCAGTTGGGCTTTTTAATAGCAGCCCAGATGGTTCTGCTGCCTTTGCTTCATCACTTATTTCATTTTGCCAAGAATACTTGGCAGCATTGAACGCAGCACAAACAGAATATGAAAAATTAATGGTAAAACAGCGATTCTTGAATCGTCCCCAATTTCAAATTCAATGGGAAGGGCTTCCTGCGGAACTAAGATGTGACCCTACTTCCAACGGCCCAACTTGCCAAGATTGTGGCTGCGTGGTTTGCCCTCCTTGTCCTACAAACTGCCCTCCTGCCTTAACTTGCGAGCAAACTATTCATAAATTTGATAGCATTTTTGACGCTGCAATTGATCCTGAATTTGGACCTAATCACCAAACGAACATAGATTTACTCGAATACTTGAAAGCACCGGAACAAAGTGCCATATTGGAGGATTTACTCAACAGTCTTGTTTTAGATGGCTTAAGAATTCCAAGTTCGTTAACCACAAACGAGGAAAAGGCAGACTGGCTTTGGGAGTTTATGGCAAAATGCAGGGCAAGCACCTGCGAACTATTTTTAGAACAAGCAGCAATTTTCGAAGAGCAATATGTTACCTCCCCAGAAGATTTTCAATCCATGAGCTTGTATGAGTTCATCACCCTGAATCCTGAACATGAGTTGGCACAAAACTTTAGAAATTCGCTCAACAATAGGCTCAACCAACCCCCTTTCTTTGCTTTTTTTGGTGATAAAGAAATGGCGTTGCATTTTAAAATGTGTACCCAAGGGCCATGCTATATTGTAACAACTCATGCTAACAGCATGAAGGAAAACGTTCAAGGAGCGCTAACTGAGTCAGGAAATAATTTGATACAGTATTTAAGAACAGAAGTAGAGGCAAACTATCTTCAAACGCTATTAGATAAAGTTAACTTAGAATTAATACGCTATCCGTATTTCAAAAAACTGACTGCCGAACAGTTATTAGCTGAAATCGAAGCTTGCACAATGTGCCCAGACACTAACTTAAGAACAAGTTTGTTTGATTCACTTTTTAAAGAGTTAGTGGTTTGCAATGTTACACCAGATAGCTTATACAGAAAGCAAGGTCAACCTGGTAATAATCCAAGTATAATTAGGGATACTATTTGCTATAATCGGTTGTACCAACCATTTAATCCAAGTTGGAATATAGCAGCAACCAGCCCAACCTTACTCAATACCTTTTTTGCGAATAACAAATATTCAAGTGCATTAAAATACAGCGTAAAGCATATTAGTTATAACCAATCATATTATCATGCAACGGTCGAGAATAATCCGTATCAGCTGCCAGTTTACGTAAAAATCCGTACAATAAACAATGACACAAATCGGGTTAATACTAATATTTGGGATTACTATTTTGCCCCTCCTCCGGCCGTATTCAATTTCAACAGGATACGCTCAATTGGTTTAGTCGAAGTATTAAGGCTTTCTGCTTCTGAGGTTCAAATAATGGTTACCTTACATTATACCGATACAACCACCATGTTAGCAGCTACGCAAGATGCAGTAATGACGCTTCCATCTCATCTTTTCTACAAAGATATGCTGTTGAATCAAAGTTGTAGGATGAATTATTCGCTATGCAACAAACCGATCTTAGCCTTCTCTGTTGTTGTTCCTGAAGACCCATGTATTACAAGGCTGAAAATTGCAGCCAAATTCAATGCGCAATTAGCCTATCAACACTATACCGACAGTCTGCTTGCAGGATTCAGGTCAGCATATATTGCTACGTGCTTAAATACACAAAAACTATCTGAAAGGTTTTTGATGAAATACAACGAAAGACAGTACCACTACACACTGTATTATTATGATAGAGCAGGCAATTTAGTAAAAACAGTACCTCCAGCTGGTGTTGTTCAACTAAGCAAAGTTGTTTGTGATACGATTGATGCAAGAAGGCTTCGAGGCGTACTTCCAACTCCTGCTACCCTACCAACCAATCATCAAAAAGTTACACAGTACGCCTACAACTCTTTAAATCAATTGCTCTGGCAAAAAACACCAGATGCGGGCGAATCAAGATTCTTTTATGATAATGTTGGAAGGTTAGTTGTATCTCAAAATTCAAAACAGGTACTTACAAAACGATTCAGTTATACTGTTTATGACGACTTAGGAAGAATTAGGGAGGTAGGTGAAATTCAAAAAACAATGAATATAACTGACCCTAATACCTTCAGGACACCAACGGCTTTTGGTTCTTGGATTGATTATGGTTCACGAACACAAATAACCCGAACATTATATGATGGCAAATACTCATTTGTCACTGTGGATCAAACCAACCTGAGAGGACGTGTAGCAAGCAGCACGTTCCAAATGTTTGACAATACAGATCCATCGAAATATGATTATGCCGTACATTATTCTTATGATGTTCAGGGTAATGTTAAAAGTTTATATAGAGAGATAAAAGCTTTGGAAGATATCGGGCAAGACTTTAAACAAGTTGATTACGACTTTGACTTAGTGAGTGGTAAGGTAAACCAAGTTACCTACCAACAGGATAAAGCAGACCAATACATACATAGATATGTATATGATAGGGATAATCGGTTAATAAAAGTGCTCACAGGGCATAACGAACAGTTATTGGAAATGGATGCAGAGTACTACTACTACCTACACGGACCTTTAGCAAGAACCGAGTTGGGGAAATACAGTGTACAAGGTCTTGACTATGCTTATACAATTAACGGTTGGCTTAAAGGGGTAAACTCTGAAACCTTAACACCTAGTAGGGATATGGGCAGGGACGGAAATAGCAGTTCAACCAATTCAATGGTTGCAAGGGATGAATTTGGTTTTGTACTCACTTATTACAACGGAGATTACGAAGCGGTTGGCGGAACAACTGCACAATCATTTGTTGCAAGCAAAGGCTCAAGTACCCTTACCAGCAATGCTTATGGAAGCCCTCTATATAACGGAAACATAAGCGCAATGACCACAGCCATCGCTAAGTTTATGGAAGGTGGCGGGCGTCCACTGGCAGCAGCATATAAATACGATCAGCTAAACAGAATAAGGGAAGCTAACTATTTTAACAATTTTGACTCAGCAAACAATAGCTGGCAAAACACGGCTGCCTTAACACAATGGCATAATCGATTTACCTATGATGCAGATGGTAATATCATAACGCAAGTAAGGCGTTCAAATAACCAAGGGTTAAATGCTGCAATGGATAGTTTGAATTATGAATACTATGCTGGTAAAAATCGCTTAAGTAGGGTTAGAGACATTGTAGCCAGCACCGCATATAATGATGATATTGACGACCAAAATAATTCATTTAACTATACCTACGACTCAATAGGAAACTTGATAAGCGATGCTGCGGAAGAAATTGCCTCAATTGAGTGGAATGTGTATGGTAAAATTACACGTATCAGAAGAACTTCAACAAGTAAAAAGCCTGATTTAGACTTTGCCTATTCTCCTGATGGACATCGAATCTTAAAATTAGTTACTCCAAAAATTAAAGGGCAATTCAAGGTTTTCACCTATTACATGAGAGATGCTCAAGGTAATATTTTGGCAACCTACGACAGGCATCTTAACAAAATAATTGACTATGATTCATTAACGTATAGCCAAGTGAATACGGCCATTGTGAGTAAAACAAATGAAACCAGTTTTGGAGACTTTATTGCTACTTTACACGGAACGAACGGAGCGGCATACAACACGCAGATGATAACAAGCATTAAAAACAATATGCTTAATAATCCGGCTCAAATAAGGCAATTCTTGTTAACGCTGAATCCGCTCTCGGCCATTAATGGGGCCAACCCTTTGGTTAGTTACGATAGTTTAATTCAAAACCAATTACCAACCGACTCTATGATTACATACATCATGAGTAGACCTGATTTTATTGATATACTTACAACCATTTGCGAATGCTTAAATAATGCGTCTACTCAGCAGATATTGCCTCGGTTGGATTATGCAATATTTGGAAACCAAACAGCTTTATTGAGTTACTTATCACATATTTGGATATATGATCAGACGCAATATAACCAATTAATGGACGAGCTAGGAATAGGAGGTAGTACTCCTAATAATGCGGCAATCGGGATATCTAATCGTGTGCAATCACAGGATCAATGGGTTATAGACATTATTAATAGTTTTTACAGAGGAGACAGAGATCAATGCAATGAATCAAATTTACTCTTTCTCACACTGAGTGAAATGTTTACAAGAGATCAAGGAAGGAAACCTTTATCAAAAATACTTGCCCAAATACCAGACATTAGGGCATTTTTAACCAATGTAAACATGAATCCGAATATTAGCTGCAACCAATTGAGCAACTTCGAAATTATTGAATATTGGAATAACAATAACCCAGGCGGTTTATGGGATGCCCTTTATGCTGAGAATGATTCTGATGCAGATTGGCTTGATTGGGCAATACAAAACCATCTGGCTTCATTTTTACAATTTAATGGTATCAACCAGCGCACCTATATTACACAATACCAACAAAATCATTACCTTTACGATAGCACAGGTAATGGCATGGAAAACTACTTCGCACATATTGCAAATACATATGGAAATGTTTTCTACGTTGAATTCTATAACCAATCAAAAGCATATGTTGACTCGTTTAACCTCAAAGAGTGGAGTTTGTACGGATCATCAAGGCTTGGAATTCACAATACCAATAAAGTGATGGCTTGGCAACGCGTGTATGGTAATGATAGCAATGGCACCTTAACCCAGCCAGTAGTTACCAGATTTGTGGATGCTAGCAACCCAACAACTACTTTTTATGAAATAGTTAGAGGCAATAAGCAATATGAGCTTAACAATCACTTAGGAAATGTATTGGTTACTGTTTCAGATAAAAGAGCCGCTATATGCAATGGAAATAACTTTATCGAATATAGAGCTGAGGTGTTAACAGCCACTGATTACAGTCCTTTTGGAGCACCACTGTCAGGTCGAACATTTAATGCTCAGAAAGTTCCTAAAACGGTTTTACTCAATGATAGTTTTACAAGTTCAACAAGTGGGTGGTGGTACGCAGGTGCTACCATGCAATTAGATAATGGTAGACTCAAGGTAAATACAACAAGTGGTGCGAGTAGGGTTTTTTCAAGGGTACAAAACACAATCCCATTAAAATGGTATAAGTATACTGTTACTGTTGATATTGGAAACACTAGCGGAATTAGGCTGTATGCAAAAAAACAAAATAGTGCAAACCCAGCTGATGAATTAGCAAGTATGACTATTACAGCCAGTGGAACTTACACGTTATGGTTTATGGCGCAAGGCACATTTACAGATATTCATGCCGAAGTAAGTCCATTCCCTCAAGTTGGTAAGTACTTTTGGATAGACAATGCTTTAGTAGAAGAAGATTTGGGAATAAATTCAACGAGTAAGTATCGTTTTTCTTTCAATGCAAAAGAAGACGACAAAGAGGTTGAAGGGCAGCAAGACTATGGAATGCGAATTTATGACAAGCGTCTAGCAAGGTTTAAATCTGTTGACCCCCTTTCTTACGCTTATCCAATGCTTACTCCATATCAGTTTGCATCAAACAGGCCTATTGATGGTATAGATTTAGATGGTTTAGAATATGCTACCTTTACAATATTAGTAGTAGACGGTAAAACTACGGCAATTTCGGTAACTACGGACTATGAGTTAAAAAATCCAAATACTAGAGGACCAGGAGTTCAATACGATTTTGTTTATGTTAACTCCGTAGAAAATACAGTTCAAACCAAAACAGAGTTTAAGACTAATTTACATGGTATCTATCAAGGAGGTGATAATCCTAAATTACCTAAAATTGGTGAAAGTCCCAATGTATTGTATGATGATTATAGTTTAGCACCAATTGATGAAACAGATGCTATTGCCAAGCAACATGATAAAGACTATGATAAAGCGGGTGTAGCAGGTGTAACAGGTATTTTAAGTGATAAATCCACTGATGCAAATGTCAAGTATATAAAAGACGCTAAAAAAATTGTCGAGAAGTATAATAAGGGAGAAAAAGATGCGTATACAGGCAAACCCGTGTCAAAAGAAACAAAAGAAGCTGCTGAATTTGGTAAGTACTGGTTTAAAGTAGCTGAAGATTATAAAGGTAAAGATGAATTCGGAAATGAAAAAGAAGCAAATCCAGCAGACCTCGACACAGGTCCAAAATATTAGATTATTGATTTTAACAGGGATAATTACATTTATATACTGTATAGTTCCTATTATTCAGTTTCATGCTTTTAGCAGCATAGGCGACAGGTTTAACAATCATTATATTTTTGTATTCTCAATGATACCATTTGAGTTCATGGAATTCGTTTACACAAATTCAATCTTACCATATATAAGTCAGATAATTGTTTGGGTATTATATTGGGCTATATGTTATTACACTTTGAGAGTTTTTAAAAGCAAGTAGAACATTAATTCATAAAAAACCCAGTTCTCGCGCATTTGTAATGCGTGAGAGAGTAACGATAAATAACCCGAAGCTGCCCCGATTACTTTGGGCAATGCGTAAGAAGTTGAATTTTGAGTTATAAAACAACAGTGGTGTTCTCGCTTATTACTATTTCCCGCATGTCAGAATTTTTAAAAATGGAATAGGGCAAGTGTTACCTTGTAACAGTTACTGTAGTAGATTGGTTGGATGGATTTACAAAGCTTAAGTATTTGGATATACTTGTTAACAGTATTCAATACTGTCAAAAATATAAAGGTCTTGAAGCATATGCTTATTGTATCATGCCAAATTACGCTATACCTACGAACGGTGACGAGTGTGATATTCAGACTAAAAAAGTTAACAAATAGATTATTCAAAAAAGAGCCTATGACTCATCTTAAGCTCTTTTAATATATAGGAAAAACTAATTGGTTTTCGGAAATTTGTGATATAAAATTTGTGTTAATTAAGGGTAAATCATTAACCTGATATATTTATATTTGATATACAAGCCAAATTCAAAAAAACTCACAATGTCGCTTACTACTCATACTGCTGCAGGACAAGCACTGGGTTACTTCTTTCAAATAGAAAGGGCAATGTCTTGGCTTGCCAAAAGCCCGAGCAATTCAGTAGTTGGTATTGAAACTGAAGATGATGTTGTAGTAATTCTGAAAACTGGAGAAAGGATACATGAACAGGATAAAAGTTCCACTACTAATTTCCCATTTAATCCTTCCCGCCCGGATTTATGGAAGACTTTGTTAATATGGTTAAATGCCCTTAACAATCAAGAAATAGATTTTGATAGAACTACATTTTATTTAGTTACCAATAAGGTGACGAATGGTTCCTTAGCTGAAACAATCGGCAACGCATCAACCTCGGATGAAATAAATGCTTGTGTGGCTTCTATTAAAGAAGCAATTTCTAATTTAAATGGCGAGGTAAAGGGCATTGCAGAAAAAATTCTTGAATTTGAGGAAGATTTATTAAAGGGGCTTATCTCTAAAATTATATTTAGTTCCGGTTCGGATGTTTGTGGGCCGGAATACAGAAAGCAATTAATTTCAGACCTACAAATCGTAGAAGGTGAAGAAGTGGCAAATGCAGTAATTAATTCGACTCTAGGCTGGCTCTTTAATCAGGTAACAACTGCATGGCGCAATAAGCAGCCCGCATTAATTGAACGTGACGATTTTATAAGAGTAAAGAACCGAGAATTAAGTTCTTATCGTGATAAGGTTATTAACGATAAGATTTTTCAGTTAGGAGAAGTTACCAAGGATATTGAGATCGCGGAGCATCAAAACAATTACATCAAGCAATTGAAACTTATTAATGTTCCTCAGGAAGAACTTCAGGAAGCAATAAGCGATTACCTAAATACGGTTAACAAGAAGACGCTTATTGCTAAAAAAGGCTATATAACAGAAGAGGAAATAAATCAAATGAATGAGGAACTCTTTTTAAGATGGCAAACCATATCTCGAACGACTCAGATTACATACTCCAGTAGAGAAAAGCATGAAATTGGACGACTGATATGCCTATCTACACTGGACCACAACGCAAAGATTGGGGAGTTCGAATTGCGAGGTTACTTTTTTACTAGAGGAAGCTATCATTCTTTATCTGATAGCCTTAGGCTGGGTTGGCATCCTGAATACGTTATTTTGATGAATAATATTGAAACACATGAATGAATTTTATACGATGCAAAATTATGCTCTTGGAGCATCAGCACTATATGCTTTTACAAGCTCCTATTATAAGGTAAAAAGTAAGCAGGAAGGCCCTATTCTGCCTTATTCAATGGCTGTTTTGCCTATTGTATTTAATGAGGATTGCGTAAATGAGATCGCAAAGGTAGAGCGTGTCACTAAATCCCGGTTTCTGACTACCTTATCCGATAATCGGGATATCCCGGTAGGATTGCAACAAAGGATGATTGCAATGAGCCCACAAACTTTCAAATCCTTGAATATTGCCTTCTGTACAGCTTTACTCTCATATAACCAAGAAACGGCCCAATTGATACCTTCCAACAAATCAAATGCGATACCTAAATTTCGGTTCTCGGACAATCAGAAAATAATAAAATCGTCTGAAACATTAGGCAAATGGTTTGCGCAGTACCCTATTGAAGAACTATGTATCTCTCTCAATATAATTTTCTGATGAACTTTAAAATAAACAAAATTATTCTGTGGCCTAAAAAAGAAGGGTTGGACAGAAGAGAGATTTCTCTAAGCGAAGATCAAATAAATGTTATTGTTGGGGATAGCCAAACTGGAAAATCTTCAATAATACCAATCATTGACTATTGCTTAGGAAGCAGTAAATGTGCTATTCCTGTTGGCCCTATTAGAGATTATACATCTTGGTTTGGAATTTTGGTAACCCATAACAATACACAGATACTACTCGCCAGAAAGGAACCGGGCGCACACGCTGCTACCAGTGAAATGTACTATGAAGAGGGTAAAAGTGTTACCATTCCTGATAGGATTACCGACAGCAACAAACGAACCAACAAACAGGTAGTAAATAGGCTAAACCAACTTAACAAATTGCCGAGTTTGGACTTTGCTGAAAATACAGCTGATAAGAAGGTATATGAAGAACGTCCGAGTTTTAAGGACTTTTTGGCTTTTTGCTTTCAACCTCAGCATATAATTGCAAATCCTTACACTTTGTTTTATAAGGCTGATACAGTTGAGCATCGTTTTAAGCTAACTACCATCTTTCCTTTGGCATTGGGGCTTATTAAAAATGAAACGCTTGAGCTGGAAAAACGCTTAAAGCTACTAAGAGAAGAGCTAAAGAGATTAGTGGGAATCATTGAAGATAAGCAGAAGATAAGAAAAGCCTGGGAAGTAGAGGTTAAGGCTAATTATTTAACTGCATTAGATTTGGGAATCCTAAATGATACGCCATTTCCTGAAGATGAATGGACTTTGGAAAATTATGTAGTTTATCTTCAATTAATTCCTGAAAGGATGAAGTCCTTTACTCTTCCAAAAATATCGGAAGGTGTTTCCAATAGGATAATTGCATATAAATCTAAGATCGAAAAAAAGGAAAAAGACTTATTGAATGATATAGATGAGAAAAGGTTTAAGCTTCATCAAATAAAAAATTTCAATAACACGTCTCAAGATTACCGGGCAGCAGTAAATAATCAAAGAGGAAGGCTTGAACTAGCCCAGAATGGATGGTTGTCTGACAAAATTAGCTCGGCTAATCAATGCCCTGTTTGTGGAACCAATCATGAATCTCCAAATAAAGATATTCAACAACTTTTAACTGTTTATGAGGGTTTGAGTAACAAGATTTCACAGATAAATTCCGCTAAGGATATTCTTGACAAGGAAGTCACCTTATTAGAACGTGAGATATTAGATATGGAGAAGGATGTTAATGGTTTGAGAATTGAGTTGGATGGAATTAGTCGGCAAAATGAACAGATTGAAAGGCAGCGAAAAAGTATTGAAACCGCATACCGATATGTTGGCAGGATTGAACAAAATCTAAAGAACTTAGATGAAATCAGTATCGATGGGTCTCTTTATACAGAAACAGAACGTTTAAGAAAAGAAATAGCCACTATTTTAGATCAAATTGAAGGGCTTAATAATCCGAAAAGATATAATGATGTAATGAATAGGATTTCTCAGAACATTACTGGTTATAAGGAGATATTGAAAGTAGAGAATCACACAAATCCCACAAGGCTTGATATAAAAGAACTGACCTTGAAGATTTCTTCATTTCGATCTGGAAGAGAAGATTATCTGTGGGAGATAGGAAGTGGTTCAAATTGGATGGGATTTCACTTGTCAATCATTTTAGCACTTCATGAGTTTTTTTTAACCTTAAAATCGAATAATCACACTCCTTCTTTTATCGTATTTGATCAACCAAGTCAAGCATATTTTCCCGAAGCTATAAAGAGCGATGAGCAGCAACAAATGAGTTCAATAGATTCAGATGATCTGGTAAGGGTTAAAGCCATTTTTGAAGCTATGTCAGCATTTATGAAGAAGACTAATGGGAATACACAAATAATAGTCCTAGAACATGCTTCGGACCAGATATGGGGAGGCATTGATGGAACAAATTATGTGGATGGAATTAGATGGAATAAAGACAATGCCTTAATTCCTAACAACTGGTTTTATGATAATTAATTAAGTATTGAGTTATGGTCGATTTTGGAAAAAGGGTAGCGACTAAGGCTACTGCAATTAAAACAAACCCTGTAGACATTTATGAAACTTTGGATAGAGCAAGTGATAAAAATGCTCTCCGCCCTGCACAGCTATCCGTGTTAACGGATTGGTGGGATAGCTACCAAGAAAAGAAGAATGTAATCTTAAAGCTACATACAGGTCAAGGAAAAACATTGATAGGACTACTCATCCTCCAATCAAAACTAAACCAGCAGAAAGGTCCTGCATTATACTTAAGTCCTACACAAAATTTGGTGAACCAAACTTGTGAACAGGCTAAACAATTCGGGTTTAAATATTGTACAATTAATGAAGACAAAACCATTCCGAATGATTTTTTAGAATCAAAATCCATTCTTATTACTTCTGTTCAAAAACTCTTCAATGGCTTGACTAAGTTTGGAATAAACAATCAGTCAGAAATGGTAGGCTGCATTGTATTGGATGATTCCCATGCATGTATAGATGCTATTCAAAAGGCATTCACCATAACAATTAAAAACAATGAGAATGGCTATGAAAAGCTGATTCAGATTTTTGAAAACGAATTAGAAAAGCAAGGGTTGGGCACTTTAATGGATGTAAAAAGTAAAAGTCACGATGCGTTTCTTTTAGTTCCTTATTGGGCATGGCAGGATAAAGTGTACGAGGTGACCGAATTGATTTCTGGCCTACAGGACAGTCTCAATATTAAATTTGCTTGGCGATTGATAAAGGATTCTATTGGAGAATGTCAATGCATTGTTTCCGGTAGCCATATCGAAATCTCACCTTATTTAAATCCTATTGAGCAATTCGGAACATTTTCGAAGGCAGATCACCGAGTTTTAATGTCTGCGACAACTAATGACGATTCCTTTTTTATTAAAGGACTTGGCTTAGATAAAGATGCAATATTGAATCCCTTAACATACGCTAAAGAAAAATGGTCTGGTGAAAAAATGATATTAATTCCCTCACTTATTGACGAATCCTTAGATAGAAAAGCTATCGTAGAAGAGTATTCTCCAAGAACCAAAGGGAGAGAGTATGGGGTTATTGCCTTAGTTCCCAGTTTTGCCCAGTCTGAGATATGGGAAGATTCTGGCGCTAAAATTTCAAAATCTGACAGTATCGATGATGATATCAGTATCCTAAAGGCCGGCGAGTTTGATAATTGCAATGTATTAGTTAATAGATATGACGGGATCGATTTAGCTGATAATTCATGTCGAGTATTAGTGCTGGATTCAAAGCCTTATGCTCAAAATCTTTCTGATAGATATCAGGAATATTGCAGGGTTGATAGTGAGGCCATATTAGTAAAAATTGCCCAGAAGATTGAGCAAGGGCTTGGAAGAGGCGTGAGAGGAGAAAGGGATTATTGTGTAATCATTTTAACAGGATCAGAACTTGTGAGCGCGATTCGAAGTAAGAAGAACCGTAAATTCTTTTCTACACAAACACAAACCCAGATTGATATAGGTATTGAGATCGCTGGAATTGCAAAGGAGGAGTTAAAACCAGGTACAAATAAGATTGAAGTAGTAAAAGGTTTAATAAAACAATGCATTAAAAGGGATGATGGATGGAAGCTTTTTTACGTGGATAAGATGAACAGCGCTCCCGTTGTGGAAAGAGAAAAGCGTGTTTTGAATGTACTACAATTGGAGAAGGATGCTGAAGTTAAACACCTCATGGGAGAACACGAAAAAGCGGCAGATATTATTCAAAAACTCATTGATGATTTTGTAACGGACAAGACCGAAATTGGATGGTATATGCAAGAAATTTCAAGATATCTTTATCCTAAAAGTAAGACAGAGTCTAATGCAAAACAAGTTGCAGCACATAAAATGAATAAACTACTTCTAAAGCCGAGAGAGGGGATGAATGTTTCAAAAATCAATTTTGTAAGCCAAAATAGGATCGAAAATATTATAAAATGGATAAAAGGCTTTGATAACCATCAACAGCTTACCATTCAGTTGGACGAAATCCTTAATAATTTGCAGTTTGGTGTAAAGTCTGAGAAATTTGAGAGTGCTGTCAATGAATTAGGTTTAGTTTTAGGCTTCTCTGCAGAACAGCCCGACAGGGAACGAGGTCAAGGGCCTGACAACTTATGGTGCATTCGAGATAATGATTATATTCTGTTTGAATGCAAAAATGAGGTTAAGGATCACCGAACTGAAATTGTAAAGACGGAGGTTGGACAGATGAATAACTCGTGTGCATGGTTCGAGAGGGAATATGAATTTAATTATAAACCTATGATGATAGTTCCGACCAAATATGTAACGGCAGCTGCGGGATTTTCAAACAGCAATACAGAAGTTATTCTTAGGGCAGGACTGTCAAAGCTTATTCATAATGTCAAAGCCTTTTTCAAAGAATTTCGAAGCTTGGATGTAAATGACCTGTCTGCAGATCATATGCAAAAGCTACTCGATGCCCATTCACTTGGGATTAATGATTTAAAATCCAATTATTCAGAAAAGCCTATACAGAAATAATAAAAGCAGGCTGGATATCCCAGCCTGCTTTTTCTGTGAAGTAGATTAGGTTTGATCGTCTTCACTAGCTCCTGAAGCAATGCGCTTAACTACCTCGATTCCATTGTCACGAGCTTGAGCAGAGCTGTAAACTTCACTACGGCCGATTATTTCTCCGTTCGCAGCTTTTAATACGAATGAATAGCCAGCTAAAGTTGACTTACGTTCATAACGAGAATCGTCTTTAGCATTAGCACGTACTGAAGCGACTCCATTCTGACAGCCCTGTTTTGAACTGTAGCCTTCGCTTGAAAGAACTTTTTCGCCATTGTCGGCTTTTAGATGGAAGTAATAGTTCTGATTACTTCCTTTGAAAATGGTAAACTTTGCCATTTTATTTTGAAATTTATTGTTTGTGGCAATTTTTATTAGGAGAGAATAGAACAAACAATATATTTGTCATTGTTCAGGGGACAGATATTGGACATCTATTCTCCAAGGCGGAAGAATTCCCGTTAACTTCCGCCTTTATTTTTTAGTTTCTCTACTTCTATTTGTAAGCTTCTCACTATTTCAATTATGTTTTCATTGGTAATTTCTTGTGCACTATATTGTCCACGGGAGATTGAACAGACATATTCCCATATCTCAACAACATCCTCGGCCTTAACTGAATAGGGATCGTATTTCTTATTATCGGAGTGCAGAGCCAGTGTTTTGCCATTTCCTTCGTTCTCAAGCTTGTACACCCTTTTGTATACAATTCCGTCATCCTTTGTTATTAAAACATATGTATTGCCATTATGAATATCATTAATTGATTCAATGAATTTTCCTACTACAAATGATCCTTCTTTTAAAGGAGGCATGGAATCCCCTGCAATAGGGAATGTCCTATGCTTACCAACCATTCTAAATGGTAGTGTTATTGTCTGTAGCCCTGAGATGTATTCAGGATCAGCATAACCATTTAAATATCCCGCTCTGGCACTGATTGGAACGACTTCAATATTGTTGTTACCATCATTGTCTACACTAATAGGGAACAACCGCCTTCCTGCAATACTCATAAGATCGAAGGGATTTGTTTTTGAAAAATCTCCTCTTATCAATGCATCAATCGAAATGTGAAAAAAATCCGAATAGGCTATAAGTACTTCGGTAGGTGGAGCATTCCTTTCCTCTTCATAAGAACCAATCCTTGCCCTTGTGAGTTTAAGTTTTTCAGCTAAAGCCTCCTGTGAGAGCCCCTTTTTATCCCTTAGCCATTTTATGTTCTTTCCGATATTCGACATTGCTATTATTGGTAGTTCAAATATACTACATTTAATTGCAATTAAATGTAAAAGCCTTGACTGTTAATAAGTTTTATAAAATTAAATGGCTGCCCTCAGGAAGCATACATCAGGCTTGGGTTTTGAAAAATGGCGTTTTCAACATACCCTTGATCAATCTTCTCCTGTTCTAGTCTTATATCGCCTTTCCGTATCAGATCATATAGAAGTTGTTCTTCTGGTAACAATTCACTCAGGGATTCAGCCTTGTTTTTTGCTCCTTTCCCGACCTGATCTGAATATGCATCCAATGTGATTTGATCCATCATCAACGCTTTTGTATTTTTGAAATAACTCCGGAACTGATTTAGGATTTGAAATCCATGTGCGTCAATATCTCCCCAGTAATAGAACTGCTTATCCCCAAGCCAAGTTACATGCTTTAAATAACTAACATTGAATCCGCCACCGCTCCATAATGCAATTGTGTCTTTTACCTGAGGTAAAGTCAGAAAATTCATTTGATTCTCCGTAACTAATATGTTTTTACAGGCACACGAATACAGCTTAAATTCGGATAACGGGATGGAAATATCAGAAGTAGCCGACATAGGGCTTAGACTCCGATCTAGAAAGCGAATGCGAATAAGGGGTTCTGCGTACTTTAAATGATATCTCTTTTCAAACTGTTTTTCTTCCGTATTGATATGTTCAGGAACAAGAAAATCCAATAAGGAACGAAAAAGAGCCTCATTTTCGGGTTTAATATATTTTGTGTGTACATTAATTGGCAATTGTCTGATGTAAAGGTTTGGCTTAGGATTCTCTAGGAAATAGGTACATACTTTTAAAGCATCTGACCAGCTTCTGTGTTCAATAACATGGTGTAGGTTCGCATACAGCCAATCCTTTAATTTTGGGATTGTTGAAATTATGAGTTGTGTAGAGTCTTTAAAATACTGATAGTCCTTGCTTTTGCCTGTGATTTTAAGATAATCTTCCAATGATTCGATGGTTATGGCAACGGGAACTGTGTTCTTTCCAATTTTATCAAAACTTCGCTCCTCCCATTTTACCGCGTATCCATATCCTTTTTTTGACTTATCATATTCGCTTAGAATATCTATTGCTATCTTGTAATGACCAAGATTAGATAGAATATTTTTAGTCTGTACTTTCCCAATACGCGGAATGTCTCTTGGAAAGAAAGAAACGCCATCTAAGGTTGCGTGAAGTACCTCTTTCCACCATTTTAAACATTGTTGCTTTATTTCTTCTGGCGTTATCATTTAGTTGCAATTAGTTCCTTTTTAAGTTTCTCCATTCTGTATTCTTCCACTGTTAGGTTCTGAATTTCCGAGTTGTTACCATCAGGATTACTCACGTAATGGACTGCGTTTACATGATTTTCAATAATGTGTATTTTCTGAAGTGGGGTAACAATCAGAAGCTGTAGATCTAATTTCTTAAATAGCCCCAGACCGAACTGAGTACTTTCATCATCACCCCTTCCGAAAGCTTCGTCAATCACAACAAATCGGAATGATTTACTTAGCGAATCACCATATGATAATCCGAACTGGTAGGCTAGTGCAGAAGCCAGAATAGTATATGCAAGTTTTTCTTTTTGTCCACCGGATTTTCCTCCTGCTCCAGAATAAAATTCTTTTGGAGAATGATCTGCCTGATACCGTTCTCTGGCATTGAATAAGAACCAGTTTCTCACATCTGTGACTTTGTCTGTCCATTTGATGTCAAGGTCTTTCTGGCTATTGAACTTATCCAATAACAGTTTTACTTTATTAAAGCGCTCTTCAATATAAGCGTCATCGCTTCCCATGATACCTGAATAGCATGCTTTTAAGTCATTTTTAAAATCAAGTATCTCTCGATCAGGATTACGGTCATCCTCAAGACAGATATAAGTTCCTTTATTGTATTCAATGCTCCTGACGTGTTCGTTGATTTTGGAAATTTTGTCCTTGATGTCTTTGTAATGAATTTCAAGCTTGTTATCGAATGCGGCAATATCATGTATGGTATTTTCATTCAACATTTCCTTGAGCCTTTTTTCATGCTTAGGTAGATCTTGCTGAATGATCTCGGATAGTTTCTTAAGGTATTCGGCAGTACTCTCTATATCAACTGTTAGTTCTGTAGATTCGGAGGGAAATTTATCTTTATAGTCCTTCATCTGCGTAGTCATTTTGTTTTCGACATAACGCAGTCTTCCCTGAAGCTGATCCTTTTTTCCGTTGCGTTCAGAGAACTGTTTGCTAAGTGTACTAGCAATTCCATCAATATTTTTGATTGTTAAATCCTGTCCGACAAGTAGCTCTTCGATTTTAGGATAGAACATATCCGCGTCATGTTGTAAGATCAGCTCCTTTTGCTGTTGAGTGTGCGTTTTTTGTTCCTGATATCCTTTAATTCGATCTTTTTCTCCACCAATCTCTTCAGATTTATCGGTAAGCCGTTGGTTTATTCCTTGAATCTCTAAGAGGAGATCATCCAGTTGCTTTTGTAAGGTGGCTAATACATTATTGGAGGTTTGCAGATCGTATTTTTCTTGCTTAAGTTTTTCAATAGCTTTTGATTCATCCTGCCAGTTAATTTCGCTCCAATCCTTGTACAACAGCAATTGTTCTACTTTTCCTTGTAAGGTTTTGTTATTACCTAACTCTGTTTTTGTAGATTTTAACTGTTCGGATACCTTATCCTTATTACGTTGCAACTGCGCAACAGCCTGTTGTATGGCCTTAATTTTTTCTACGTTTGACCAACCCAGAACGAAATTTCGCCTGTCCCATAACTCCCTACGATCATCTTTGGTATTTCTGAACTCCCCGATTTTAAAAAGTCCCTCTATGGTTATTACATCTTTCTGTTTCTGGTATTCTTCAAAGGAAACACCTCGTAAATCAAATCTTCTTGTCAATTCGTTTTCTAACCAATCCACGTAATTACAGTCTGGTTTGATCTCTATTTTATTGATGATTGAGTCGGGGTCTATTTCACCTTGTAACCTATATTTAAGTTCAACTGGAACTTTATAGAAGTCTAATCGTTGCCCATTTTTCTTGCCATTTGCATTTGTAGACTGAACTTGCAACGACCGACTATTTACGTACTTACTAACTTGTTTGTAATGTTTTTCAGGAACAATCATGCTCAGGCCAAATCCATGTAATAATCTTTCAATGGCCCCTTCCCATTCTTTGTCCTGATCTCGTACCTTAAGTAATTCTCCTACAAATGGAATCTCGGATTCAGGAATTTCAAGATCATCAATAATTTGCTGGCGTATGTTCAGTATTTCATTGGGTATTTGAGTTTTTCGTTTCAAAAGAGATTGTAACTCTAGCTCATCCTTCTGAATAGCTTCTCCCAATTCACGTTCCCTAACGGTTTGGTTAACTTTCAATTCTTCCAAGCGCTCTTGTTCTTGTTGCAGCTTTGGTAGTTGTTCATTGGCTTTTTGAAGATTTGAATAAAAAGTCTTCTCTACGTTTGCAGTGGGGAGATCGCATACGGTAGTCAATGTATTATAAGAATTATACTTTTTTTGCTTCTCGTCTTTGCTTGACTCTTTGCCCCTTATAAGCTTCTCGATTTCTTCAAGCCGATCACCTCCATTGTTACGAATATTTTGCCTTAGGCTGAGTTCGTTCTCTCTTTTTTCATCAAGTTCTTTGAAAAGAAGGGATTTTTGATTCTCTAATTTCTCCAATTTAGCCTGACAACTTATCATTTCCTTTTCCAATAAATCATACTTTTTTGTGGCAAAAAAGCTGGGAATGGCTTGTAAGATATTGTATATCTCTTCAATCTTCTCTTCTATGCTAACACGTTCTTGTTCCAATTCGGTCAAAGGATCGAGCGTTTCTTTCTGCCTGCGTAAACTAGCAACTCTTTCATGAGTTCGTGATAGATCAGAAAAACGTTTTTTCAGTTCTTCTATTTGCTGCTTTACATCTGTCTTTTCAAGCATTTGTTCCCGTACAAAAGCGGTCAGGCTACTTACCGATTTCATAGAAACGGTCTGACAGAATAGATCAACAGCCTTTTCACCCATTGAGAAGTATCGCCTGAATTGCTGGCTGTACTGAGTGAAGTTATCATCAAACACCTCAATCTGAGGATCAGATTTTAATCTTTTCTTTAATTCATGTACATCACCAATATTTTCAAAGTAACCTTTGATCGTTAAAGGCTTCTTCGCGATTAGAAGCATCTTTTGAACCTTATCATTTTGAACCCAGAAAATCTGAGCAAGAGTTATATCTTGTTTGTAGCCTTCATTATTAAAGTTGGCCAGTATTATGCTAAATGTGGCTTCTCCCTCTGTTTTATATCGAAGAGAGACGGCCTTTTCCTTAAGGTTCAATTCATCTTTTTCATGCTTGTAATACCCTTTTACGTAGGATAAAAGGCTACGTTCTTTATTTTCAGCTGAAGCTGCTTTGTTAAAGGTAATTCGATGGTGAGGTACAAGCAGGCAGGTTAATGCATCTACTAAGGTTGATTTCCCTGAGCCAATGGAACCTGTTAGTAGAGAGTTGTTACCATCCGGAACAATGCGCCATACTTTTTCATTGAAAGTCCCCCAATTGAGTACCTCCATGTATTGCAATCTAAAACCGCTGTGATGATCTTGAGTAGTGGGATTCATAGCTGATTAACTGTTTTTCGTACTTTGAAGCTTTTCTAAACTCTCTTGTACAATGTCTGCATTGACAAAAGCTTTAATGATTCTATTGATTTCAAATAGATTTTCTTCTTGATTTAAACGTCTTAAGAAACCTTCTTCGATGACTTTTTTTATAGCTGTAACAATCTGGTTATTTTGTTTGACTTCGTCTGTCGTATCTTTTAAAAAAGGCTTCATCATATTAATGATTGCGTCTCCGGATAAAATAGCTCTGGTAGATTCTCCTTGATTATCACTTTCGATCAGATACTGCCTCAATAGAAGACACAATAATGATACATGAAAATTAAGAGGGCGTTTATCGATCAGTTTTGGAATATCCTCCGTTCCATCTTCACTTTCCCGTTGTTTCAGATAGGCATATCCTTCTGATTTATCAAAATATAGGTCGAGATGGAGATCATTGAAATAATCTTTAACATCATGTTCGTGATTGATCAGTTTCTCCCAAATATATTCATTGGAACTGTATACAATACCTTTAAGTAAGGCAATTAAAACGGGCGAGTATTCTTTTGTCATCTACAGTATATGATTTGAGGAATTTTTAGTTTAAAACTTTTGTTTGTCTTCGTGTTTTCTACGATAATTTCTTCTTCAAACTCATCATTGTATATATGCTTTCCATCTTTGGATGCAATCTCCACGTATGCGATAACTTCCGCTACGCCTTTCTTAATTTCATATTCATTGATAAGTTGTTTAAGGGTAATTTGTGAATGTTGTTTTAAAGCCTCTTTGATATTATTCCTTAGCAAAGAAATGTCAATATTGAACTGATCGTATAGTTGTTGATTCTCGCTGGTGGTCTGTCCTTCCTCTAATATTGTTTTTTTGAACTTGATTTTCTGAGGAGGAGTATGTAATGGTCGTTCCATGATCAGGTCTAAGCGGATCGTGTTATCAATCTCCAGCAAGGCATCATCTTTGTTTAACATTTCAGGGTTCTCAGAAATGATTTTCAATATGTGGGTGATATTGTCGTGAATTCTTTTATTTTCAAGAAACGATTTGTGTTCCACATATTTTCTTAATTGCTCAAGAAGCGATCCAGTTGATCTGTTTACTTTGTCTCCAGCTTCAATAAGATTATTCTTTATACGATCAATAGTAAATGAAGAACCCTGCATTTTTCGGATTTCTGGCAGACTTAATACTTCGTGTAGAAGCGTTTCTAATTCTTCTTGCTTGGCTTGTGACATAAGAAATTCCCAAAAGGCCTTAAAACTCCTGCCTTGGTCGGTTTGTAGCAGATAGTCCTGTTGCTGAAATAATTCTTCTAGCACTTTACCTTTTGTTTGAGTAGTGGTGATGATCTTTTTTCTAAAATCTTTGTCAATGTCTCTGAAGTTCTGCTCAACCTGCCTGAAGTCAGATAAAAGTCTTTTAGCAGTTTCTTCCGCGTTTAGATAGCGTTCTTTTATTTGTGTCTCATCCAGTATATCAATTAATCCTAAGCGTGCATTACTGATATCCAGTTCGATTCTCTGTTTCTGAGTTTCTAACTCTTTTATTCGTGTTTCTATATCTTGTTTTGTTTTAGAGGATAATTCCTTTAAAATATCGATTAGGAGCTTAAGCCGGGATTCTGTGCCAATAAACTCAGGCTTATTGAGCTCTTCGATCCACTTCAGAGCTGTTTCAGTAGCAGGTGTAAGTTCATATAGTGGAACATCACCTGTATCGTAATACTTCCTGAGAAAACCTGTCCCATCCTGTGTCCAATCTGTTAGATAGCTTTTTGCCTGTTTAGGGTACAGTTTTTCGGGATGATTGATTTGATATAAATGATCGTCTAAGAGGGCAATAATTTCGTTTTCAGGTAGTGTGTTCCTGTTATCTTTTTTAAAGGCTTTATAAATAAAACTGATTATTAATGGAGCATTGTCCGCTGTTATTAGTTTTACTGTTGTATTGCCTTTGAGTAAATTGACTATTGCATCATAGGTCATGATAACCAAATATAAAAATAAATATCTTTAAGTTTTCAAATTTGAAATATGGACTTTTTCTTTAAGAATATTGTCTAGGTATACCTGTTTGGGGAAGTATTGTCTACTAAAGTGTAACATGTATCAGTTTTACAAGATAGTCTGAGGTTTGCTGAGTTGTGTTTTTTCCATTTATAGAATTAATGGATAACAATTGTTTTTAATGACTGTACATTAGCTTTGTTTCCTTGTGAGATGTTTATCGTTTTGACAAATATTCTTCGTCTCATAGAAGTGAGATATGTAATTATTAAGATTCCGGCAAAACCGAGCTATGTTGAGGGAAAATCACGTTTTCAGCCGTAAATACGGAAAATACGAATAGTCAAAACAGAGGTATTGACTCTCACTTGCAAGCATAATTTGGGTAAATATGCTTAAACCAGTGCGAAAATAAGCTATGCGGCTTCCTGTTGTCGGGAATTTGTAACACGTAAAAGAATATTAACATACTTTTCACTTCATTGATAAAATATGTTAAACGCATGTTGTGAGTGTGACAAATATGCTTATATTTGGGTTTGAAACTCACACAGGGGTTTTATTTAGAAAAACGCCACCCAGCAATGGTTGGCGTTTTTCATTACAAGTTCTTTAAAATTGACCAACCTTCCATATATGCCATACATTAGGGGTCTAACTCTTACCTGATAGTATTCGATAGTCTGTATTTTGCGCTTTAGAATATTTTATTACATTTGTGTAATAAAAATGCTCAATAATTTATTCAACATCAAAATCGGAGATACATCAGTAGCAAACACTGCTAAGGTAGAAGCTCTTTTAACCCAGAAGTTGTTTGTTGTAAAGGACTCGAACCTCAGCTCGCGTGTATTTAACCATTGGGTTGATAAAAACCTTATGTATTCTTCCGTAAATACGGAAAATACGGATACCCGGAAGTGGTTTAGACTCTCGCTTACAGAGGTGATTTGGGTAAATATGCTTCAAACAATGCGTAAATACGGTATGCGACTTTCAGAAATCAAGCAAGTGAGAGACGCACTTTGTAACCCAATGCCCTATAAAGAATACCATGAATATACTGGTATTGACTCCAAACAAGCGGTTAAAGATGTTATTTCCCAGTTACCTATAAATAACCCCAAAGACAAAATTGACACTATAAATTGGATAAATAGCCTTGAAAATGAACAGTTATATACTCCACAAACACGCTTCGAATTGATACTCGTATCTATATTACTTGAAAATGCACAAATAGAGATTAGAATTTGCCAAGATCAATCTATGATGATAGTTACAGACCAAGACAAATTTGTTCCGATCATTAATTCAACCACTTCAAAGTTGTACAATCAACCCAAAAAAGAGCAAATGACGGCCTTAATTAGACAACCATCGTTGGTTATTCCAATCAATTTTTACCTGCAAAACCTATTTACGGATATCAATGGCACCGTATTTATGGGTTTAAACGAGTTTATGGAGGAAAATCAAAAGTCCGTATTTAGTTATTTACGGGAACAAAAAGTAAAATCAGTAACTATAGAGTATGGAACAAACGAATCAGAAACAATAGATATAATAGAACGGAAAAACAAACAACTAACCCAATATGAATACCAGAAATTAATGGAAAAGCTCATAAAACAGCCTTACCAGAATGTAACTGTAAAAACCAGGGATGGCAAATCGAAAGTGTTTGTTATCCATGAATCAACTACGAGAATAAATACAACTTAATAAGACACCGAATACCTCGGCTCTATACAACTTCAGCATTTGCTAAATGGAGATCCCAAAAGTGAATACATCCAGTTGTTCAAAGTGGAACCAATTAATGATAGTAACCTAAAAAAAGTAACAATTCAAGAAGTAAAACAAGCACTACCATATCTTACGGATGAAGAGGCAGCCACTGTAGTTGACCATTTAGTTCAGCTGTGCTTGTTATGTTTAGAATCAAAATAACTAACCACAACACAAGCCCGTAATCCGTAAATACAGCCGTAAATACGGATAGAAAAATTTCGAATAAATCCGTAAAAATCCATAAATACAGAATATCATGATAGATATAAATCAATTTGCGAAAAAATCGAACCGACCTCAATTAAAAACCACCCCATATTGTGTAATCTATACTCGAGTGTCTACAAAAGAACAAGCAGAGGGGAATTATAGCCTCGATACTCAGAAGCGAGATTGTGAAGCGTATGCTCTTAAAAAAGGCTACATTATAGAGCAATACTTTGGCGGGACTTACGAATCAGCAAAAAGTGATGAACGCCTCGAATTTAAACGCATGCTTAACTTTATTCAAAAAAGTACAAACCGAATTTCATATGTGATTGTGGCATATCCAGACCGTTTTTCGAGATCAGGTACTCGGGCCATCAGTATTGTGGACGACCTTAAATCTAAAGGTATTTTAGTCGAATCTGTTTATCAAAATACAGATTCTTCTACCCAATCAGGTCAAATGATGCAGAATATACAACTGATCTTCAGTAATTATGAGAATAATAACCGAAAAGAAAAAAGTGTAAACGGCATGATTGCAAAGATGGAAAGAGGCTATATAGTTGGACAAGTACCAAAAGGATACAGGTATGTAACTCCAGAAAAGGGAGAAGAACAAAAAGTCGTATTTACGGATGAAAGTCAGTTTGTAAAAAAGGCGTTTTTATGGAAATCGCAAGGCGTAAAAACCTCAGAAATCGTTAAGCGGCTGCATGGACTTGGATTCAATATGAACGAAAAATATCTATCCAAGTTGTTTCGTAACCCTTTTTATGTTGGATTAATTGCCCATCAACTTTTAGATGGTAAACTCGTAAACGGTAAACATCCTGCATTAATTACAATGGCAACCTTCTTGAAAGCTCAAGAGCAATTATCAGTTAATGGGAGTAACTACAAAACCAATCCAGAGGATGAGCACTTGCCTTTAAAGCGGCTTATTAAATGCGGGGATTGCGACACCAATATGACTGGCTATTTGGTTAAAACTAAGGGCAAATACTATTACAAATGCAACACAAAAGGATGTAAAAACAATAGAAGTGCCGCCCATTTGCATACCGAGTTTGAGAATCTTTTGAATAAATACGTCATAAATACGGATCTTAAACCACTCCTAAACAAGCAATTGGTATATACTTATGAATTCTTAAATCAAGAATCCAAGGACGAACAGAAGCTAATCCTCAAACAACTGTCTGAACTTGCAACTAAAATTGAAAACTTAGAACGTAAATACATCGAGGATGATTTGCCTAAAGAGTTGTTTCTTAAATATAGCTCTGAATACACGAGCAAGCAGAAAGAATTGACAGAAAAGCTTAATTCTACGACCAATCAATTATCGAACCCACAAAAAGATATTAAGGCGGCTTTGGAGAAATGTGAAAACTTAAGTAAAATGTGGCAATCAGCTCGTTTAGATGAAAAAACTAAAATCCAAAACATTGTTTTTCCTAACGGATTGATTTATGATCGAAGAACTGATGACTATCGAACTCCAAAGCCAAGTTTGTTCATTGAATTAATTACCTCATTTTCATCTAATTCAATTGGCATAAAAAAAGGAGATAAAGTTTCTTTTGAAAACTTTTCTCCTTCAGTAGCGGGGAGCAGAATCGAACTGCCGACCTTAGGGTTATGAATCCTACGCTCTAACCATCTGAGCTACCCCGCCATTTTTTCAGATTATTGCGGTTTTAACTTATTAAAATAAGCAAAATACCTATCTGTTTTTTGGGGTGGCAAAAATAACACAACTTTTGATTTTGCCTACTTTTTTTCAAAAAATCATCCAATCGAAGCGTTTGTTGAACCAACTCGCATTTGCCATTTGCAACCATACTTACGATAAAGAATAGCTGTTCATTTGAGTATTTACCAATTTGGCTCATATATTGCAATCCGATTCGAAACAACCATACCATGCGTAACTTGTTATTCTGCTTATTGTTGCTCCCATGCATATTTGCCCAAGCCCAACAACCTTTTACTGGAACCCAAAATAAAAAAGCAGAGAAACTTTTTGGCGAAGCCTTAAAGTCATTTGGTATGTTGGAACACAAAAAAGCATTAGATATCCTCAAAAAATGCACAGATGAAGACCCCTATTATATTGATGCTTGGATGCTAACTGCCGACATTAGAGAGCAAAACGACCAACTCAAAGAGGCTCTTGATATTTACCGCAAGGTGATCCAGATTAACCCCCGTTTTCAAATTCCATATTACAAGCTTGCCAAAACAGCAATTGATTATGGAGAGTATGATACTGCTTCATTTTACATCTCAAAATATGAGTCGTTAAAAGGTACTGCTATAGCACCCGAAAAGGTAGCTCGGGTAAAAGAAACAGCTTCTTTTGGGAAAAACGCAATTAAAAATCCTGTGCCGTTTAACCCCATTAACCTAAGCAATGTAAACAGCACCGATAATGATTATTTCCCCGGAACCAGCGCTGACGACCAAACCTTAATTTACACAAGGTTATTAGATGGTCGGCAAGAAGACTTTTACATGAGCAAAAAACAGCCCGATGGCATTTGGGGCAAATCTTATTCAATGGGCCCTCCGATTAACACCCCTGAAAACGAAGGTACAATCTCCTTATCTCCCGATGGTCAATATGTGTTTTTTACAGGATGTAACCGCATAGATGGTGAAGGGAGTTGCGACCTATACTTCTCAGCATTGGATGGAAATGCTTGGAAAGCCCCACGCAACTTAGGATTCCCAATAAATACACGAGCTTGGGAATCGCAACCTTCTTTATCTTTTGATGGTAAAACGTTATACTTCACAAGTGATAGGCCTGGTGGGTATGGCGGAATGGATATTTGGGTAAGCACCTATTCAAAAGGCAAATGGAGTCCTCCACAAAACCTCGGCCCCGAAATCAACACCCCCGAAAACGAACAATGCCCGCATATTGCCAAAGACGACCAAACCTTATACTTTAACTCTGAAGGATTGATAGGAATGGGCGGAGTTGATTTGTTTGTATCACGCAAGGATAAAGACGGACGCTGGTCAAAACCAGTGAACTTAGGATACCCAATTAATACCCCTTCAGATGAAATTTGTATTGTTTTAGGTGCTGATGGAAAAACAGCCTACTATGTGAGTCAACGCCCGGGAGGTAAAGGAGGATTGGATATTTACAACTTTGAATTGTACGAAAAAGCAAGGCCCATTAAAACAGGTTATGTAAAAGGTTTGGTATACGATGCCAAAACCAATAAAAAATTAAAAGCTCGTATTGAACTCATCGATTTAACAACTAACAAAGTGGTTGTTGAAGCGTACTCCAATAAATTAACTGGTGAGTTCTTAATTTGCCTGCAAGGAAATAAAAACTACGCACTTAATGTTGCTTGCGAAGGATACCTGTTTTACTCTGAAAACTTCGAACTCAAAAACCAACTTTCAACTGACCCATTGGTAATTGATGTGCCATTGTATCCTATTGAAGCAGGGAGCAAAATGGTATTGCGCAATATCTTCTTTGATATTGACCAGTTTAACCTCAAAAATGAATCAAAAATTGAATTGGATAAACTGATCGCCTTTTTAAACGCCAACCCTACCGTAACAGTTGAAATTGGTGGCCATACCGACAATACTGGAATTAGGCAAAAAAACCTTGATTTATCAAATAACCGCGCTAAAGAAGTAATGGCTTATTTGGTTGCTGCTGGTATCAGGCCTAATAGGCTAAGCGCCAAAGGATATGCCGATAGCCAACCCATTGCCGATAATAAAACTGAAAAAGGCCGAAAGCTGAACAGACGCACCGAATGCAAAATCATTTCTCCTTAATGCAGGTTAACTTTACGCTACGGTGACAAGTGCTTCACACCGCACTTACCTGCTATTGCGTTAATAGTGCCAACCCAATAAGTGTATACCATACATAAATTTTATGTTAATCGCTTTAAAAATTGAATTTTATTCCTTTTTTTGCTCCACTTTAATAATTACATAAACAACATGAACAAGGTTCAAACTCAAAAGTCAGAAAGCAAATTCGGTAGCTATTTTGCTTCATTCGCTATCCCGGTATTGGTAGCAGTAGGTATTTGTATTTATCTGTTTGTTTTAGGTAACCCTTCTAACTTTGAAGGTGGTGACCCTAAAAACCACCCGGTAGCAGAAGGAGTAGGCCACGTATTAGGCCTTGTATACAAAGGTGGTTTCATCGTTCCTATTTTGATCTCGTTGGTATTAATGAGCATCACATTTTCAATCGAGCGTTTTTTAACCATTAACAAAGCATCTGGAAAAGGTTCGGCAGAAGTATTTGTACGCAAAGTAAAAGCACATTTGGCTGGCGGAAATATTGAAGCTGCAATGAAAGAATGCGATACCCAAAAAGGTTCGGTAGCAAACGTAGTAAAATCAGCTCTTCACAAATACAAAGAAATGGAAGGCGTAAGCACCATGGATAAAGACCAAAAAGTATTGGCCATCCAAAAAGAAATTGAAGAGTCAGTTTCATTAGAGTTACCAATGCTTGAGAAAAACCTGGTAATTATTGCAACAATGGCTTCAGTATCTACACTCGTTGCACTTTTAGGAACGGTATTGGGTATGATCAAGGCGTTCTCGGCACTTGCCAGCGCTGGTTCTCCTGACTCAGTTGCACTTGCAAATGGTATTTCGGAAGCGCTTATCAATACCGCTCTGGGTATCGGTAATTCAGCTATTGCAATTATCATGTACAACGTGTTTACTACCAAAATTGATAAAATCACCTACACCATTGATGAGGCTGGTTTTACCATTACACAACAATTTGCAGCAGCACACAAATAATTAACTTTAGGAATCAACATAACCTGTAATTAAAGGTAGTTGACTTTCAATTTTGTACTGATTAAAATTTAAAACAAAATGCCTAAAGTAAAAGTACCGCGTAAAAGTACCAGTGTCGACATGACGGCAATGACAGACGTTGCCTTCCTGCTCCTCACGTTTTTTATGCTTGCAACAAAATTTAAGCCTGATGAACCTGTAGTGGTTGATACTCCTTCTTCTATTTCAGAAATCAAGCTTCCCGAATCAGATGTGATTCAATTAACAATTGATAAGGATAACCGCGTATTTTTTGGAATCGATGGCCAACAAACCAAAGAGGAAATCCTAAAACGTATGGGTGAAAAATACAGCGTGAAGTTCACTGATGCGCAAATCAAAGAGTTCTCATTATTGTCTACTTTTGGTGTACCTATTGCGCAATTGCCTGCTTTGCTCAACATGAAAAGTGAAGAGCGTTTAAAAGCTCCGCAACCAGGTGTTCCATGCGATTCACTTAACAATGAACTTGCTGATTGGATTTGGCAATCACGTTTGGTAAATAACAAAGTACGCGTGGCTGTAAAAGGCGACCGTGAAACGGGTTACCCTGTGGTAAAGCAAGTAATTGCTACCTTACAGGATAAGAAAGTGAACCGTTTTAACTTTATTACCAGCATGGAAAAAGCTGAATAACCTAAATCAATTAAAGTATTCAAACCATTAATAAATAGAAAACAATGGCAGAAATAGATGGCGGTGGCGGTGGTGGTAAACACAAAGGCAAAAAAAGAGGGAAAAAACTAAGTACACGTGTGGATTTTACACCCATGGTTGACTTAGGGTTTCTGTTGATTACCTTTTTTATGCTTACCACCAGCATGAACAAACCGCAAACAATGGAAATTAACATGCCGGTTAAAGAAGATATTACCCCTGAAGAGGAATCGAAGGTGAAAGCATCTCAAGCAATTACATTGCTTTTGGCAAAAGATGATAAAGTGGTTTACTACTTCATCAACCCCAAAACTGGTGAGCCTGAAACACCAATGATTACCGATTACAGTAAAGGTGGCATCAGAGCAACGTTGTTAAAAGAAAGCAAATCGCGCAATCCATACGTAGATTCAATTGCCGTTTATAAACAACAGTTGAATATTGGCCAAATTAATGAAGCTACTTATAGAGCCAATACCAATAGAATTAAAGGGTGGAAAGATGGATTAATCGTGGTAATCAAAGCTTCTGATAAATCTAAATACAAAAACATGATTGATATACTTGACGAGATGCTTATTTGCAATATTGGAAGGTATGCAATTGTAGATATCACCGATGTTGAATTAGAAATGCTGAAAGGCGTAAACCTGGATTAACGATATGGCATTAGGAAAAATTAATATTTTCGACAACAACTGGGTTGACATGGTGTTCACTGGTCGCAACCAGAATTACGGTGCATATGTGCTTCGTAAAGAGAGTGACAAAAACACCAACAGGGGAATTATTTATGCAATTATATTCTTCACCTTGTTTATATCAGCGCCAGTAATTATTAACTATATTGAAGGATTGGTTCCAAAAGATATAGAAGATGTAAAAGTAGTTGAGGTGAATACACTCGAAGAACCACCTCCAGTTGATAAAGACCAACCCCCTCCTCCACCAGCTGAGCCTCCTCCACCATTAAAGTCAACGGTGAAATTTACACCACCAGAGATTAAACCTGATGAGGAAGTTCCAGATGAACCACCTCCAACCCAAGAGGAGATGAAAGACAAAGATGCGGGTGTTAAAACCGAAGAAGGTGATCCAAATGGTGTTGATGCATCTTTACTTGAAAGTGGTGATGGTGTTACAGGTGATACAGGACCAGAGATTGTTACCTTCGCTGAGCAAATGCCAGAATTTGAAGGTGGTGCCGAAGCAATGATGAACTACCTTGCAAAAAATATCAACTACCCAAATATTGCCCGTGAAAATGGTATTGAGGGCCGTGTGGTATTGCAATTTGTGGTAGGTATTGATGGTAAAATCTCACAAATAGAGGTACTTAAAAAACTAGGTTGGGGAATGGAAGAAGAAGCCATTCGTGTTGTTAAATCAATGCCACCTTGGCGCCCAGGAAAACAAAACGGTAAACCAGTATATGTGAAGTTTACATTACCGGTTGTGTTTAAACTACAGTAACAAAACAACTGCGATTTTGGAAAAACAAAACCAAGACCGTAATACCAAAGTAGCCATGATCCTCAAATATGCCGGGGTAATCATGGCTATTTTTTATCTTGTAATGGGTATTGCGGTGTTAACCTTACCCATGTTTACGCCAATAGAACCAACTTACAGGTATATATTTGCCGGCATGCTTTTAACCTATGGCGCTTTTAGAGCCTATCGCATTTTTAGATAATGGATATGAAACAACTAATTTATGTATCGTTATATATAGCTGCTATTGCTAGTATTGGATGTGGCAATAATACCAGCACCAATATCGATACCGCTACAAGTGGAACCATTACAATTGCGGCTGACGAAAGTTTAAAACCCATTGTGGATGCCGAAATTGCCGTTTTTGAATCCATTTACCCCAAAGCACATTTGCGTGTTGTATACACTAATGAATATGATGCAATGCAGTTGTTGGTAAATGACTCGGCAAGAGTGGCGATTACTACACGAGAATTACTTCCAGAAGAAAAAGCGGTATTAGACAAAGCGGTTATTACCCCTCGTTATGCTCCATTTTGCAAAGATGCCATCGCATTAATTGTGAACAAGCGTGTAAAAGACACCGTTTTTACGGTTGAAATGCTAGAGAAAATTTTGAACGGAAGCATCCAAAATTGGAACCAAGTAGGCGGCAAAAGCCAATCTGGGACCATACAAGTGGTATTTGACAGCCCCAAATCAGGAGCAGTTAGGCACTTAAAAGATAGCATACTCAAAGGTGCCGAATTGAGTAAAAACTGTTTCGCAGTGGCTAACAATGAGGCAGTAATTGATTATGTAGAAAAAAATCAAAACGCAATTGGCATAATCGGAACCAGTTGGATAAGCGACCGTGACGATACAACAACGGTTGGCTTTATGAACCGTATTACCGTTGCCGAAATGGTTCCTATTAATCCAGCTACTGCTGAGGCAGCCACTATGAAACCGTACCAAGCATATGTAGCTCTTAAACAATATCCGCTTTGGCGTACCGTGCATATAACCCTAAGAGAACCAAGAGTTGGTTTAGGCACGGGGTTTGCAAGTTTCGTTGCTAGTGATAAAGGGCAACGAATTGTACTCAAAAGTGGTTTGGTTCCAGCAACCGCTCCAGTGCGCATCGTAGAACTTAATTAACGAATAGAATATAAACGCATCATGAACATGAAAAGAGTAAGTGTAGTTGCAGCAGTAGTGTTGTTTGCTTTTGCAGCAAAAGCACAAACAATGTCGGAAGGTTTGCAAGCCTTGGATTTCGAACAGTTTGAAAAAGCCCGAAACATTTTTACCACCTTGAGCCAACAAGAACCAACAAATGGCACTTACTTTTATTATTTAGGTCAAGCCCAATGGAAATTGTATAAAAACGATGAGGCCGCCAAAGCTTACCAAGCAGGTAAAACAGCCCAGCCAACCAACCCAATGAATTTTGCTGGAATGGGTGGGTTGTTCCTTGAAGAGAATAAAGTAACCGAAGCCAAAGCAGAGTTTGACAAGGCATTATCATTTAGCAAAGGCAAAGACGGTCGTGTAAAAGACATCAACGCATTGCGCGTGGTTGCCGAAGCCATGGTTTCAGCCGATACCAAATTGGTAGACGAGGCCATTGTATTAATTGAACAAGCACTCGAAATAGACAAAAAGAATTATGACGTACTGATTACAGCGGGTGATATTTACCTCGAAAAAAATGAGGCAGGTAAAGCAGCATCAACTTATGAAAACGCCATTGCGTTGCAAAAAAACAACCCCAAAGCATACACAAGAGTTTCGGGTATTTGGTTGCGTGTAAAAAATGCTGAGGCTACCAAAACCGACTTAGATCGTGCATTGGCAATTGACCCTAATTACGCTCCCGCCCTTAAAAACTTAGCAGAGTATTACCTTCAATCGAAACAATATGCCAAAGCGAAAGAAACTTTTGAGAAATACCTTCAAAACTCAGAACCAAGTAATGCCAACAAAGCACGTTATGCCCGTATTTTGTTCAGGAGCAAAGATTATGCAGAAGCACTAAATATAATCACCGATTTACAAAAAACCGATAAATCAGATTTGTATTTGTTTCGTTTGGCCGGATACAGTTACTACGAGGTTGGTAACGAAACAAAAGATACCACCAAGTTTCAACCTGGTGTAGATGCCCTCACCTATTTTATGGCCAATATTGATCCTAAAAAAATCATTTCATCAGATTATGAGTACTTAGGTAAATTGTATGCTCGTATTAAGGGTAAAGACAGCCTTGCCATCGTTAATATTGAACAGGCTTTAGCTACCGATCCAAATAAGAGCGAGTTGTTAAAAGAAGCGGGTATGATTTACAATAAACTCAAACGCTTCGACCAATCGGTCATGTATTTCGAAAAGTACATCGGCTCAACAACTAAGGTTCAATTGGTAGATTACCAACTACTCGGACTGGCCGCTTATTATGGCAAACAATACCCAAAATCTGATTCTGCGTTTGCAAAAATACTTGAACTTAAACCCGATTATGCGGATGGATACTATTGGAGAGGTGCGATTGCCGCAGGCTCTGATCCTGAATTTAAAACACCAATTGCCAAAGATTATTGGGAAAAATATTTAACACTTACCGAGGCTACTCCTGATAAGTTTAAAAAGAACTTAATTACTACGTACAACAACCTTGGTGTGTATTACATAAAAAACGATAACAACGCTAAGGCAAAAGAATATTACAACAAAGCCTTAGGGTTAGACCCAGAAAACAAAACGGCTAAGGACATGCTTAAACAAATTAAATAACCCAAAAAAAGCGACTTCGGTCGCTTTTTTTATGCATTCAAAAACTCTTCAATTTCTAGTGCCAGCTCATTAATCCTATTTTCAAGCAAATGCATCACTACTGCATCTGGTAGTAAATTCAATTTGCTTTGTGATTCAAGAGCCACAATCCATTCATTTAATTCGGCATCTCCCAACATTTGAAGTGGTGCTTTGAGTTTGTGTGCGATGGCTCCTATTTTAATGATGTCGGCTTTAACATATGCTTGCTTTAACACAACGAATTCAGTCAAAGAAGTACTGCGAATCATCGACAATATTTCTTGAACAAAGGCCGTATCTCCGGCTGCAATGCCATTTAAATAGGTTAAGTTAAGTGTTGCCATGCAATTTCAACTTCAATATTACAGTTTTGTTAGTACATTCGCGTTACAATGAAGTTAGGCATTTGTACCTTAAGCAATATTCCATTGCGCAAAGAAGCAAGCAGCACAAGTGAAATGGTTTCGATGTTGCTTTTTGGTGAACCCTACACCATCATTCAAACGGAAGGTGAATGGAGTTATGTACAAACTCAATTAGAGCAATACAAAGGGTGGATTAACCAAAAACAAGTTGTACCTATCAACGCACTACCAACATCACTCGAACCTGTTACCTCCTACCCTTTTGCTATTTTGCAGAGTGACAAAGGCATTTTGATGGCTCCATTTGGCAGTGTACTACCTGATTACGCCAATCAAAAATGCAAAATAAACAATACTATATACACGCTTCAGCAACAAACGCAACCCACAACAAATGGAATTGGCTATTTGGCAAAACAGTTTTTAAACGTGCCTTACTTATGGGGGGGCAAAACGGCCTTTGGAATAGATTGCAGTGGATTTACACAAGTTGTGTATAAAGCGCTTGGCATTCAATTAAAGCGCGATGCCTACCAACAAGCTGAACTTGGAGAGCACGTAGCATTTTTGGCAGAAGCACAAACGGGTGATTTGGCTTTTTTCGACAATGAAGAAGGACGCATCACACATGTTGGTATTTTGCTTGACCCCAATACCATTATACATGCTTCAGGTCATGTACGCATCGACCCAATTGATAGCCATGGAATTTTGCAAATCGAAACACAAACCTACTCTCATAAACTTCGTTTGATAAAACGTTTCATTTAAAGCATGCTAAACAATTTACACCATTATACGTTACATTTACCATAAACCAATTCATCATTATGACATTAAAAAAAGGAGACAAAGCTCCAGCATTTACATTGCTTAATACAGAGAAACAAGAGGTTTCTCTATCTCACTTTGCTGGCAAAAAAGTAGTCGTGCATTTTTTTCCACTTGCGTTTACTGGTGTATGCACTGCACAGTTGTGTACTGTTCGTGATGCCATCAGCATGTATAAAAATGATACCGCAGATGTTGTAGCTATTTCGGTTGACTCATTGTTTACTTTAGGAAAGTTTAAAGCAGAGCAAAACCTGCAATTTGATTTGCTTTCTGATTTTAACAAAGAAACTGCTGCTGCTTACGGTGCATTGTATGAAACGTTCCCTGCATTCGGGATGAAAGGTGTGGCCAAACGTGCTGCATTTGTAATTGACCAAAACGGAACGATTCAATATGCAGAAGTATTGGAAAGTCCAGGCGATTTGCCAAATTTTGAAGCCATTAACCAAACATTGGCATCATTATAAACACTTCATCATTGAAAGAGCCTCCTTTGGGAGGCTTTTTTTATTATAAAAAACGTTTAAACCCAATTGCGCTGCGAACTTCGTTGAGTGTTTGTTCAGCACTTTCTTTGGCCTTATCAGCGCCAATCTTGGCAACTTTGGCCAAGTATGCATCATCTGATTGGATACTTAAAATTTGCTCCCGTATAGGTTGTAAAAATACAATCATGTCTTCTGCCAACTGCTTTTTCAAATCACCATACCGAATGGTGCAATTTGCATAAGCATCTTTGAAATGTGTTAACGTTTCAGAGGGAGAAACATGGCTCATGATGGTAAATAAGTTGGCCACAGGTTCACTTACCTCACTGTTTAATGCTGTTGGCCCACTATCAGTTACTGCCCTGCTCATTTTTTTGCGAATGAGTTCAGGCGCATCTGCAAGGTTAATTACATTTTGGTCGCCATCGCTTTTACTCATTTTGCCTCCACCTTGCAATCCTGGTATTTTAACCAAAGCTTGACCGCTTGTGCTTACAGCATGAGGCTCTGGGAACACCTGTTGGTTGTACATACGATTAAAGCGGTTACCAAATGTGCGTGCCATCTCAAGGTGTTGTTCTTGGTCTTTGCCTACAGGAACCTTGGTAGCTTTGTGAATTAATATATCGGCAGCCATAAGCACTGGGTATGTAAGCAACCCTGCGTTGATATTTTGTGGTTGGGTGCGGGCTTTTTCTTTAAACGAACTTACGCGTTCCAATTCTCCTAAGTATGCATGCATATTGAGCATCATATACAATTCAGGAATTTGGGGTAAATCGCTTTGCACATAAAGTGTGCAGTGTTCGGGGTTTAAACCACATGCAAGGTACTCGGCTAAAACAGTCTTTACATTTACATGCAAATCTGCTGGATTTGGATGCGTGGTAAGTGAATGGTAGTCGGCAATAAAAAAGTAACAGGCATATTGGTGCTGCAATTGAATAAACTGCTGCACTGCGCCAAAATAGTTGCCCAGGTGCAAATTGCCTGTAGGCCTTATTCCGCTTACTACTGTTTCGGTGGTCATATTAGGGGCAATGTTACTATTTTGCCATTTATTTTTTACCATAAACTTGTTTTGTTTTTTAAGAACCGTGTTTACATTTGCTTTCTATCCATGATTGAAAAAAGCTTATTTGAACTGCTCGAGCAAAACCATTCATACGCATCGATATTGCACTGGTGTGGAATTGACGCGTTTGATTACTTAGATGAAACGTTGGAGGATGTATGCAAAATCAAAAACATCAACACACGTGTGGTGGCGCAAGCATTGGTTAAATCATCTGAAAATTCAGGTTACAGCTACGCACAACTCAATCGGTTATCGCCCTCAGAGTTATGCAACTATTTACAACACACGCACCATCATTACTCGCAACGCATGTTGCCGGTTATAGAACATCATATTCAACAAACTGGCCTCTTGCAGCATCAACAGTATCCACAGTTGTTATTGTTGATTAAAATATTTGAAACGTTCAAGGCCGATTTTCTCACGCATATCGCCTACGAAAACAGGGTAGTGTTTCCGTACATTAAAAAACTAGAAAAGCACACGGTTAACTTTAAAAATAGCTTATGGATTGATTTAAAAGACTTTTCGATTGCTGATTTTATTTTAAAGCACCACAGCGATGATGATGACATGCACAATATTCGAACGTTATTGAATAATTATGAGGTTCATGCGTCTGATAAACTTGCGTACAAAGTATTGATGCATGAGTTAAAATCATTTGAAAGTGATTTAAAGGCACACAGTTTAATTGAAGAAGATTTATTGATACCACGTGCCATTAAACTAGAAGAACGCTTAACGCAACGCGCAAAAGATTTGATACGCTTGAACTGATATTCAGCGCCAAACGCTCATTACAAACAATTTTTATAAATATTTTTTGGTATCCAAACTCCCGAATACTACTTTTGCCCCCGGAGAGATGGCAGAGTGGTCGAATGCGGTGGTCTTGAAAACCATTGTCTGTAACAGGACCGGGGGTTCGAATCCCTCTCTCTCCGCCAAACAAATTGAATGCCCCGTAAGGGGCATTTTTCATTTAGACGGCAATCAAGCTTGCTTGTATTGCAGGATAAATGAAAAATGCGGGCACTGAAAGTGCAGCATTCAAGAGTGTTTGAAGCCTCCCCCCATGGGATCTGCTTTAGCTAATCCCTTGCTTGTATTGCAGGATAAATGAAAAATGCAGGCACTGAAAGTGCAGCATTCGAGCACTGAAAGTGCAGCATTCAAGAGTGTTTGAAGCCTCCCCCCATGGGATCTGCTTTAGCTAATCCCTTGCTTGTATTGCAGGATAAATGAAAAATGCGGGCACTGAAAGTGCCACGTGAATAATTAGCTGCAGTATAAAAATTGTTCCTTTGATGGAATACAGTCTCTCGCAACAACTGGCTTAGGGATGGAAGCGGCATCCTGCTTGCTGCGCAAGCAGATACAGCAACAGCCCGACCCGCAATGCCAATTGCGGGTAAGCCCCAAAAACCAAAATGGCTTCACATACATATTTTAAATGACTTGAATATAAACTCGTTCATAAAAGTTGATTCTCCACAGTTGTTTACAACTTTATGGTTCCGTTTAGATGCGTATTTCACAAATTTGGTCATCATTGAAAGCTCATAAGAATCACTTGAAGCGTATGGCGAAAAAAATTGCAACCAAAACGGTAACTCCTAAAGTTAAAAACACTCCATCAAAACCTGCTGACCGCAAAATATTTGTACTGGATACTTCGGTGATTTTGTACGATCACCAAGCAATTAAAAATTTTCAAGAGCACGATGTTGCTATACCAATTACAGTACTAGAAGAGCTTGATAATTTTAAAAAAGGAAATGACACCATCAACTTTGAAGCGCGTGAATTTATTCGCTTCCTAGATAAGCTTTCAGGAGAGTATACGCTCACCGATTGGATTCCGATTAATGGAAGAGGCCGTGGTAAGTTTAAAGTGATTATGCACCAACGATCAAGCGTAGATGCTGAAAAAGTATTTGGCGAACGTAAAGCCGACCATCGCATTTTAAATGGGGCATTGGCCATGCGTGACGAAAATCCGGACCGCAAAGTGATTATGGTAACCAAAGATGTAAACTTGCGTCTGAAAGCCAAATCGCTCGACTTGCTTGCTGAAGATTACGAAACCGGCAAGATTAAAAATGTAAATGAATTGCATACCGGCAATCAGGTAATTGAAAACGTAAAACAAAGTGTGATTGACCGGATTTATGCAGAAGGTTTTGTGTCGTGGGAATTGCTCTTTAACCAAAAACCTGCTGCCAATCATTATTACGTATTAAAAAACAATAAGGCTGCCGTTCTCTGTTATTTTAATCCTACCAACGACAGTATTGAACGTATCGACAAGCGCAATGCTTATGGCATTAAGCCTCGAAATGCTGAGCAAACATTTGCCATGCATGCCGTATTAAATCCTAATATTTCATTGGTATCCATTCAAGGTGTCGCAGGTACTGGAAAAACCTTGCTCGCGCTTGCCGCAGCTATGGAACAAAAACAAATGTACCGCCAAATTTACTTGGCGCGCCCAATCATTCCATTGAGCAATAAAGATATTGGCTTTTTACCAGGAGATATAAAATCAAAGATCAACCCGTACATGGAACCACTTTGGGACAACCTTAAACTGATACAAAACCAATGGAAAGAAACAGATAAGGAGTTTCAAAAAATTACCGACATGGTGAATCAGGAAAAACTGGTTGTATCGCCATTGGCCTACATTAGGGGTCGGAGTTTATCCAATATTATGTTCATTATTGATGAGGCGCAAAACCTTACACCGCTTGAGGTTAAAACAATTATTACCCGAGCAGGAGAAGGCACCAAGATTATTTTTACGGGTGATATATTTCAAATAGATACTCCATACCTCGATTCACAGTCGAATGGTCTCTCCTATTTAATTGACCGTGTAAAAGACAATCCGCTGTATGCACATATTACCCTTGAAAAAGGCGAGCGAAGCGAGCTTGCAAACTTAGCCAATACCATGTTGTAACAATATTTGGCGATTAGCTGAATAGTTTTATGTTTGAAACATGATTAAAGCATTCCTTTCAATAGGTGCTTTTATGAGTTTTGGAATGTCCATGGCTCAAAAAAGCATCAGTGAACCAACAGGCATTTTAAACGGACATACAAATGATGTAATTCAGGTAGTGCCAAACGCAAAATTCACCCAATATGCATCGAGTTCTTGGGACAAAACCATTGCTGTGTATGATTCTTCATTAAACTTAATTCGCAATTTAAGTGCGCATACCCTACCTGTTACGGCAATTGCTTGGCGGCCTGATGGCAATATGCTGGTGAGTGCCTCAGCTGATAAAACCATTGTGCTTTGGGACTCGGTATGGAACAAAAGTAAAGTATTTGAAGGCCATGTTGCACAGGTAAATGCGCTTTTGTGCGACCGTTCGAATAAATACATTTTTTCGGGTGGCGAAGACCGAATGATTATGGCATGGGATATTGCTAGTGGTAAAAATTTTCGAAAAATAGACAATGGACAGGCAGTAAATGCGCTAGCCCAAAGCAATGATTCGCGTTTGTTGTATGTTGCTGGTAACAGTCCGCAAATAAAGATTTACAACCTTACCACAAGTACTGTTTCCAAAACACTTGATGGACATTCGGACGTAATCAATGCGCTTGCTGTAAGCAATAACAACCAGTACCTTTTAAGTGGCTCAAACGACAAAACAGCCCGTTTATGGGATTTGAAATCAGGAATGCAGCTGCGCGTGCTACCCGTTGATTGCTGGAAAGTAACTGCCGTGGCCTTTTCAATGGATTCGAAATATGCGGTTACTGGTTGCAATGATGGCTCGATTAAAGTTTGGGAAGTGACCACGGGTAAATTACTTGCTACCATTGATGGTAAAGGCCAATATGTAAAGGACCTGTGTTTTACCAAAAACAATACCCAAGTGCTTTCGGCCGCAATGCTCAAAGGTTCAACAGATTATGGAGTAAGGGTTTGGAGCACAGGAATAGAACCTGCTAAATTAATGGCCTTAAGCCCGAAAGTAGATTCTGTTGCAACACAAACAATAGATACGATGCAAAAAGTACCTGCGGCTAAGCCCCAGTTGCCTGCAGGTAAACAACTTCCGAAACGCTAAAGCCAATTTTCAATTGTCAAATTTTAATCCACAACGGCAAAAGCAAAACATGGGAAAAATTACCGTTGTTATTTCTGTATATCGTAATTTTTCTTTTACATTCGCACGCTGAAATCATACGATTTATAACCATTTCAAAAAAATACACGCTCAATGAGAATCATTACCACTGTATTACATTCATTCTTCCTGGTTTCTTTACTCAGTTTTTCGGTTGCCGGTTTTGCGCAAACGGTTGAAGAAGGTGAAAAATTGTTTAATGCCAATTGTACTTCATGCCATGCCATTAATGAAAAAGTGGTTGGACCCGCTCTAAAAAACACGCATACCAAACATAAAGAAGATTGGTATATTAAGTGGGTGAAGAACTCCCAAAAAATGGTTAAATCTGGTGATGCGATGGCTGTTCAACTGTATAAAGAGAACAACGAGGCATTGATGACCTCATTTGAAAACTTGAGTGATGTTCAGATTAAATCTATTATTGCTTACGTTAAAGCCGAAAGCGAAAAGCAACCTGTTGCCACTGCAAGTGTTGCCCCAAGTAGTTCTACCGACTCTGCTTCTATGAGTGCTTCGGGCGAAAATCCATACAAAACCAAAACCAACTGGATGCTCGCAATTGTGGCTGTATTGCTTATTTTGGTAATTGGCCAGGTATTTGGCATTCTATCACGTATTGGTGAAATACAAGGTCGCCCTGCTATTAACTGGGGAAGCATTAATGGTAAATTGTTACTTGCATTTTTGATTGTAGGTATGGGTGCTGCCATTTGGGAATTTTTTATTCATGGAAAACTTACGGTAAATGCACAAGACGCAGCATCAATTCATGGAGAAGAATATGATAGCATGTTCAATATTACACTTCTCATCACAGGTATCGTATTCATTATTACCCAAATACTATTGTTTTGGTATGGCTACCGCTACCGCAACGATGGTAAACGTAAAGCAATATATTATCCTGATAACCACAAGCTAGAATTAATTTGGACAGTTATTCCTGCAATTGTACTTACAATTTTGGTTATCCGCGGTTTAAAAACTTGGAATCATATTATGAATAGCCAAGACGAAAAAGCAGCCATTGTTGAAGTATATGGATACCAATTTGGTTGGAATGCACGCTACGCGGGCACTGATAATAAATTAGGTAATCATGATTTTAGGCAAATTGGTGTAGTAAATGCTTTGGGGGTTGACCCTAAAGATCCAAAAGCGCAAGATGATGTGATTGTAAACGAACTTCATTTCCCAGTAGGAAAACCAGTTTCGTTAAAGTTTAGAGCAAAAGATGTTATCCACTCTGCATACTTACCGCACTTTAGGGTACAAATGAACGTAGTTCCTGGCTTACCAACTCAGTTTAACTTTACACCTACCATTACAACTGCAGAAATGCGTAATAAACTTAACAACCCTAAGTTTGACTACGTATTGCTTTGCAATAAAATTTGCGGTGGTGCACACTATCGTATGAAAATGAAAGTAGTGGTGGATACACCGGAAGAGTACGCAAAATGGCTTGCTACACAACCTACTCTTGGTGCAAGCACCGCGCCTGCTACTGAAAGTACTGACGCTCAAGCATCCATAAATTCGACAGAAACTGTTAAAACAATCGCTAGCAAATAAGTATTATCATTTAATAAAGAAATAAAAACAGCATATATGAGCAATTTACATCACGATGACCACAGCCATGACAATCACAATCATGGACATCACAAAGAGACCTTCATCTCGAAGTATGTGTTTAGCATGGACCATAAGATGATTGCCAAACAATTCCTCATTACCGGTATTATCATGGGTACGTTGGGAATGGCAATGTCTTTAATTTTCCGTTTACAATTGGCCTACCCTGATATGAAGTTCCCATTTTTGGAAAGCATTTTAGGACAATGGGGCAAAGACGGTAAACTTGATCCAAATTTTTATTTGGCATTGATTACCATACACGGAACCATTATGGTGTTTTATGTATTAACAGCAGGCTTAAGTGGTACCTTTAGCAATTTGCTTATTCCATTGCAAGTTGGAGCGCGTGATATGGCTTCTCCATTCATGAATATGTTATCATATTGGTTCTTCTTTTTGTCAAGTGTTGTATTGATTATTTCTTTGTTCGTAGAAGGAGGACCTGCATCTGCTGGATGGACGGTATACCCGCCATTATCTGCCTTACCTAAAGCAGTTCCAGGTTCAGGAACAGGTATGACCTTGTGGTTAGTAGCAATGATTTTGTTTATTGCATCCGCCTTATTAGGTGGTATCAATTACATAACAACTGTACTGAACATGCGTACCAAGGGCATGAAAATGACCCGCTTGCCGTTAACCATTTGGGCATTTTTATTGACTGCAGTATTGGGTCTACTTTCATTCCCAGTATTAATGGGTGGTTCGTTGCTTCTTATTTTTGATCGCAGTTTTGGAACTTCATTTTACCTTGCTGATATTCCGGCTGACTTAGCTGGTGGAATTGAACGTGTTGGTGGTTCTCCAATTTTATGGCAACATTTATTTTGGTTCTTAGGTCACCCTGAGGTTTACATTATTTTATTGCCTGCATTAGGTATTACTTCGGAGGTGATTGCTACAAACGCGCGTAAGCCTATCTTTGGTTACCGTGCCATGATTGGTTCTATTCTAGCAATTGCTGTATTATCATTTATCGTTTGGGGGCATCATATGTTTATGACCGGCATGAATCCATTCTTAGGATCAGTATTTATGTTGGGAACCTTAATCATTGCTGTACCTTCCGCTGTTAAAACATTCAATTATTTAGCAACCTTATGGCAAGGCAATTTGCGGTTAACACCAGCAATGATGTTTGCTATTGGATTGGTTTCGTTTTTTATTACTGGAGGTTTAACGGGTATTTGGTTAGGTAATGCTGCCCTTGACATTAACTTACACGATACCTATTTTGTGGTTGCTCACTTCCATTTGGTAATGGGTAGTGCCGCCATATTTGGAATGATGAGTGGAATTTACCATTGGTATCCAAAAATGTTCCGTAGGAAAATGAACGAAACACTCGGACAAGTTCACTTTTGGTTAACTTTGGTTTCTGCATACTGCGTGTTCTTCCCAATGCACTTTATGGGATTGGCTGGTGTACCTCGCAGGTACTATGCAAACTCGGCTTACGATCAATTCAATGTATTTATTGACATGAACCAGTTTGTAACAATTGCTGCTTTATTAGGTGGTGCTGCACAATTAATTTTCTTGTGGAACTTCTTTAGCAGCATGCGCAATGGCAAGCGTTCTGAGCAAAATCCTTGGGAATCAAATACACTTGAATGGACAGCTCCTGTAGAACACATACACGGAAACTGGCCAGGTGAAATTCCTACCGTATACCGTTGGGCATATGATTACAGCAAACCTGGATCAGAACAAGACTTTATTCCGCAAAATGTGCCTGATGAAGGACAAGTTGATGAACAAGTTGAACCGAATCCAACACATTTTGAACCATCAAAAACCAAAGCACCTGTAGCAGCGCGTGAAACCGTAATGTTTAGTCTGGTTAAAAGATGGTTGGGATTTGCGAAATAGTGTTGAATGAATAACAACACAAACCCATCACAAAGAAGATTTAGGCGATTCGGAATTTTAACAATTGCTTCCGTTTTCTTTTTGATTTTTGTTGGCGGATTGGTAAGAAGCACGGGCTCAGGAATGGGTTGCCCCGACTGGCCTAAATGTTTCGGACAATGGGTTCCTCCTACGAATGTTAGTGAGTTACCAGCTGACTACAAAGAAAAATTTAGAACGCAGGCTCATGAAGTAGCCACGTTTGATGTTTACAAAACATGGACGGAGTACATTAACCGTTTAATTGGTTTGTTAACTGGGTTCTTTATTTTTCTGACAGTGTTCTTTGCAGTACCGTATTTAAAACAAGATGCTTTGGTGTTTTGGTTGAGTTTACTCGCTTTGTTATTGGTAGCATTCCAAGGTTGGATTGGAGCCAAGGTAGTAGACACAAACCTTGCTGGCTGGATGGTTACCATTCATATGTTAATCGCTCTGGTTATTGTAGGCTTGCTTATCTACACCATTACACGATCGCAAGCTTTTGAAATAACGCAGCATGGAAATAAACCAATCGGATTGATAATGGTTACAGTTGTGATTATTTCAATTGTGCAAACAATCAGTGGGACGCAGGTTCGAGAAAATGTAGACGCAGTAGCATTGGTTATGGGTGAACAAAACAGGCCGTATTGGATTGAAAATCTAGGCCGTATTTTTTCGTTCCACCGAACATTTTCTTTTGTAAGCCTGGCTATCACAATTTTTGCTCTTTACACTATCAAGCAATCATTTCAGCGCCACTCTATCATTTATAAATCAGGATTGGCTTTGTTATTGTTAATTGGCGTTCAAATATTCAGCGGAAAATTACTCGACTCATTTGGATTCCCCGCCCAAGTCCAAAGCATCCACTTGTTTATTGGAAGTTTAATTGCAGGATTGCAATTATTTATGACAATTATGGTACTTACTAAAACAAAAAAAATTGCAAACGCAACGATATAAGTTTTGAAAACAATTACACAACAACAAGAAACCGTTATAGCAGCATCATCTGTGGGCCAAAAAGTGCGTGATTATCAACAGTTGATTAAAACGCGCTTAACTGCTTTGGTGGTTTTTTCTGCTGCTGTTACTTATCTAACTGCTGCCAAAGGTCAGATTAATTGGTTTGACTTTACTGTGTTAAGCATTGGTGGTTTTTTAGTAGTTGCTGCTTCAAACGGATTGAATCAGATTATAGAGCGCAATTACGATTTATTAATGGTTCGTACAGCTAACAGGCCTGTAGCAACTAACCGCATGAGCGTAACAGAGGCGGCAATCGCAAGCACGTTAATGGGAATTACAGGTGTGGTGTTAATGGGCATGTTTTTAAATCAATTAACCAGCTTACTCGCATTGGCATCCCTAATCAGTTATGCATTTATTTATACACCGTTAAAACGGGTGTCCCCAGTATCTGTTTTTGTGGGTGCATTTCCTGGTGCATTGCCTGTGTTAATAGGTTGGACCGCCTTTAGCAATGGCATTTCCACTGAAGCACTTATACTATTTGGAGTACAATTTATTTGGCAATTCCCACATTTTTGGAGCATTGCTTGGATCTTAGATGATGACTACAAACGAGCTGGCTTTAAAATGCTTCCATCATATGGCAAACATAAAAATACAGCCCTCCAAAATTTGGCATTTACCCTACTGCTTATACCTATTGGTTTTTTGCCAACCCAAGAAGGATTTACCGGTCTTACTTCTGGAATTATTGCAATGATAGCTGGATTGGTAATGACCTATTTTGCGTTTAGACTCTACAAAACTTGCGATAATAAAGATGCCAAACGTCTTATGTTCGCATCGTTTTTATACCTACCATTAGTGCAAATTGCTTACTTACTCGATAAAATTTAACTATTAAACAGAAAGTAACATGATGACACAAAGTTTCAAAACCAAACAAGCAAATACTCCTGAGTATGCAATTAACCCAACCAAGTTTGTTTTATGGCTGTTAATTGTAGCCAGCATTATGTTGTTTGCTGCATTTACCAGCGCTTATATCGTAAGACGCGGTGAAGGTAATTGGCTTATTTTTGAATTGCCCTCGTTATTTATGTATAGTACCGCAATTATTGCTGCGAGTTCAATAGCGATGCAATGGGCATTTATGGCTGCCAAAAAAGACAACCTCACTTCTCTTAAAACAGGATTAGGCATTACCCTCGCATTGGGTATTGCATTTGCAATTAGCCAATGGTTTGCTTGGAAACAATTGGTAGCCAACAATATTCACTTGGTTGGAAACCCCTCAGAAAGTTTTGTGTACATTATCTCGGGAGTGCATTTATTGCATATGCTCGGGGGATTGGTCTTTTTGCTGATAGTATTGGTGAAAACTTTCCAATATAAAGTACATAAAAAAAACCTTTTAACTATAAATTTGTGCACCACCTATTGGCACTTTTTAGGCCTAGTGTGGGTGTATTTGTATTTCTTTTTTACTTTGAACAGATAACACAATTATGTCGAACACTACTGCATTAACTACAGAAAAAAAGAGCATTTGGGGCGGAGGTAAATCGCCTTTTAGCGTAAGCTATGGAAAACTCATGATGTGGATTTTCCTCTTATCGGATGCATTTACTTTTTCATCATTATTGGTTGCTTATGGCTTTGTGCGCCACACTTATCCTTCGCCTGTAAAAAATGAATTAATTAAACCAATGCAACACCTTGAAGAAGGATTTGTAGAACAAATGCAACATGTAGGTTACTTTACTGATGACAAATGGCCACTACCAGAGTTGGTGTTTAACCATTTCCCTTTTATACATGGTATGCACCTACCCTTGTTCTTTGTAAGCTTGATGACATTCATTCTCATTTTTAGTTCCGTTACCATGGTGCTTGCCGTAGAGGCTGGTCACCGCATGGCAAAAAAAGAAGTGGCTACTTACATGATCTGGACCATTTTAGGTGGTTTAGCATTTTTAGGCTGCCAAGCATGGGAATGGACAACCTTTATCACAGAAGGTGCTCGTTTGGATTCTAACCCATTTGGCCCAATGGCATTTGCAGCGTTATTTTTCATCGTAACTGGCTTTCACGGATTCCACGTGTTTTCAGGTGTGGTACTTAATGTAATTATTTACTTAAATGTACTTAAAGGTACCTATGAAAAACGTGGCCATTACGAAATGGTTGAAAAAGTAGGTCTTTATTGGCACTTTGTTGATTTGGTTTGGGTATTTGTATTTACCTTCTTTTACCTCATCTAAATTTAATTGAATAACAACTAATTAATCCGTATCAATCGAATAAAAACGAATCACATGGAAAACCACGAACATTTAGAACATACAGAAACCCCAAAAGATATGAAAAGTAAAATCTGGAAAACGTTCTGGATTTTGACAGCCCTAACAATTATTGACATCGGGCTATACTTTGTGCTTTTAGAGAACCATTCGCTTGCTAAAAACGCCTTGTTCATTTTACTCGGTATTGTAAAGGCATATTATATTGTTTCCATCTTTATGCATATGAAGTTTGAGGCAAAATGGCTGGTTAATTTTATTATTTACCCGATGCTTTTTGTGGTGTTTTTGATTGCGCTAATGCTCATTGAAAGTACATTTACTGCATCTATTCGTTAAACAAGGTTATTGAATTTGCCTACACAACTTGTGAGGGTATTGAACCAAATAAATGAAAGATAAAAAATCATTTTGGATAGCATTGGGACTCTTAGTAGTCCCAATTCTTATTTATTGGGTATTGAGTTTGGCCAACCATACCTTTGTTGGGCTTCCTTATTATGGTGAGCGTATACCACCTGAAGGCAACCAAAAAGACACCATCTACTATACCGTTCCTGATTTCAAACTTGTATCTCAATTTGGGGATACAGTTACCCATGCTAGTATTGGCAATAAAATATACATCGCTAATTTTTTCTTCGCCAGATGCAAAGATGTTTGCCCTAAAATGAATGCAAAAGTAGAAACTGTTTATGCTAAATGCCGTGAGTTAGCTGCCACTAAACCTGAATACAAGGATGTGTTGTTTGTATCGCATTCCGTAGATCCTGAAAATGACAGTGTACCCATTTTAGCAATGTATGCTGAACGCATGGGTGTAACCAATTACAATTGGCTGTTTTTAACAGGAAGCAAAGAGGCAATGTACCAAGCTGGAAGAGGTTATTTATTACCAGTTTCGATAGAAGACAAAACCATTGACCACAGCCAACAGTTATTATTAATAGACAAAGAAAAACATATCAGGGGCATTTATGATGGACTAGAAGACCGTGAAATTAAACGCCTACGAGAAGATATTGATGTGTTGTTAGCATCTTACAAAACAAAACCTTAATGCAATGAGTTCAAAAGCTAAACTTGCCGAAACCGATAAATTGTATTTCCGTATTGTAATGGCCTTATCCATCACAGTATTTTGTGCAGTGGTTGTGCTTAACCGTAAATGGTTGCCACGCCCAGATGTAATGCCTGATTTTGTAACCTTGCTTCCAGGACTCAATGCACTCATTAATGGCACATGCAGTATTTTACTATTGGTATCGCTTTACTTTATCAAACAAAAAAATATTGCCGCACACAAAACCACCAATATCATCACCTTTGGTTTATCAAGCATCTTTTTGGTTTCTTATGTGCTGTATCACTATTTCGCTGACGAAACCATTTTCCCGATAGACAATCCACTGCGCCCGCTGTACTTAATCATTTTGGTAAGCCATATTGTACTGGCCGCCTTGGTTTTGCCGCTCGTATTACTCTCATTTTATCATGGTTTGTTGATGAATGTTGAGCGTCACAGAAAATTGGTTCGTTTCACCTTTCCAATCTGGCTTTACGTAACTGTTACGGGTGTGGTTGTATACCTAATGATTTCTCCGTATTACCCATTTTAATAAAGTTTTCATGATGAAAAGAGTGTTTGTGTTCATTGTAGTCTTCGGCTTGATTTTACTAACAAATGATTTGTTTGCCCAATGTCCCATGTGCAAAACATCTTTGGAAGAAGCTCGCAAAAACGGATCTCAAGTTGGTAATAGTTTAAACAATGGAATACTCTATTTATTGGCTTTGCCATACACTATTGCACTTGTATTTGGTTTGCTTTATTGGCGAAATAACAGATTAAAGAAAGTACATTAATGTGATGAATAAGATGATATCATCCCTTAATCACGCAATTAATATGCAATAGTGCACAACTGAGCAAGTGTAATGACGAGTATCATCAAGCCACAAACTCATAAAACCAATCAGTCTCTTTTGTAACTTTATTACCTAACTCAACAAGTAAATCAATGTGCGACAAACTTACTCCCCACAAAGGCTTAGCAATACTGCAAGGTAAATGCCCTCGATGCCAAAGCGGTAAAATGTTTAAGCATAATGCTATGAGCACTGGTTTTATGCAAATGTTTGGCGATTGCCCAGTATGCCAATTACATTTTGAAATTGAACCTGGATTTTTTTGGGGAGCAATGTATGTGAGTTACGCAATTACGGTGGCAATTATGCTAATATTGGGCATTGGCACACTTATTCTACTTAATGATCCTGACTTTTGGGTCTATATCGGCATCATCATTCCTGCATTTATTTTGGCTTCACCTTTTACTTACAGGTATTCGCGTATTTTAATGATTTACCTCTTCTCTCCTATTCGGTTTGAAGAGAAGTATGCCAATAAATAAGTGGAATTGATTCAAATGTTATTCACTTTTATTGTTTAACAATTGAATACAAACACGCTTTGTTCCATAAGGTAACTCCATAGTGATCAATTACACAGCTTAAGGCAATAAGAATTGAATACCTGTTCCATTCGAACATACTTAAATCCGTATATTGCCCTTATGAAATATGCATTCTTGTTGATATTGGTTGTGCAACAATTGTACGGGCAGCAACTCATTACAGTTAAAGATAAAGCCAACGCAACACCTATAGCAAAAGCACAACTTACCATTGAGTGGATTGATGGCAATACACAGAAAAAAAACATCAACTTAGACAGGACCAATGATTTAGGGCAAGCCTTATTCACCGAAGACTATATACGCAATAATGCCACGATTACAATTGCGAAATCGGGCTATCAACAGACAATATTAACGACCTATCAACTCATTGCACAAAATTATATTGTGCTTCTCTTACCATCAGTTGTTACAATTGATGAGGTAGTTGTTTCGGCAAATAAATTTGAAGAACCTAAAAGGGATGTTCCGAGGCAAATTGAAACCATTACGCAAAAAGAAATTCAATTTACCAATCCACAAACTGCCGCTGACATGCTTCAAAACTCAGGGCAAGTATTTGTGCAACGAAGTCAAATGGGCGGTGGAAGTCCTGTATTGAGAGGATTTGAAGCCAATAAAGTATTGATTGTAATTGATGGAGTGCGAATGAACAATGCGATTTATAGAGGAGGCCATTTGCAAAACGTGCTGAGAATAGATCCCAATGCTTTGGTGCAAACAGAAGTATTTTTTGGCCCTGGATCAGTAATTTATGGCAGTGATGCAATTGGAGGTGTGATGCACTTTACAACACTTCAGCCCAAGCTCAGTAGAACTGACCGGCCATATACCAGAAGTAATGCCTTTACACGATATGCCAGTGCAAATAATGAAATCACTGCGCATTATGATATAAACATTGGATTCAAAAGATGGGCGTTTGTTACTTCAATTAATGCTTCGTCATTTGACGACTTGCGACAAGGAGCCAACCGACCAACATCAATGGGTAACTTAGGCTTGCGCGACTCATTTGTTGTTCGTATAAATGGAAAAGACTCCGTTTTGAAAAACAACAACCCCTTAATCCAGTCTCCTAGCGGTTACCAGCAAATTGATATTATGCAAAAAATACTCTTTGCTCCATCGCCAAATAGTAAGCACTTGTTAAATATTCAGTTTAGCAACACATCCAATGTTCCTCGGTATGATCGGCTAACAGATATAGATGCAAAAACAGGTAGGCTAGCACTGAGTGAATGGTATTATGGGCCAGAGTTGCGTTCACTTGCCTCATATCAATTGCATTTACTCAAACCCAATCTATATTATAATGAAGCTAAAGTAATTGTTGCCTATCAATATATTGAAGAAAGCAGGCATACCCGAAATTTTAACGCCCCAAATAGAACCAATCGCAATGAATTTGTACATGTATTTTCAGTTAATGCCGACTTAAGTAAACAACTCAAACGAAATGAAATAAGGTATGGTTTAGAATATACATTTAATAATGTGCGCTCAAACGCATCGCGCGAAAATGTGAATACAAATCTCATTGCTGCTCAATCTACACGTTATCCGGATGGGGGCAGCAAGATGGCATCGGCAGCGGCCTATATCTCACATAGCTGGGAAATTACAGATAAATTCATTTTATCAGATGGCATCCGATTAAGTTATGTTCAATTAGATGCATCCTTCATTAATAAGAGTTTTTTTTCGTTTTTACCCAACCAAATTCAGCAACAAAACCTGGCCGTAAACGGTCATATAGGAATCACTTATTTACCAACACAATCAGTTAAGCTTTTTGGAACGCTATCGAGTGCATTTAGGGCACCCAATATTGATGACATAGCCAAATCATTTGAATCAGATTTTCAAAGAAGATTGGCAATTGTTCCGAATCCAGACTTGAAACCAGAGTATGCTTATACGGCTGAAATTGGTGTTTCGTCCGCAATTCGAAAACGAATCAAATTCGAAACCACAGGATTTTATACCTTGGTAACAAACCTCATTACAACCCAAATGGTTCAAGTAAATGGGAGCGACTCCATTTTGTTTAATGGTATTCAAGCTCGTGCTACCCAAAATCAAAATATTCAACAAGCCTTTGTAACAGGGTTTAGTGCTACCTTAGCGGCAGATGTAACCAAACACATTGTAGTGGTTAATACTTTTAACTACACATACGGACGCATTTTCACGGATTCGTCAGCATATCCACTTGATCATATTGCACCAATATTTGGAAAGTCGGCCGTAGTAATTACGTTTAAAAGAATAAAAACAGAAGGATTTGTACTCTACAATGGATGGAAATACATTCAGGATTACAATATGATTGGTGAAGACAATCCACAATATGCAACAGCCAAAGGCATTCCTTCATGGTATACCCTCAACCTGAGAGTTGCGTACACTCTGCCTTTTCAGAATGAAAAATCCCTTACTTTTCAATTGGGATGTGAAAATCTTTTAGATCGAAGTTACCGAGCCTTCGCTTCGGGGATTAATGGCCCTGGTCGAAACATTTACGTAGCCCTTAGAGGCTCATTCTAATATAAAATATTGATTTACTGAATATTAAAACAAAATCAATAGCTTTTACTTAAACCACGCTGGTCTAGTCAAAACCTAAACGAGAAGCTATTTTTGAGTATAAATAGCGGTTTACAGAAATTTAATCCACATTTTGCCTTGGAATTCTAAAAAAATGTACTTACTTCGAAACAACAAACAACAAATGGCTGTTATACTTGATAAATAGCTTTTCTGATAATTATCATACAACATTTAAAAGAAGGAGGCAATATGAAAACCAAAATGACGACCTTACACCTTTGCACTACACTGTTGCTGGTTTTTGGCATTTACGGAGGAATTGCATCAGCTTTTGGTCAATCAGAACCACCAACAGCTGCTTACGCTTCATTTAACCAACAATTTCCAAACGCCAAAAAAGTGAAATGGGAAGTGTTATCAAACAACCTCAGAGCAAGTTGTGTTGAATTTGTAGAACATAAAAAACGCCATAGGGCATATTTTGATAAGGATGGAAGATTACTTGAACTACAAAAAGAAGTTGAAGTAGATGAACTCCCTGAAAAAGTAAGAATGGCCTTGAGTAGAATTTACCCAGGTGAACGAGTAGTGAAAGCCTACGAAGTAGTAAAAGCAGGCAAATCACTTTACCAAGTAGAGTTGGATATTGAAAGCCATCGCACCCGGTTAACAGTGAACACAGAAGGCATGTTTACTAGCAGGTAAACTACCTTAACCTGCTAATAATTGATTTACCAACTGAATATACTGTTGCATTGCTTCTTCTTTTGATAGCCCCTTTTTAGTTGCCCAAGCATTGTATTTAGCTTTGGCAATAAAATCAAACATTCCGGGTTCATCACCACTTACATCTCCAACAGATGCTTGCTTGTGCAGTGAGTATAAATTAAGCAAAACATCATTACCTGGCCTTTCTTTTAAGGTGTGTACATCTTTTGCTGCTTGTTCAAATTGTTGTTCAAGTGTCATTTTGTTAATATGGTTATTGGTTGATGAAGTGATTGGTAGTTGATACAATTTGCAAATAAATATCCTTTTACAAAAGTAGACCCAATTACCAATCTCAAATCACCTTATCAACCACTTTTAAAAACAATATTTATTCGCTTCAATTAATACTGCGGCAATACTACGCCTAGCATCTTTGGTGTTGAAAGCATCTGTTTTGGTGAATCGTTTTAATCCCAATAACATCATCCGTTGTTCATCACCTTGAGCAAATCCATTTATGGCTTCTTTTCCATTTTTATTGATTCGATCTGCCGCATCTGTAATAAAAACACGCATCATATCCAATTGCACGCCACAAGCATTTTCTCCCCTCAGATTTACCAATTTTTCTACCCGCAACTGTAGCGATTCCGCTATATACAAATCAATCAACATATCAGAAATATTCATTAAAATTTCTTGCTCCTTGCCTAAATCCATCATTAGTTTTTGTGCAGCACCTCCGGCAACCAATAAAACAGCTTTCTTAAAGTTTGCCAAGTACTTTTTCTCCTTACTAAACAACGTTTCTTCTTCTTCACCAAAATCGGGAATACTCATCAACTCTTGCAATACTTTTCCAGCTGGCTCCATTAAGTTGAGTTCACCTTTCATGGCCCGCTTGAGCATCATATCAACGGTAAGTAAACGGTTAATTTCATTGGTACCTTCAAAAATACGGTTGATTCGCGAATCTCTATAGGCACGCTCCATTGGCGCATCAGCACTGTATCCCATACCGCCATACACTTGTACCCCTTCATCTACCACATAATCCAACACCTCACTGCCATTTACTTTGAGTATAGCTGCCTCAGGTGCAAATTGTTCTAAGCCTTTTAAAATTGCTTTGCCATGATCCATTCCTTCTGATTCATAACTCTTGATGGCATCTTCTACATTTTGTGTAGCTCTATACAATGCACTTTCACAAGCATAAATACGAATAGCTTGCTCAGCTAATTTGTAGCGTATTGCACCATACTTAGCTAATGGTCTTCCAAACTGTTGGCGTTCATTGGCATATTGAATGGTTTTACTTGCTGTTTCTTTAGCGGCACCTATTGCCGCTGCTGCAAGTTTAATACGCCCCATGTTTAAAATATTCACAGCTATTTTAAATCCATTGCCTCGATCACTTAATAAATTTTCAACTGGTACAGGGCAATCGGTAAAAAATACTTGGCGCGTAGATGAACCCTTTATTCCCAATTTATGCTCTTCTGGATTAAGCGTAATTCCTCCGAAACTTTTTTCAACAATAAATGCGCTTAGGTTTTCATCATCATCAATTTTAGCAAAAACCGTAAATACATCTGCAAAGCCACCGTTGGTAATCCACATTTTTTGACCATTAATGATATAATGTTTTCCATCAGGTGAAAGTTTGGCTTTGGTTTTTCCAGAGTTGGCATCGCTTCCGGCACCTGGCTCAGTTAAGCAATAAGCGCCTTTCCACTCTCCTGAAGCAAGTTTAGGAATGTACTTTTGCTTTTGTGCTTCATTACCATAATACAAAATAGGTTGTGTACCGATACCCGTATGCGCTGCAAATGCTACGGCAAATGAATGACCCGCACCAAGGGTTTCTGTAGCCAACATACCTGTTACAAAATCCTTTTCAAATCCATCATATTGTTCGGGTACGTTTAAACCTAATAATCCTAAAGCTGCTGCCTTATTCATTAGCTCTACCATCAGCCCTTCTTCTTGCGAGTCGATGCGATCAAGAATAGGCCAAATCTCTGTAGCTAAAAAATCGCGGCAACTTTGTGCAATCATGCGTTGCTCTTCATTCCATTCTTCGGGAATAAAAATATCAGATGCGTGTGTTTCTTTAATCAAAAACTCACCACCTTTTAATGTTTTTTTAGTTAGTGTTTCCATTTATCGTTTTTTAGTAAATAGTTGTTATTAATTAGCTTTTGGCTTTAGGCTGTCAGCTTCCATTTTGATTAAATAGTATTGGTTTAATCATGTTCAAATCACAAGATCTTATCTACACATCATATCAATTCATACACCCCTGCAACCCCTTGTCCACCACCAACGCATGCAGATACAATTCCATATTTCTGATTACGCAATCGCATCTCTTCCCAAAGTTGAACACTTAACTTTGCCCCACTACATCCTAGAGGATGGCCTAGTGCGATTGCTCCTCCATTTACATTAATGATTTCAGGATTTAGATCAAGTTGCCTGATAACAGCTAATGACTGAGCTGCAAATGCTTCGTTTAATTCAATTTGCTCTATTTGATTTAAGGTGAGTCCAGCTTGTTTAACAGCTAAAGGAATGGCTTCTACAGGTCCAATTCCCATGATGCGTGGTTCTACACCACTAGCTGCATAACTCATCATACGCGCAATGGGTTTTAACTTTAATTCATTCACCATACGTTCGCTCATCACTAAAACAAAAGATGCTCCATCGCTTGTTTGTGATGAATTACCTGCAGTTACACTTCCTCCTTGTTTAAATACGGGTTTCAGTTTCGACAATCCTTCAAGGCTCGTATCTACCCTGGGACCTTCATCCGTATCAACTACAGATTGTTTTGATTTACGTTTACCACTTTCATCAATATAAGTTTCAGTAACGGTAACGGGTACAATTTGATTCTTAAATTTTCCTGATTGAATCGCTGATAATGCTTTCTGATGCGATTGAAAAGCAAATGCATCTTGATCATCTCTACTCACATTAAATTCTGCCGCAACCGATTCTGCAGTTGCTCCCATGCTGCTGTACCAATCCGGATGTTGAGATGCAATATCGTAATTCAAAACTGTTTTCCACCCAATTGTTGGTACCAGGCTCATGCTTTCAGTTCCACCTGCAACAATACAATCAGCCATACCTGCATGAATTTTTGCTGCTGCAATAGCGATTGTTTCCAAACCGCTTCCGCAATACCTATTCACCACCATACCTGGCACCTTAATAGGCAACGATAGTAGCGCGACCATTCGTCCCATTTGCATCCCCTGTTCTGCTTCAGGTACTGCATTTCCTACAATCAAATCATCAATTCTTGCAGGGTCAAGTTCGGGAACCGAGGCCACTAAATGTTTAATCACTTGTGCAGCTAAATCATCGGGCCTCATAAATCGAAAGCCGCCTTTGTTGGCTTTACCAACTGCTGTCCTAAATCCTTTTACAATGTATGCGTTCATTTGTATTATGGTTTTGTGGTTTATCTTATGATGGTTTGAGACATATGATTTAGATTCCTCTAGACCATAACGCCATATACCAAATCTTAATTCCTTAATGGTTTGCCTGTTCTTAGTGTGTGTTGAATTCTTTCAAGCGTTTTACGCTCCCCACATAAACTTAAAAATGCCTCACGTTCTAAATCTAAAAGATATTGCTCGCTAACATATTGAGGGTAACTCAAATCGCCACCACACATAATCCAGGCTAGCTTTTGAGAAATCTTTTGATCGTGATCACTTATATACTGTCCTTTGCGCATAGAGGCTGCTCCTATGTAAAACATGGCTAAGCCAGCCTTACCTTGCACTTTGACATCCTTACGTTGAATGGGTTGAGTATAACCTGCCTCTGCAAGTTGCAACACACGTTGTTTAGCATCAGCAATTTGCCTGCGTTGGTTGATACTAACCAAATCATGGTTTCGCAAAATACCCATATCATATGCTTCGTAAGCGGAGGTAGCCACTTTTGCCATCGCAATATTCATATACGCATTTTGAAGTGTGTTGAGCTCAATATCTCCTTTTTCATAGGCATCACTTGCACGCAACGTCATTTCTTTAGTACCACCACCACCAGGTATCAAACCTACTCCCATTTCAACCAAACCAATATACGTTTCAGCCGAAGCTTGCACAGCATCTGCGTGCAAATTGATTTCACATCCACCGCCTAAACTTAAACCATGAGGTGCGGTAACAACTGGAATTGCAGAGTACCTTACACGCATCATCGTTTTCTGAAACATGCGCACCATCAAATCTATTTCATCAAACTCTTGATCGATTGCAAACATGAGTAACATTGCCAAGTTAGCGCCTGCACTAAAATTTTGACCGTTGTTGCCAATTACCAATCCGCGAAAATCTTGCTCAGCAATGTCGATTGATTTATTAATAGCAGCAACGATTTCACTTCCCATGGTATTCATTTTTGTTTGAAACTCGAGGTTTAAAACACCGTCCCCCAAATCATGCAATGTAGCACCGCTGTTTTTCCAAACTTGGCTATTGTTTCTGATATGATCCAGAATAATGATTTCGCCAGAACCAGGTAATGGTTTGTACGTTTTGGTTTTAATATCGTAATATTTTCGAACACTATTTTCGAGTTTGTAAAACGAAGTGGCGCCTGATGCAATCATCTCATCTACCCAACTTGCAGGCTGACGACCATGTTGTTTGATTAACTCTAATGTTTGAGCAACACCAAGACTGTCCCATATTTCAAATGGTCCCATCTCCCAACCAAAGCCTGCACACACAGCTTCATCAATTTGGTATATCGCATCAGCAATTTCAGGAATACGGTTGGTTATGTAGGCAAACGCCCCATAAAATGTGTCTCGATAAAAATCCCCTGCTTTGTCTTTACCTGATAGTAATACGGGAAACCGTTTAGCTAAATCATCAATTGGCTTTGTTGCTTCGAGCGTATGGAACTTTGTTTTTTGTTGAGGACCATATTCAAACGTATTCAAATTGAGGGATAGTATTTCTGTTTCACCAGCAACATTTTTTATCTTTTTGTAAAAGCCTTGTTTTGATTTATCCCCATACCATTTATTGGCATCCATTTGTTTTACATAATCTGGTAATTCAAACAAATACTTCGACTCATCAGAGGTTGCATCTTTAACTAAATTAGTAGCCACCTTAATTAAGGTATCAATACCTACCACATCGGCTGTACGGAATGTTGCCGACTTTGGCCTGCCAACAACAGGGCCCGTTAGCTTATCTACTTCTTCAACAGTAAGGTTGAGCTTTTTGGCAGCATGCAAAATTTCCATAATGCTGTATACTCCAATTCTATTAGCGATAAAAGCAGGCGTATCTTTGCACAACACAGTGATTTTACCTAAAAACTTATCCCCGTATTCCATCATAAAATCAACTACCTCTTGTCGTGTAAATTCAGTTGGAATTACCTCTAGCAGTTTTAAATAACGTGGAGGGTTGAAAAAATGTGTACCACAGAAATACGTTTTAAAATCATCACTTCTCCCTTCAAGCATCGAGTGAATTGGTATACCTGATGTATTGGTTGTGACAATTGTTCCTGCTGTTCGAAACTGCTCCACTTGACTAAATACTTGTTTCTTTATTTCAAGATTTTCAACCACAGCTTCCAAAATCCAATCACAGTGAGCAATGTCTTTCATATCATCAATGAAATTGCCTGTTGTAATTCGTTCAGCAACTTTTGAGTGGTATACTGGAGATGGATTTGCCTTAAGTACATTTTGCAAGGCTTCATTTACAATCCGATTGCGAACTAACTTGTTGTCTAAGGTTAATCCTTTGGCCTGCTCATTTTCCAATAATTGATTTGGCACAATATCAAGCAACAAAACTTGCACACCAATATTTGCAAAATGACAAGCAATGCGTGAGCCCATGACTCCAGAACCTAATACCGCAACTTTTTTAATCTTATATTTCATCATTGGTTTATTTTTATCTCAATTGGCATTGTTAAATTTTGTTTCAATAGCAATTGCTGTAATATCTTCTAACATCTCGTGAAACTTCTTTAACTCATCTACTGTATACTTTTCAGCAATAAGGCTATTAAAATCTTTTACTGTCTTTTTAGACACTTCTTTTCGTTTCTTTCCCTTTTCGGTTAATACCATTCGAACAACTCGGGCATCTGCTTTATCCCTTTTTCGTTTAATCATTCCCCGTTCTTCCAATTGATTCATCGTTCGGGTGAGGCTTGTTGCTTCCATACCCAACAAAGGGCCAATTTGAGTAGAAGGAGTCCCTTCGTTGCTGTCGATGTTAAGCAAAATAAAGCCAGTAGTAGTTGTTAAGTCATGTTTTACAGCCTCATTGTTGTACATTCGGCTTATGGCTAACCAGCTTTGTTTAATCCTTGAACAGGTTGTTTCTTTTTTTGCCATTAGAATTTTAGTTCAGATGCATAAATCTTATTTACCAACCCTTCATTTACTCGCAATATTTCTTTTCGTTTCAAACTCAATTTAGGGGTAAGCTCACCTTTATCAATTGTCCATTCGTTAGGCAGCAGTTCAAATGCTTTAATCATTTCAAATTGAGCCAATTCTTTGTTTGTAATATCAACCTGCCGTTGAAGCTTTTGAATCACCTTTGGATGCCGAATCATTTCCTGGTTGGTGCTGTAAGCAATACCTTCCTTCTCACACCAAGTTTGAAGTGCGGCAAAAGCCGGAACAATAAGTGCGGCAGGAAATTTATGTCCTTCACCAATTACCATTACTTGTTCGATATACCTCGACTCTTTGAGTTTATTCTCTATTAATTGTGGAGTAATAAATTTACCCCCACTGGTTTTAAAAATTTCTTTTTTACGATCTGTGATTTTTAAAAATCGGCCTTCAACCATTTCTCCAATATCGCCTGTATGAAACCATCCATCATTCGTCATTACTTTCGCGGTTTCGTCAGGCTTTTTATAATACCCTAACATCACATTAGGACCTTTAACCAAAATTTCACCATCATCTGCAAATCTGACCTGTACCCCATCTATCACTGGCCCTACCGTACCAAACCTCACCGAATCGGGCCTAAAACAATTCACCGCAACTACGGGTGAAGTTTCGGTAAGCCCATAGCCTTCTAAAACAGGAATTTTTGCGGCTGTAAATACTCGCGCTAATCTTGGTTGCAAGGCTGCTCCACCAGAAACAATCGCTATAATATTACCACCTAAAGCTTCGCGCCATTTGCTAAAAATTAGTTTGTTAGCCAGCTTTAATTGAAGCTCATACCACCAACCATTAGCCCCATGCAGTTCATAACGCAATCCTAAACCCAATGCCCAAAAGAATAATACCTTTTTGATGCCAGTTAATTCATGTCCTTTTGCAACAATACGTTCATATACTTTTTCGAGTAAACGCGGAACAGTGGCAAAACACTGGGGTTTAACCTCCTTAAGGTTATCAGCAATTTTATCCATTGCCTCTGCATAATAAATAGATAACCCTTGGTAAAGGTACATGACTGTTAACATGCGTTCAAAAACATGGTTAAGTGGCAAAAAACTTAAGACCCTCCACTCTGGCTTAAAAGGAGCAGCATCTTTATTGGCGATAGCATTGCTTAGTAAGTTATGATGAGACAGCATCACCCCTTTAGGATTTCCGGTTGTGCCTGATGTATACAATATAGTCGCACAGTCGTGGGTATTAATTGATGCTTTGATTTCTTCCAATTTTGATTTATCTGTGCAATGTTTACCTTTTTCGATTAAGGAGATCCAACTGGTAACATTAGGAATAGCGTCAAATGAAATGATATCAATTAAGCAAGAAACTTTAGACTTTACTTCAGCAACTTTATCGTAAAGTTCTTGATTTGGCACAAATACATATTTTACCTCAGCATCATTCAAAATATAAATTAAATCCGACTGACTGATGGTGGGATAAATAGGAACATTGATACACCCGGCTTCCATAATGCCCATATTGGTCATTACCCACTCAGGTCTATTCGGAGAAATAATACTTAGCTTATCCCCCTTCTGTAAACCCATTTCAAACAATGCATAACTAATCAGGTTTGCATCTTCTACCACCTCTTTCGCGCTAAAACTACGCCATTTACCATTTACTTTGTAAGTAAGCATATCTGGTTTATTGAACAACTTTTCGTAGCGTGGCAGCAAATCAAATAAACGGGTTGGTTCCATTGCTTTAAAATTAAAAGTTAAAAATTTATTATGCATGCATAATATTAAACACTAAATTAGCGGTATGATTTTAAAAAGTCAAGTAGTATTCGATTTAAATATTTCGATGCCAATTATTATGGCGCCAATGTTTTTAGTTTCAAATGAAACAATGATAACAGAGGCAATGAACAACGGAATAGCCGGTTGTTTTCCATCACTTAATTACCGAAATGAAGGGCAACTTGATGCGTTGCTAAAGAGATTAAATGCAGTAAAATCAAGCCTAAAACAAGGAACCTATGGAGTGAACCTCATCGTTCAACGAAGCAATCCATTGTATCAAAAACACCTTGAAATATGTGTTCAAAATAAGGTTCCTTTCTATATTACCTCCCTCGGAAATCCTAAAGAAGTGATTGAAGCTGCTCATGCTTATGGAGCAAAAGTTTACTGTGATGTGACGAATATCACGCATGCGGCCAAATGCAACGACTATGGATGTGACGGCTTTATAGCGGTTGGCCAGGGGGCGGGCGGACATGCCGGCCCCAATCCTTTGCATATTTTAGTTCCCTCACTTAAAAAACATTTTCCAAATAAACCCGTAATTGCAGCTGGTGGTATTGCCAATGGATCAGCCATACTTGCCATGCAAGTGTTGGGAGCAGATGCCGTTTCTATTGGGACAAGATTTATCAATAGTTCTGAGAGTCAAGTGAACGATGCTTATAAAAGTGCAATTGTTTCAGCGCAAATGGATGATATCGTTCTTACCGAAAAATTATCAGGTACTCCATGCACCATTATTAATACGCCTGCCGCGCAAAAAATGGGGTATACCCAAAATTGGCTTGAAAAGTGGTTAAGTCAGAACAAACGGACAAAAAAATGGGTCAAAATGTTTATCCAAATTCGTGGAATGAAACGGTTAGAAAAATCGGTATTGCCTAACCACTACCAAACATTGTGGTGTGCAGGTAAATCAGTAGAGCTGATCAATGACGTATTACCCTGCAGCCAAATTATTGAGAACTTACGTAAGGAATATGAGCGCGCGTATCAATTATTAACAACTTAACATGAAACAACTGTTGTATTTAGCATCCAAAGCCAAAAACTCTTCCTTTTATTTATGGCTACTCAATAGGGTACTTTGGCGCGCTATTCCATTTAACAAAACGCATAAAGTATTGATTGAAGAGTTATCAGACACTCATGTATTGATTCGGCTTCCCTATATTAAATCAAATAAAAACCATGTAAATGGAATGCATGCGTGTGCTTTGGCTACTTTGTGCGAGTACGCCTGTGGCATTGGGTTAATGATGCAGTTAGACCCTTCATTGTATCGAATTTTGTTAAAAGACATTCAACTCACTTACCACGCCCAAGGCAAACAAGATGTATTTGCTAGGTTTGAGATGTCACCTCAGTTTATGAATGAGGAAGTTACTGAACCTTTGTTGACAAAAGGTCAACTTTTTAAGACCTTTTCGGTAGAAGCATTTACCCGAAACCAACCCAATATTTGCACAGCACAAGTAACATGGCAACTTAAAAAATGGAACAAGTGAATATAAAAAAAGCCCCTTAAAAAGAGGCTTTCGTTGCTTATTGAATCGTTGCTTATTTTACACGTTCAGAATATTCACCTGTGCGTGTATCAATTTTGATTTTTTCACCTACATTCACAAACAAAGGAATCATTACTTGGGCTCCGGTTTCAACCGTAGCAGGCTTTAACGTATTTGTCGCTGTATCTCCACGAACACCTGGCTCAGTATAGGTAACTTCTAGCACAACAAACATAGGTGGTTCTACTCCCAATGGTTCGTCTCCTTCAAAAGAAACTTTTACAATCATTTCTTCTTTTAAAAACTTTTCAGCATCGCCTAACATCGAACCGTTCACATAAATTTGATCGAAAGAAACTGGATCCATTAGCACAAGGTTCTCCCCGTCTTTATACAAATACTGCATTTCTTTAAACTCAACGCGCACCATTTCCACTGACTCACCTGCCCTAAAACGATGCTCCATTTGCTTGCCGGTTTTTACATTGCGCAATACCACTTGGTAAAATGCACGAAGGTTACCAGGTGTACGGTGTTGGTATTCCATTACTTGGCATAACTCATTGTTGAACTTAATGAAACAGCCTTTAAATAAATCTCCAGTATTTGCCATAAATCGTTGTTATTTCAATAATTGAGGGGGCGAAAATACACTTTTTTGCTGAAGTACAAAGTTTACATAAACCCGAGTTGCAACTTGGCGCTCTCACTCATCATATCCTGCGTCCACGTTGGGTCAAAAACCACTTTTACCTCTACATCTTTTACACCTTCCATAGCACTTAGCTTCTCTTTAATTTCTGCTGGCATACTTTGTGCCGCTGGACAAAATGGGGAAGTTAACGACATAATGATTTCAATATTCAAATCATTGGACACATTCACTTCATATATCAAACCCAATTCGTAAATGTTTACGGGTATTTCTGGATCGTACACCGTTTGCAACACTTGAATTGCTTCATTTTGCACATCTACAAACGTGCGCAAAGGTTTTGTTGTTTCGTTTTGTTCTTCCATTTGTTATTCACTTTTGGCCTTAAAACCCAATGCATATAATTTCATTTGCTTAATCATTCCAGCAAAACCATTGCTTCTTTGGCTTCCGATCATATTGCTCATTCCGATTTTATCAATAAAAAACAATTCGGTTTCCAATATTGCAGATGGTGTTTGATTGTTCCAGATGCTCCACAATAGGTACACCAACCCTTTGGTTATTGCTGTATTGCTATCTGCTTCAAAATACACCTTGCCATCTTGAAATAAGGGATATACCCAAACCTTGCTTTGGCAACCCTTTACAATATAGTCTTCTGTTTGATGCTCGATTGGCATTGGAGGAAGTTTTTTACCTAAATCCATTAAGTAAAACAACGTACTTTCCATGTCTCCTTCAAACAAGGAGAAGTTCTCAATGATTTCGTTCTGTATATCGGTAGTTGTTGCCATTTTAATCTTTGCTCATGCATTCAACAATTTACTTGCCTGCACTCCGTTTTACCAGTTTACCAATATGTTCAAGAAATACGTCAATTTCGGCCGTTGTGTTGTATACCGAAAGTGAAACGCGTACCGTTCCTTCCAATCCAAATCGGTTCATTAACGGTTGCGTGCAGTGATGCCCTGTTCGTACAGCAATTCCTTTAGCATCAAGCATCATACCTACGTCAAAAGAATGCATCCCCTTAACCACAAAAGATTGAACTGATATTTTTGCAGCTGCCGTTCCAACCAATGAAATCATGTTGTTATTGGATTCATTTACATGACCAATTCCTTCAAGTAAATATTGAAGTAAATTAGACTCGTGGGCAGCAATTACAGTTTTTCCAATACCGTTGATAAATGCTAAGGCTTCGCCAAACGCAATTACATCTGCAATATTTGGAGTACCAGCTTCGAATTTATATGGAATATCATTATAGGTCGATTTTTCAAAACGAACCTCTTTAATCATTTCACCTCCTCCTTGGTAGGGAGGCATGGCTTCCAATAATTGGCGTTTGCCATACAGTACACCTACACCCGTAGGGCCGTATAGCTTATGCGAAGAAATGGTTAAAAAATCACAGTCCAATTCCTGCACATCTATTTCTAGGTGCGAGCATGCTTGTGCTCCATCCAGCAATACTTTTGCTCCAACAGCGTGGGCCTTTGCAATCAACTCTTTCACCGGATTAATGGTCCCTAAAGCATTGCTTACCCAAACACAAGCCACCATTTTGGTACGCTCAGATAAAAGAGCGTCAAAATCGCTCATTACCAACTCACCCGAATCTGTTATTGGAATTACTTTTAAAATAGCGCCCGTTGCCTCACAAACCAATTGCCATGGAACAATATTGCTATGATGCTCCATTGTGGTAATCAATACTTCATCACCTTGCTTCAAAAATGTGCGCCCCCATGTTTGCGCAACAAGGTTAATGCTTTCGGTTACTCCTTTGGTAAATATACACTCTTCCGATTCAGCAGCATTAATAAATGTTTGAATGGCTTTGCGGGTATTTTCGAAATAGGTCGTTGAACGTGATGCTAAAGTATGAGCGGCACGGTGAATATTGGCATTATCAAGTGAATAATATTTTACCAATGCATCAATTACGCGTTGTGGTTTTTGCGTTGTGGCAGCATTATCAAAATAAATTAATGGCATTCCATTTACATCTTGGTGAAGTATTGGAAATTGGTTTCTAATTGATTCAATATCTATTGCCATATTTTTATTTCACCACAGAGGCGCAGAGACACAGAGGATATTAAAATAATCTGTGTACCTAAAACTTCGAATCTGCAGTTGTTAAAGTTTAGCGTCTATTTGTTGTTCAAGCAATGCTACTAATTCTGGGATTTTTATTTTCTCGGCAATATCATCCGCAAAAGCATTGAGCAATATTTTCTTTGCTTCGCGTTCAGGTATACCGCGGCTTCTTAAATAAAAAAGTGGCTCTTCATCCAACTGCCCAATGGTGGCACCGTGAGTACATTTAACATCATCTGCAAATATCTCGAGTTGAGGCTTGGTGTTCACTGTTGCTTCATCACTTAATAAAATATTCTGATTACGCTGGTATGCATTTGTTTTTTGTGCATCCAAATGAACCAATATTTTTCCGTTAAACACTGCGGTTGATTGATCTTTTAAAACTCCTTTGTACTTTTCATCACTGAAACAATTTGGCTTAGCGTGATCAACACGAGTATGGTTATCTACATGTTGCTTGTGGTCGGTGATATACAATCCATACAACACGCTATTGCATTGCTCTCCATTCATATAAAAATGAAGATTGTTGCGAACCATTGTTCCTTCCAGTGTTAAGGTAACATGGTTAATGGTTGTATTTCCTTCTTGAAACAACTGGGTATAATTGTTTTGGTAACTTTCACCAACTTGTTGTTGAATTTTATAATGCTCCAAATGGGCATTAGCGCCTACATAAACTTCATTTACACAATTGGTAAATGAGGCATTAGCGCCAGTTGATAGGTATACCTCAACTATTGTGGCAGATGCATTTGCTTCAACCACGATGAGGTTGCGAGGTTGCGCCAACACATTTTGTTGTGTTGCATCTGCAATATTTAGTATAAGTATTGGTTTACTTACAAGGTGATCAGTTGGAACATAAATCATTGCACCATCACTAAGTAATGCTGTGTTCAATGCATTCATAGCTTCACCTTCCACTTTGGCATATTTACCAAAATGATTTTTGAAAATAGCCTCATGCGAGGTTCTATTTTTGGCAAGCGTGCCAATTAACACACCGGCTTCTATGTCTTTTACTTCTGATAACTCATTACTTAAGGTGCCATTTACAAACACCAACTTGTGTGCTTGCATTGAAGCATAAATGGAGCTATTAAAAACAGCTTTAGCTGACTGGTGCGTTTCGCAGGTTGCAAGAAAATCTCTTTCTGTTATTCCCTTTAAATTGGTGTACTTCCACTCCTCATGCTTGGTTGTTGGGAAGCCTAATTTCTCAAACTCAACAAACGCTTGTTTACGCAATTGTACAAATGCATCCGACTCATTGGCTTGCGATAGGTATTGTTTAAAGTCCTCTTGTATATTTTTGAGCATGCTCATGTTTTTGTATTAAAAAGGGTGATTTGATGCAAATCCAATTTGTATTAGATTGTTGTGGCTTCAACTTCTTCTTTAATCCAATCATAGCCCTTTGCTTCAAGTTCTTTGGCTAGGCTTGCATCGCCACTTTTAACGATACGTCCTTTGTAAAGCACATGTACAAAATCAGGAACAATGTAATCAAGTATGCGTTGGTAGTGTGTAATCACAACAAATGAACGTTTGCCATCACGCAACTTATTTACACCATTGCTCACCAACCGCAGTGCATCAATATCCAACCCAGAGTCGGTTTCATCCATTATAGCCAGTGTTGGCTCAAGCATTGCCATTTGGAACACTTCGTTACGCTTTTTTTCTCCTCCACTAAAACCTTCATTTAAGCTACGGCTGGTTAGGGATTTATCCATTTCCATTAACTCCATTTTTTCACGCATAAACTTTAAAAAATGTGTAGCTTCAAGTGGCTCTAAACCTTGGTACTTGCGTTTTTCATTAATGGCTGTTTTTAAAAAATTGGTTGTGCTCACCCCCGGAATTTCTACTGGATATTGAAATGCCAAAAACACTCCTTCGCGCGCACGGTCTTCTGGTGACATCTCGAGTAAATCTTTGCCATTAAACAATACTTCTCCACCTGTTACCTCATAATCTGCGCGACCAGCCAATACTGCAGAAAGTGTACTTTTCCCAGCACCGTTAGGACCCATTATTGCATGTACTTCACCTGGATTAACCGTAAGGTTTATTCCATTCAATATTTTTTTGTCTTCAATCGCTGATTGTAAATTTTTTATTTCTAACATAATCTTTTCGTTAAGCCACTGATTTTACTGCTTACCTTTTGTTGTGGTTCGAACAATTTGAATTCAAGTAAACAAGTGTTAATCTGCGGCAATTAATATTTATCCTACACTTCCCTCTAAACTTACTGCCAATAATTTTTGTGCCTCAACAGCAAACTCCATTGGCAACTGGTTTAATACTTCTCTGCAAAATCCATTTACAATTAAACTGATGGCCTCTTCTGTTCCAATGCCTCGTTGATTGCAATAAAAAATTTGATCTTCACCAATTTTGCTTGTGCTGGCTTCGTGTTCCACCATTGCTGTTGGATTGCTGACTTCGATATATGGGAACGTATGAGCTCCGCATCTATCGCCAATGAGCATGCTATCACACTGAGTATAGTTGCGTGCTTTTTCTGCTTTTTTATTCACCCTAACCAAACCTCGGTAAGTATTGTGCGATTTACCCGCTGAGATCCCTTTTGATACAATTCGGCTTTTGGTGTTTTTACCCAAATGAATCATTTTGGTTCCGGTATCGGCTTGCTGCATATTGTTAGTAACTGCAACTGAAAAGAACTCACCAACCGAGTAATCACCTTTTAAGATACAACTTGGATACTTCCATGTAATGGCACTTCCTGTTTCTACTTGGGTCCAGCTAATTTTAGAATGATTACCTAAACAAATGCCACGTTTTGTAACGAAGTTATAAATACCTCCATTTCCGTCTTTATCGCCCGGATACCAATTTTGGACAGTTGAATATTTAATTTCTGCATTTTCTAAGGCAACCAATTCTACTACGGCAGCATGCAATTGGTTTTCGTCACGCATTGGTGCGGTGCATCCCTCAAGGTAACTCACATACGATCCCTCATCGGCTACAATTAACGTGCGCTCAAACTGACCTGTATTTTCTGCATTGATGCGGAAGTATGTTGACAGTTCCATAGGGCAACGCACTCCTTTTGGAATGTATACAAATGAGCCATCGCTGAATACAGCTGAGTTCAATGCCGCAAAATAATTATCGGTGTGAGGTACCACTGAACTTAGGTACTTTTTAACCAATTCGGGATGCTCATGAACCGCTTCGCTCATCGAACAAAATATAATTCCCTTTTCTTTAAGTTGATCTTTAAAAGTAGTAGCGATTGAAACCGAATCAAAAACTGCATCTACAGCAACTCCAGTTAAACGCTTTTGTTCTGATAATGAAATGCCCAATTTTTCAAAAGTTTTGAGCAATTCAGGATCTACCTCATCCAAACTGTTCAGCTTTACCTTTTCTTTAGGTGCAGCGTAATAAATGATGTCTTGGTAATTTACAGGTGGGTATTGAAAATTTTGCCAAGTTGGTTCGGGTAGTGTAAGCCAATGCCTGTATGCCTTTAATCGGTATTCGAGCATCCATTCCGGCTCCTTCTTTTTGGCCGAAATAAACTTCACAATATCCTCATTAAGCCCTTTGGGGGCTGTTTCCATTTCAATATTGGTGGTAAAACCATACTTGTATTCTTGGCTTACTACCTGATCAATAATATCTAATTCTTCTGCCATAAATTTAGACTGCGAAAGTAAGGTAAGTTTCTCACTTATCTATAATTAGTCTAAATTAAATACAATTTTAACCTCAAAATGTTTACCCTAATCCAAATGCCAAGCTAATGTAAGTGATAATGAACGCCTAATGATGCTCCAATACCCAGTCCACTTGGCGAATACAATCCAATACCAGGTAGCAGCCAAGGTGTTTTAGTTTGGGTTCGAGGTTCTTGTAAAATTACGGCAGCATTGATTCCACAAGATACCTTCAGGTTATTGACCACAGTGAACAGTTTGCCAATTTCCAATACAATTCCTGCAAACGTTGCATCACGAGTTTCTTGGTACTGTTTGGATGTTCCCCAGTTCTGGTCGATGATATCCAACACCAATTCGTGCTTGTAGGTTCCAAAATGGCCGTATATACCAAAATAGGGAGCGTGCTTTTCTTTTTTAGGATTTTTAAAATAATAAACCATCCCTGGCTGTACATACATGCCATTAAACTCATATGAATATTGATGCGGTGTATTGAGTTCAAGCTGTTGACTTGTAACGCCAAAACGTATGTCTGGCCAAAACAAACTGTTGTTAATGCCAAATTGCATTTTGTATGTAATAGCTGAACCGAAACCTTCGCCCACAAGAAAAGGTTGGAGCAATATTCCGGGCATCACACTCAATGACCTACTAGTAGAATCTGTCGGAGTGGCTTGTAACCCTATTGATACAAGCAACAAAACAATGCATATCTTAACGCGTAATGTATATTTCATTTCCATTACCGCCAATTAGAGGTGGTCCAATAGTTGCGTCTAAAAAACTTGTGTGTATCGAACGTATCGCATAATTCACATCCAGGTCATTCTCATCCTCGCAATCATCGTCAATAAAATTTAATCTACCCGAATACGTGAGTGTAAGCGAACCCGATCCTCCTTCATAAAAAATTCGATAAGAAGAGATGGTATCAGCAGGATTAAGGGTAAGAAAAACGCTTGGTGCGTCTACTGGAATTACCTTGTTGGCTCCAATTAATTCTACGTTTTGGATAATGGTTAAGTCAGAAAAACGAAGAAGAAAACCCTTTGAAGCTGTTATTGGAGCTGGGCAGCAAGCACTAATCAGGCTTGCTATGATTAGCATTTGAAATAGGCTTATTGTTGGGGGTAACTTCATTGGTTTGGGTTTGTTGCTCACCTCCACAACATGGCATCACATTTTGATGGCACCGTTTGCATTGGTAATGACCGTGAATATAAATAAATCCTGAAACATTACCACAATAAGGACACTGTTCGAAACCAAATTGCATATACAAATAAATGCCAACTACCGCTAACCAAAGCTATCAATTACCCACGTATTGTGAATTGCTTAGCGAATCATAAAATGCGCTTCTACTTCGTAACGGATTTTAATTTTTTGCATTCCAAATTGTTCTCCACCTTGGTTTGGAGCCGACTCCGCATCAAGTGCCATATTGCTCATTGCTTTGTACATGGGTTGGGGGTAAAAATTACCTGCATTTATTTCCCTAATAAATACAACATCGCCTAACTGATTCCCGATAGATTCGACCATCGTATTTGCTTTAGCCTTGGCTGCTTTTAAAGCGTTCACCTTCACTTGTTCTCTGTACTGTTCAATTTTGCTATTCTCGGTGCGTTGGAGCCAAGCATTTTCAATTCCTTTCGAATCCATTTTTCGCATTAACTCGTTGTATTTTTCAAGATTTGGCAACTTGACAATATATGTTTTTGCGGCTAAAAAATCGGTTCTGCGGCTTTCGTTACGGTACCAATTCCAGTCGTAATTAAAATAGGCACTTGCTCCTTCTACGCTCACATCTTTAAGCGGAATACCCAACTTCGACAGCGTATTTTTAAACTCTGTTTCAATTTCATCCATTCGCACCTTGGTTTTCTCTTTCATATACTCTTTAAGTGTAACTGCAAGGTACACCTCATCAGGCTCCACTTCCATTTCGGCACTGCCTGTAACTTCGATGGTTCGGTGAATCGGTTTTTGATCGGGCTGTTGAGCAAATGAACAAATGGTGAATGCTGCTAAAGCAAAAGTTGAAAGTAAACGTATCATATTGTTGGAATAATAATTTTTTGAATCTACCAATAAACGTACCAATGGTAAACAAAAGTGTGTCAGAAGTAAAACTTTGATTTAAATAATTCCGATATTATTTGGGTTTTTAATAGGCAAGTTTAATAACGTTAGTCTATAAAAAAAGCGAAGCTTTTACACTCCGCTTTTGATTTGTTTTAAAGTTCTATTTGGTTATTCGAAAATCCGCACTCCCAATTACCGCTGCCGAATACCTGCTAAACATTACCCGATGACCAATACCCAATGACCAATACACAAAGACCAATGTCTAGTACCTAATGACCACTGCCCAATTCCTAATTACTCGCCTGCTCTGCATATGCCTCAATAGGCAAGCATGAGCATACCAAGTTACGATCACCATGTGTATTATTTACCCTACCTACCGTTGGCCAAAACTTATTGGCACGAACGTATGGCAATGGATAAGCTGCTTGTTGGCGGCTGTAAGCGTGTGTCCAGCTATCAGCTGTAACCATTGATGCTGTATGTGGCGCATTTTTTAAAACATTGTCTGTTTTATCAGCGGTTGCATTTTCAATAGCTGCTATTTCTTCACGAATGGAAATCATGGCATCACAAAAACGATCCAACTCTGATTTTGGCTCACTTTCGGTTGGCTCAATCATAATGGTTCCGGCTACAGGGAAACTCATTGTTGGCGCATGGAAGCCGTAATCCATTAAACGTTTGGCTATGTCTTCGGCCTCTACACCTGTTGATCCTTTAAATACGCGTGTATCCAAAATCATTTCGTGCGCACAACGGCCTTTGCTTCCTACAAACAAAATAGGATAATGCTGCTCTAAACGCGCTTTGATGTAATTTGCATTTAGGATGGCATATTTGGTTGCATTTTCCAATCCTTCGGTTCCCATCATGCGGATGTATGCATATGAGATTAATAGAATTGATGCACTTCCCCAAGGAGCAGCACTCACAGCACTCATTGCCTTATCGCCACCTTGCATATCAACTACAGCATGCCCAGGTAAAAACGGAACCAAATGTTTTGCTACGCCAATGGGACCCATTCCAGGTCCACCACCACCATGCGGGATGCAAAATGTTTTGTGTAAATTTAAGTGACACACATCTGCGCCAATATTTGCCGGACTTGTTAATCCTACTTGTGCATTCATATTCGCACCATCCATGTATACTTGGCCACCAAAATTGTGAATCATCTCACATATCTCTGTGATGCGTTCTTCAAACACACCGTAAGTTGATGGATAGGTAACCATTAAGCAGGCTAAATTGTCTTTATGCTCTTCTGCTTTTGCACGTAAATCGTCAATATCAACATAGCCATTCTCAAGCGTTTTGGTAACAACTACTTTCATACCAGCCATAGCTGCGCTTGCAGGATTGGTTCCATGAGCTGATGAAGGAATCAAGGCAATATTGCGGTGGTTTTGTCCAATTGATTTAAAGTATTCTCTAATCACCATTAGTCCTGTGTACTCGCCTTGTGCCCCCGCATTAGGCTGTAAACTGATTCCTGCAAAACCAGTAACTTGTTTGAGGTATTCAGAAAGTTCATTGAATATTTGGGTATAGCCTACTGCTTGGTTACGCGGAATAAATGGGTGCAATTGACCGAAGCCTGGCATGGTTACCGGAATCATTTCTGCGGTAGCATTCAATTTCATGGTGCAACTTCCCAATGCAATCATTGAATGGCATAGGGATAAATCTTTTGCTTCTAATGATTTGATGTAACGCAGCATTTCATGCTCACTGTGGTACGAATTAAAAACAGGGTGTGTCATATAATCTGACTTGCGCACCAATGAAGCTGGCCATGTTAGGCTAACGCTATCATGCGCAACTGAAATAGACTTACCCGTAAGCACCATTACCAATTGTTCAATATCTTTAGCCGTATGTGTTTCATCAACTGAAATGCTGATTAAATTGGCATTTACCTTATTGATGTTTATCTCTGCTTTTTCACAAGCTACTTGCAAAACATTGGCATCTGGAACTTTTACTGTGATGGTGTCAAAATAGTTTTTAGCGGTAACTTCTAAACCAGCAGCTGTTAATGCATCAGCTAAACTTTTGGTTAATCCATGTATACGTGAGGCAATTCCCTTTAATCCTTTTGGACCGTGGTATACACCATACATGCTCGCCATAATTGAAAGCAATACTTGTGCTGTACAAATATTTGAAGTTGCTTTTTCACGTTTGATATGTTGTTCGCGTGTTTGCAAAGCCATGCGCAAGGCAGTATTCCCTTGGCTATCTATCGATACACCAATTAAACGGCCCGGCATCTGACGCTTGTATGCATCTTTGGTAGCCAAGTAACCTGCATGCGGACCACCATAACCCATTGGCACACCAAAACGCTGTGCTGACCCTACAACAGCATCTGCGCCCCACTCGCCCGGAGGTGTTAACATGGTTAAGGAAAGCAAATCGGCAGCAACTGTAACCAGTACCTTTTTTTCGATTGCCTTGGCCATAAATTCACTGTAGTCAAATACTTCACCATTTCCAGCAGGGTATTGAATAAGCGCACCAAAATACGTTTCGTCTAGTTCAATTGTGCGGTGGTCGCCAATAACCAACTCAACACCAATGGGCTCAGTGCGGGTTTTTAGCACATCAATGGTTTGTGCAAAACACAATTCAGACACAAAAAACTTAGTAGCCTTATCATTTTTAGCTTCTGCATGCAACATATGCATAGCTTCAGCTGCTGCAGTGCCTTCATCTAACAAACTGGCATTGGCTATTTCCATTCCGGTTAAATCCATTACCATTGTTTGGTAATTGAGCAATGCCTCTAATCGGCCTTGTGCAATTTCGGCTTGGTATGGCGTGTATGCCGTGTACCATCCTGGATTTTCGAAAATATTACGCAATACCACCAAAGGTGTATTGGTACCGTAATACCCTTGGCCTATAAAGTTTTTGTACAACTTATTTTGCGCAGCAATATCTTTTAACATCGAGAGCAATTCAACTTCAGTTAAAGGCTCAGGTAATTTCATGCGCTCCTTTAAACGAATATGTGCCGGTATGGTCTCATCAATTAGTTGTTCTACACTTGAAACACCGATAGTTTTGAGCATATTGTTCGTATCGTTTGCAAGTGGTGAAATATGGCGAAAAACAAATTCGTCTTGATGGTTTGCTTTGAGTTGCATATTGGTAATAATAATTTGATTGCTGGATAAAAGTGGTGCGAAACTACACATTTTGCCACAACTGCCAAACTCATCTAACCACAATCATTTTAGCCAAAAAGTGAATTGTTTGTTGGGTTTTGTTAAAACAATAATATTGTATTTTCGTTACCACACTAAATAACACTTTTATGAGAATCGTTTCAACCTTTTTATTACTGTTTATAACTGCATCTATTGCGCATGTTGCTAAAGCCCAAACTACCGAGGCAGGCGATGCCATTATTGGCGTTTGGGAATCAGGAAATGGAAAAGCACGGGTTAATATTGTGAAGTCGGGCAATTTTTACTACGGCCGCATCGTATGGCTTAAAGAACCCAATGACCCTGAAACAGGCAAACCCAAAGTAGACAAAAACAACCCTGATGAAACCAAACGCACCGTGCCTTTATTGGGAATGAGGATGTTAGCTGGTTTTGAATTTAAAGGAGAAAACCTTTGGGAAGATGGAACCATTTACGACCCAGAAAGTGGAAGCACCTACAATTGTAAAATCAATTTAGAAGATAAAAACACAATGAATATTCGTGGGTTTATTGGCATTTCTGCATTTGGTCGTACCGATGTGTGGAAAAGGCTTGAGATGAAGAAAAAATAATGACTCGCGTTGGGTGGTTGCTTTTCTTAATTGGCATTTCAATCAATGTTCAGGGGCAAACCTTGAATAGTAATGATAGCCTTGCCAATCCATTTTCTGACGACCCTAACTTTAAGCATAATTATTTTCATTACGGCATGGGGTGTTACCTCATAATGCCTTCGGTAAATATTTCTGGCCCCATCCAACTTAATAACATTTTCAAAAACCAAGGAGCTCCAACCCTCAACCAATCTACTTTGATGGCGGGGTTGGGATTAGATATTCGGAATAACCGCGTTTCTGCTGGATTTGAATTTATATCGGGTTCCAATGAACAATTAAACGAACGCTACAGATTAAATGCTGATTTGTATATGGTGAATATGACTGCCAAATTTTACGTGCACCCCAAACTTACCTTTGGCTCATTTTACCCATTCATAGGATTTAATGGCCATGTTCGGTCTGTGTATTTAACAGATATTTCAAATACCAACAATATCAATGTGCTTTTCCAAAACTCTGGTTCTGTTAACCTAAAATATACTTCTTACTTTTTAAATGGTGGAATTGGGTACGACTTTTTTAACCTACAAAAAGAAGTATCATATTATGGCTCAATTAAATTAGGTATTCGAACAAACATTGCACCTACAGAAGATAACCTTTGGTTTGTGAATGAGGAAGTACCCCTTCAAGGATCTCCAATCGAAAAACTCAATTCGGTATTTATCCAAGTTGGGGTTGGCGTTATTATTAACCACCGCGAATACATTTCTGTACTCTAAGGACTTACTAAGTTAATCCCAATTTGGAAATAAAATGCATTGGTTAATGTATTCTCCATATAGTAAGGCTTATCAGACCCAATTAATCTGAAAATATCACCTTGGTCAATGTTAAAATTATAGTTAATACGATAACCAACTTGCGCAGTCACCCAAATAAAATCAGTGATTGCTTTTTCATAACTAATACGTGGGCGAATTTCAGATCTTCGCAACTCCAAATTATTGTAAGCAGGATTAAAACTTGCACCCGTGGTTCGGTTAATCATGCTGTAACTGTTACCTTCCAACTCATACCCGAACAATACCAAGTTACGCGTATTGATGGTTCTGCGCACCGCTGCCCTTGCAGGGAAAAGCGCTTCAATACCCCATTTGCGGTTTTCAAACGTATGGTTAAATAAAATCAACGGAATCACCCCCTGCGCTCCTGGCCTGTAGGTATGTGAAAAACCCACTGCCAACATCGAACGGTCGTTTCGTTTCCAACCCCAAAAAGCAGCGGCCGTAATCTTGGGTGCAACAAGGTATTCTCCAATTTTTGAATCGCTCAAATTGTAATCTCCATTCGCATCAGCTGAAGCAAAAGCCAATATAAAATGGCGTTCATTTAACGGTTTAAAAATGGTGGTGTTTAATCCTATTGTTGTTAAACCTCTTTGTTGCAAGTTGCTCACCACATAATTATTTGTTGTAAATGAATTCATTTGGTATCCATTGCGCCAATAGGTTCCTCCAACGTTAATTAACCATTTGGTGTTTGAGATGATAGGAACATTTGCCACCAACCTCAAGCCTCCAGAAGATTGAATATCTGCTTTGCCCTCACGCACATAACTTTCAGGAGTTCTTGGCAAATTATTAGGAACCCCAAATGGATCAATATTGGTTAATTGATGCGGCCCTTGAAAATCGTATGCAACCGTAATTAATTTATTTGGACTCAAACCAAGTACTTTTGATGTGCAATATCTTTTAGACCCTTCAGGTGTGCCCATATCTGCAAATTGGCTAAAGTCAATTTGTTCTTCTTGCGTAGAGTCTTGTTGGGCAAAAGCAATACCCGCTAACAATATTGTACAGAGCAGTAATATTTGTTTCTTCATAATCGCTTATTTACTCATTCCAAACGCAACATACTGCATTTTGTTTAAAACTTACAAAACCACATCCCCTATTCGATGTGAATATCCAGATGTGCAAGGAGTCCTTGCATATTGGATTTGGCAAACCGCGTTTGTTTGAGTGTATTGATTTCAGGTTGAATCGTAAAATTGTACGCGCTCACCAATTTGGCCTTGGTAAGATTGGTTTGCACAAACTGTGCATCTTTTAAATCACATTCATCAAATATGCATTGACTGGCGTTGCACTCAGTAAAATCAATATTGCACATTACAGAATGCACAAACTTACTTTGCTGAATATTCATTTTATAAAAACTGCAATGACCCAAATCGCAATGGGATGTACTTAACTGAAACAAAAAAGAATTGCAACTGTAAAATGCGAGCCCCAACATTTTACACCCTTCAAAAAAACAATTGCGAAATGCGGCATTGGTAATATTGGCATTGCTCCAATTGCAGTCGTAAAACTTGCAATCGGTAAACTGAAAGTTGCGCATATCTGCATTGCTAAAGTTGCACTGTTTAAAGGTGCATGCTTCAAACTCCGCGCATACCAGCGGATTCTCAGCTGACTTTATGTTTTCAAATACCTGATTAGCCAAATACTCCATTTAAACTTACTTTTCAACCACTTCATACATATCTCCCCTACGATCCTTCCAATTTAATACTGTACCCGTGTTACGCGCACGTTCGATAGCAGCCAAATCCAAATCAGCAATTACAACCGTTTCAATATTGGTACTACATTCACCAGCAATGGCATCTGGAGGAAAGGCAAAATCACTTGGCGTGTAAATACCCGACTGTGCGTAGTTAATATCCATATTATCAACCGAAGGAATATTACCGATGGTTCCTGCTGTTGCTACATAAATTTGGTTTTCGACTGCCCTGCTTTGCGCACAGATTTTAACCCGTAAATGTCCATGTTTTTCATCGGTACTAAACGGAACAAACACAATCTTAGCTCCTTTTTGGCAAGCTATTCTTGTCATCTCCGGAAACTCAACATCGTAACAAATATTAATAGCCACTTTACCGCAATCCGTATTAAATACCTTTACTTCATTTCCTGGCTTAACACCCCACCATTTAGCTTCGTTGCTTGTGATGTGAATTTTGTACTGCTTCTCGTAAGTACCATCTCGTTTAAACAAGTATGATATATTGTACAAGTTTTCTCCTTCAACTTGTAAGTGCGTTCCAGCAATGATATTGATATTGTATTCGAGTGATAATCGTGAAAACAAAGCAATATAGTCTTCGGTGTATTCATCCAACTTTCGAATACTATCCTCGGGAGTCATGCTTTTATACTCATGCAAGGATAACAGTTGGGTAGTAAATAGTTCAGGAAACAGTGCAAAGTCTGATTTGTAATTGGAGGCCACATCCGTGAAGTATTCACATTGTTGTGCAAATTGCTTAAACGAAGTAATCTTACGCAGTTCATATTGAATACAACATACCCTCACCTTTTTCATCAACACGCTACGCTCGCGGGTTTCAGGTATATAATCCAAGTTAATCCATTCCAACAAAGTAGCATAACCTTCGCTTTCGATATCGTCTGGCAAATAATCTTTAATGATGCGCTGGATTGTAAAACCTTGGCTCAACTGAAAAGTAAGCACTGGATCTTTAATTTTTTTATCAATTACCCTTTTCACATAAGCCCTCACACCAAACTCCTTAGAGTGCTTATGGTAATTAGGAAGCCTCCCTCCTATTAAAATTGATTTAAGGTTTTTATCAACACATAGCTGCCTGCGCATATCATACAAACGCCTGCCAATTTTTAATCCTTGGTAATCGGGGTGAACCATTACTTCAATACCGTACAGTGTATCTCCTTCTTCATCGTGATTGGTGATGTATCCATTATCGCATATTTCTTTCCATGTATGGTCATCATCATACTCATCCCAACTAATAATTAAACTGGTGGCCGACCCTACAATTTCACCTTCATACTCGATTACCTGCATTCCATCTGGAAAGTTCTTGTATTGGCTTTCGAGCATTTCAACCGACCAAGGGTCTGTATCCGGAAAACAGATTTTGGATAATTTGATGATTTCGTCAAAATCATCGCGTTCTGCAGTTCGTTCAATTAACTTAGGCTTTTTAGCGGAACGCCTTTTCATATGATTTGATTTGTTACTCACAGTTACGAAATTATGCTTTCAAAGGTAGGCATTTGTATTAATTGATGTTTATCGCTTAGTTTAGCGGGCAAATTATGGTGAATATGCAACAACTTATTGAAGATATTTGGAATAACCGTGAACTTTTGAAAGCCCCATCAGCTCAAGCGGCCATTAGAGATGTAATTGAATTATTAGATAAAGGAAAACTCCGCACAGCAGAACCTATTGAAGGTGGTTGGAAGGTAAATGATTGGGTAAAAAAAGCGGTGATTTTGTATTTCCCAATCCAACAAATGCAAACAATTGAAGTTGGCCCATTTGAGTTTCATGATAAAATGCAATTAAAAACGAACTATGCAGCACAAGGCGTAAGGGTAGTACCTCATGCCATTGCTCGTTATGGTGCCTTTTTGCAAAAGGGCGTAATTATGATGCCGAGTTATGTGAATATTGGTGCATACGTAGATGAAGGAACAATGGTGGATACTTGGGCAACAGTAGGCAGTTGTGCGCAAATAGGAAAACATGTGCATTTAAGCGGTGGCGTTGGCATTGGCGGTGTATTGGAGCCTGTACAAGCCGCACCTGTAATTATTGAAGATAACTGTTTTATTGGGTCGCGCTGCATTGTGGTTGAAGGGGTTCGGGTAGAACATGAGGCAGTATTAGGAGCGGGAGTAACGCTTACCATGAGCACCAAAATTATTGATGTAACTGGCGATACGCCTATTGAGTACAAAGGAACGGTTCCAGCTAGGTCTGTAGTAATACCTGGCAGTTATGCGAAAACATTTGCAGCAGGAACTTACCAAGTGCCTTGCGCACTTATTATTGGAAAAAGAAAAGCATCTACAGATACCAAAACCTCGTTGAACGATGCATTGCGTGAGTACAACGTAGCTGTGTAATGGTTATTTGCTCATGTCAAAATCGGCTAGTGGCGATTTTTGTTTAACCCATACTCCCGTTTTTTTGTTAAACACCATGTAATCATAAGATCCGCTTGGCAAATATGTTTCTGGGTGACCGTAATCTTGCGGACGTGGAGGTAATACTGCTTCGTAAATCAAGTACTTTTTTTTCTCCTCATAACGCAGCGTCATGGTTGCATCATTGTTAAATTCAAATACCATCCTGCTTGCTATCTTTGGTAATCCAACATCCAACACGGGCTTACCAAACATAGGCTTGTTGCGTTCAAAGTACAATACATCCACCACTTTTTTATTGCTCATCATGGTGTTTCCATTCCATCCCAACAACAAATAATGGGTTTGCTTTTTATGTGTATAGGGTACAATTTTATAATAATGTGCTCCATACCAAAACAAATGATCTACAGTTGTATCCATTGGACTTTTAAACTGCTGTGATCGATCAATTAGGGGATAAAAAGGTTTAAGGTAATTGGTGTCTTTGATACTGCTTGTCCACTTAGGATTGCGGTGCAATACCCCATAATAATGGAAGGTTCCACTATTAAGCACTACATTCCATGTGATAATTCGGAACAAACTATCAGGTGAATACAAAATAGAAATGGTTTTTACCGAATCAAATGTGTATTGAAATGATCCATTTACCTTGAGCGCATAATTCAAATGTTTAAGTAAATGAAAGCAACTGCTCAGTCTTTCCTTCTCATCACGCGCTGTAATCATTCGTTCACCCAATCCCATCATCCTAATTTCTAAATCTGCGAGTGTATCACGCGATAAAGAATCTGTTACTTGGGCGTAGGTGGTATTTAGGTTAAACAAAAATGTAATCCCAAAACTCCAAATGATTAAGCGCAGTTTCATGTATGCTTATGCTTTTTGAATGACAATAGCTGAAGCACCGCCACCGCCATTGCAAATACCTATCGTACCAATTTTACCCCCTTCTTGGTGTAGAACAGAAGTAAGGGTTGCCAAAATACGAGAACCACTGCTTCCCAATGCATGACCTAATGCAATTGCACCACCATATACATTCACCTTTTTAGGGTCGAGTTGCAATAACGTATTGTTAGCAATACCCACTACAGCAAATGCTTCGTTTAGTTCATAAAAATCAACTTCGTTGGCTTGGATACCTGCCATTTTAAGTGCTTTAGGAATGGCTAATGCTGGAGCAGTTGTGAACCATTCTGGTGCTTGAGCCGCGTCTGCAAAACCAAGAATTTGAGCAATAGGCTTTAATCCGAGTGCATTCATTTTCTCTTCGCTCATTAACACAAAGGCAGAAGCCCCATCACTTAACGGAGAGGCATTGGCTGCGGTAATGGTACCGTCTTTCTCAAATACCGGTTTTAAGGTTTTCATTTTCTCAAAATTAACCTTCGTATACTGCTCATCTTCCGCTAGTACAATTGGATCCTTTCCCCTAACTGGAATTTCAACAGGTACAATCTCAGATGCAAATGCTTTTTTAGCATACGCAGCTTGTGCACGTGTATACGATTCGATTGCAAATTCATCTTGTGCATCACGTGAAATCTTGTACTCCCGAGCACATAATTCACCTGCGCTTCCCATATGAAAATCTTTATACACATCCCATAAACCATCCTTTACCAAACCATCTGTAAGCTGGCCGTGTCCAAGGCGGTAACCGTTTCTTGCCTTATCCAAATAATAAGGCACGTTGCTCATGCTTTCCATTCCACCAGCTACAATGGTATCTGCATGACCAAGCATAATGCTTTGTGCGGCCATCATTACAGCCTTAGAGCCTGAGGCACATACCTTATTAATAGTGGTTGCAGGTACCGAGTTTGGAATACCGGCATTAATCATTGCTTGTGTTGCAGGAGCTTGGCCTAAACCTGCTTGTAATACACAGCCCATGTATACTTCGTTCACTTCGTCAGGTTTAATACCTGCTTTTTCAAGTGCACCTTTAATTGCTATTGCTCCTAACTGAGTTGCCGAAAATCCAGCCAACGCTCCACCAAAAGTTCCAACTGGAGTGCGTGCTACTGAAACGATAAATACTTTTTTCATATTTGATTATTGCTATTTTGCTAATTGATAAGGCTCCAAATGTAGGAACAATTTAACAAAACAACGTGATTCAAAAACTGATTTTAGCCGTATGGTAAATGCCTGATAAAACATTGATTGTAAATCAGTAATTATTACCCAATACAAAAATATTATAGAATTATACCCAGAATTTTAACCTTGCGAGAATGAATAGGGCATTTGTATATGGCGACTTGCTTTTTGAAACCATTAAAGTAGTGGATGGTAAAATGCAACTTGGCCAATTGCACTACAAGCGATTGGTTACGGGAGCCAATGCGCTTAAAATGATATTTACGTTAACATTCTCAACGTTTGAACAGTTAGTTGAAGAGGCCTCTCAAACAATCAACCTAAAAGAAACAAGGGTGCGGTTTGTGTTGTACAGAGACAGTTCGGGCTTTTACACACCTAACAATAACCAAACAGCTTTTGCAATTGATGTATTTCCAATTCAAAAGCCTATATCGTTGCACTTGGGCATTTACACCGAAACATACAAACCATGCCACGTTGTTTCAAACCTTAAAACGGGCAATGCTCTGGTGTATACACTTGCTGGCATTTGGGCTCGCGAAAACCAATTTGACGATGCATTGATTGTAAATGAATACGGCCATATTTGCGAAGCATCAAGCTCCAATATTTTCTGCGTTACACAAAACAAAGTCCTTACCCCCTCTTTGCAAGAAGGTTGTGTAGCAGGAGTGATGCGCGAATGGGTGCTTTCTCAACTTCTGGAAACCACATTTACCTTACATGAAGGGGTTGTAACCAAAGATGATTTAACCAATGCAGATGCCGTTTATTTAACCAATGCAATTTATGGCATTAGACAAGTAACCTCCATTAATGGCCAATACTTAAAAGCGTATCAGGCTGGGTTTCCCTTTTCTTAAATTGGCCAAATACATTATCTTGGTTTGGTGAAAAAATTCTTGAAATGGCTTTTCATCATCCTGCTTACCATGTTGGGAACTGTATTGGTTGCTTGGTATTTGCTTAGAGCCAAAATACAAGATATTGCGTTACACCGACTAAAAGTAGAAGTAGAGGCTACATTTGGCAATTATTACCACTTGCAATTTGACAGCATCGAAACTGCCGTCATTGACCAAACACTCAATATACGAATCGTTAATCCAGTCTTTACTTCGGATACTACAAACAGCATTGGAAATGATCGGTTCCCTACGTTGTTTTTTAAGGCAAATGAATTTGTGGTTGGTGGAATTCAAATTGCCCAGTTGTTGTTAAGCAGCAAGCTCGAGGTTGGGTCTATCATTTTAAAGCAACCAAAATTGGTTGTATTGAATCATCTTGGTCACAAACCCACTCAACAAGCACCAGACTCGGTAGCTCCAACAAAAACGAACCGCAAGCTAATCAGCCAAATTTCGTTGCACCGTTTAGTGTTAGAAAACGGCAGCATTGCAGCAATGAATTTAAACCGACCCAACGATACACTATACCATGCGCTTGATTTAACATTGGCTGTTGATGGACTCAAAATTCCGTTATCAAAAACCATTCAACCGCTAAAGGCAGCTACCCTCACTTCGCTTCATTTTACAATGGATGATGTGGCATTTAACCCAACAAAAGGCGATTACCATTTTAACATCAACCATTTGGATTTTCACCTCCCTCAAAATGAATTAAACTGCAAACAGGTAAAAGTAATTCCGAAATCTTCACTTATTCAAATAAGCAGGAAAATGCGTTTCCAAAAAACAGTTGCTACCTTTAAGCTAGGGAATGTTTCATTATTCAATTTGAATTTTGACGAATTAGCAAATGGGAGAATCCACTTACAAAAGTTAATAATTGCTAACTCAATATTTGACCTGCTTCGCAATAAAGAAAAGGAGTTGAATATAAAGGCTGTAAAACCAACGTTTCAGCAGTCGTTGCACAAACTCACTATTCCATTGCATATCGATACGGTACAACTCAAAAATGTATCACTACGGTTTCAACTCAAAATGGCGAATAAAAACAAGCCAGCCCTTGTTTCGTTAACGAAAATACAAGCTCAAATTCTGGGTTTAAACAATGCTAAGCAAAACAAAAAACCAATTCGCCTGAACGCAAATGCGGTATTGATGAAAACAGGCAAACTCCACTTTTCGGCTTCAATTCCGCCACACTTGCAATGGCATACATTTAATGGTGTTGTAACAACTATGCCTATGTCCGAATGGAATCCATTATTGGAAGCAATGGCTCCTGTAAGAATTGAAAATGGCAAAATCAACAAGCTTACTTTTTCAGGTAAGGCATACGCACAAACGGCAACTGGAAACTTTGCGATTGATTACCAAGATTTGGATTTAACTATTTATAAAAAATCTAAAGATGGTTCATTAAAGCCCGCTAAGCTGTTATCCTTTACAGCAAAAAAACTCATACGCCAAAGCCATTCTGTTCATACAAACGAATCCATAAATCGTGTACAATTCTCCATTCGAAAAGAACCATACCAAGGCCAGATAATGTTGTGGATTGGAAGTATCATTGAAGGAATGGAGAGTACGTTGTTACCAAACACATTAAAAAAACAAGTTGATGTACTAGAGAACAAACAACTTGAGAAACGCAGGAAAGCAAAGGCCGTTAGGCCTGCGAAACCCAATTAACAAAACCATCCACACTCATTGCTTCTGCAACCGATGCTGTTCCAATTTTTGTTCTACGCAAGCTGTGTAAATAGGCACCACTGCCCAGCGCTTTGCCAAAATCATTTGCAATAGAACGGATATAGGTTCCTTTACCACAGGCAATACGAAACGAAACCAATGGCAGTTGAATATCCGTGATTTCAAATTCAATAATATTCACCGTACGTGAAGTTAACTCCACTTCTTTACCCTCACGTGCCGATTCATACAACCGTTTTCCATCTTTTTTGATAGCTGAATATACGGGAGGAAACTGCTGTTGTTTACCAATAAATTGCAATGCAGTTTGGTGAATCAACTCAGGTGTGATATGACTCGTACCAAAGTGCGCATTTACTTCAGTTTCCAAATCAAATGAAGGGGTTGTGGCTCCAATATAAAAAGTACCTGTATACTCTTTATCCTGCCCCATATACGTTTCAATTTGTTTGGTTTGCTTGCCAATACATACAATCAGTAAACCACTGGCCAAGGGATCAAGTGTACCTGCATGACCTATTTTGATATTGAGTTTTTGTCCATGTACCAATACCCATTTTCCCTCATCCACCTGCCTGCGCATATACGATTTTAGGGCATACTTCATCTTGTTCACCGCATCAAATGATGTCCACTCCAAAGGCTTATCTATAAGCACCATCATGCCTTCGGCTGGGTTGTATGAAAATGGTTGTCTATTCAAGTTTTATAATTGATTATCTGTTTGATGAAATGTTCCCGCAGATTAGGCTGATATTCGCTGATTTTTTAGCCGCAGATTTCGCAAATTTAAAGGCTTATTTCTTTGTTCTAAGCCCATTGCGCCTACTTTGCGCTCTTTGCAGTTATATTCTTCCTGTTGATTACGCTGATACTCGCTGATTTACTATCGACTCAGAAACCGCTGCTCCCAATTGCTATATGAATCTGCGTTTAAAATCCTACAAAACCATGTTCACAATTTTTCCTTTTACAAAGATGATTTTTTTAGGTGCTTTTCCTTCCAACCACTTTTGAACCGCTTCATCAGCAAGTACAATTTGTTCCACTTCTTGTTGCGAAAGGGAGAGACTTAATTCCATATTCATGCGGTGTTTGCCATTAAATGAAATCGGATAGCTAAAGGTATCTTCAACCAAGTATTCAGCTTTAAACTCCGGAAATTGTTGTGTTACCACAAACGAGTTATTCCCCAATGCTTTTTGCCACAACTCTTCTGCAATATGCGGAGCATACGGACTCAAGCAAATAACCAATGGCTCCAAAATTTCGCGTTTATAACATTTTAAATCGGTAAGCTCATTTACACAAATCATAAAAGCAGGAACCGAAGTATTAAATGAAAAGTTCTCAATATCCTCCCCCACTTTTTTAATTAGCTTGTGAATAGATTTTAATTCCTTTTTATCGGCAGCTTCATTGGCAATTTGTAGCTCTCCATTTGCTGCATAAAACAACTTCCACAATTTTTTCAAAAAGCGGTGTACCCCTTCAATGCCTTGTGTACTCCAGGGTTTGCTTTGCTCCAACGGGCCCAAAAACATTTCGTACAAACGCAAGGTATCTGCTCCGTATTCAGCTACAATATTGTCGGGGGTTACAACATTGTGCTTAGATTTACTCATTTTTTCGACCTCGCTGAAACATGTGAACGGGCTTCCATCCCAGTCTTCATAGCATTTTAAATAAAATCCGTTATCAAGCACGTAATCAAAACGTTTTAAATCAGGAAACCATCCCCTTAAAGCATTAATATCAAGAGTAGACTTATTCTCATCAGTTATAAAGTCAATGTGAACTCTAACTTCCCTTGGTGCGAAACTAACAGATTGAATATTGTCAATGTCAAAACCAACTAAGTATTCACGATATGAGCAACTGTCAAATACCTCTTTTATAAAGTCCTTCTTGTTTAAATCAGAAGGATGGAATTTTTCTTTAAACTTTGCAGAAACAAGTGTATTTAGCTTCCATAAAATCTTCCCTTCTATTGGAGTTTTTAATGTTACATTTAATTGAAATGCAAAATACGACACCCCCTGAATCATCCCTTGGTTAATCAACTTCTGCGCGGGTTCTTGTACCGGAATAAAACCACGGTCGTATAAAAATTTTGTCCAAAAGCGCACGTACAACAAATGCCCTGTGGCATGTTCGCTTCCACCCAAATACAAATCCACTTGTTTCCAGTAATCAATGGCTTGTTTGCTGGCAAACGCATGTTCATTTTTGGGATCCATATACCGCAAAAAATACCACGATGAACCTGCCCAACCCGGCATGGTGGTGGTTTCAATTGGGTAACCTTCGGCCGCTACACTCTGTGTTTGCTCACTCCACATCCACTCTTTTGCACGCGCCAGTGGCGGTTCACCATCTGCGGTGGGTAAAAATGAATCAATGGCGGGTAACTCCAATGGCAATGCACTCTCAGGCAAGCAATACGGAATTCCGTTTTTATAATATACCGGAATGGGTTCTCCCCAATACCGTTGGCGGCCGAAAATGGCGTCACGCAAACGGAAGTTGGTTTTGCCTTTTCCTATTTTTCCCTTTTCTATAAATTCGATGGCTTTTTTAATAGCCTCTTTTACTTCCAACCCATTTAAAAACTCAGAGTTGGTTAATACACCTTCCTTGGCATCATATGAAGCTTCGTTTAAATTATGTTCGGCTGGAATTTGCACTACAGGCAAAACGGCAAGGTTAAAATGTTTTGCAAATGCGAAGTCGCGCGAATCGTGGGCAGGCACTCCCATAACTGCACCGGTACCATAACCCGCCAACACATAATCGGCTACCCAAATCGGAATTTCTTTATGGGTAAATGGGTGTACTGCATACATACCGGTAAATGCTCCACTCACCCTTTTCACATCGGCCATGCGCTCGCGTTCACTGCGGTTTTTCGCTTCCACCACATATTCCATCACATCATCCATATAATCCGGGTCAATAAGTTCACTCAACATTTCATGCTCTGGTGCAATGGCCAAATAACTTACCCCAAATATCGTATCAGGACGTGTAGTGAACACTTCTAAATCAAAACTGCTGTCTTGCACTTTAAAGTGAACACTTGCTCCTTGCGATTTTCCAATCCAGTTGCGTTGTGTTTCTTTTAAACTTTCTGTCCAGTCGAGTGCATCTAAATCATTTAACAAACGCTCTGCATATGCCGTAATGCGCAAGCTCCATTGGTTCATTAATTTACGCTCCACAGGATAGCCACCACGCTCACTCACGCGCACGCCTGAGTCGTCTTTTACTTCATCATTGCTCAACACGGTGCCCAATTGCGGGCACCAATTCACATATGCCTCGCTTAAATAAGCAAGCCTGAAACCAAGCAATACTTTTTGTTTGTGTTCCTCACTAAATGCATTCCACTCGGCCGGAGTAAATGAGGCAAAATCCATTTCCATTCCACCTGTCAATATCGAATCATCTACACCTTTAAAACCTTGCTTTTCAAAAATGGCAATCAGGGATTCAATAGGTTCGGCCTTATCGGTTGCTGGGTTGTACCAAGAGTTGAACAACTGAATAAAGATCCACTGTGTCCATTTATAATAGTCGGGATTAGATGTGCGCACTTCCCGATCCCAATCATAGCTAAAGCCAATTTTTTCGAGCTGTTCACGGTAACGTGCGATGTTTTTTTCAGTTGTAATAGCTGGGTGTTGACCCGTTTGGATGGCGTACTGCTCAGCAGGCAATCCAAAAGAATCGTACCCCATGGGGTGCAACACATTGTAGCCCATTAACCGTTTGTAACGCGCATAAATATCTGAAGCAATATAACCAAGTGGGTGCCCTACATGCAAACCAGCGCCACTAGGATAAGGAAACATATCGAGCACGTAACATTTAGGTTTTGACGTGTCTTCTGTTACTTTATAAATTTGGTTGTTACGCCACTGCTCTTGCCAGTGTTTTTCAATTTCGGTAAAGTTGTATTCGTTCATTGTTGTTGAGCAGAGTATTTGGGTAGGTGCATTGTAGTGCTATAGTATTGATGTTCTTTTATACAGTGAATGAATCATTTGAGGTGGCGGAGCTAAGTCGAAGCCACACATTTCTTCTATAATCTCATTATCACTTCATCAAATGATCCAATCAGCACATCTTTACCTCCCTTTATTATTCCTGAAATTACGGTTATTGTTATTGCGGTTGCCGCCACCATTATTGTTGTTATTGCCGCCATTGCGGTGACGGTTTTTGTTTTTAAAGTTGCGGTTATTGTTGTTATTCCTATTTTGGTTATTCGGGTTATTTCCAAAATTGGCCGTTCTAAATTCTACATTCTCGTTGTCTTCAGCTCTTATTTTACCCTCACTCAACATTTCAAGGTGAGCCAAAATTTCTTCATCAGATAATGTTTCGGCATTCCAGCTTTTACAGGCGTTTTTCATAAACGACCCTATCAGGTTGATAAAGGTTGTTTTCATGGCTCCATCCTCTAACGCTGTGGCTGCCTCAATCATTTTCACGATGTTTTTCCCATAAAACCTGAACTTAATTTTGCTTTGGGGATAGTCCATTAAATCAGGCTTGCGGAACACACTCTCGCGGGTTGGTAGTGGATACGGGCAATCTACATCCAATTTAAAATCAGAGATGATGAACAAGTGATCCCATAACTTGTGTTTATAATCTGCCACATCGCGCAGTTGCGGGTTTAAACTCCCCATTAATGCAATTAAGGCATTGGCAAGTACGGTTCTTCTTTCGCGGTTGGGTTCAGCAATGGCAAAATTGACCATTTTTTGGATGTTTCGTCCGTACTCCGAAATCATCATTTGTTCCCTTTGCGTATTGTATTCTACGTCTATTAATTCTGTCATGAGGCGCGCAAGTTAAGGTTTTTGCATAAAAAAAGCAGGACAAAAGCCCTGCTTCCTTTGGTGTAATCAACAGCTTATTGCTCATCCGCGTGCAATCCCGATATCATTAAGGCTGCACCAGCTAAACCTAAATCTTTTAACAACATTACCATCGACATAATTTTCCCCATTTCATCTGCAGAACCTAATCCTGGGATATGAATGGTTAAAATGTACACTCCTATTAGGCACGCGAGTAATAACGTGGCTAACCGGATATATTTTTTAGAAATGATTGCGATACCTGCAGCAAGTTCCGCAAGTCCGGTAACGTAAATCCATACTATACCACCCGGAATAAAAGATGGCACCATACCCGCCATTCCATCTGCTCCCATTAAATGATTGAGTCCAAAAATGACAAAAGGCAAGCCGTAAATAATGCGGCCAATGTTTGTTAAGTTTTTCATAAAGCTTTGTTTTTAAAATGTATCATGAAGATACGGCATAGGAGCGCTTACTAAGTTGGACAAATTATGCACACCCAGTATTCAAACACCTGTTAGTTCTCGAAGCTTTTGCTAGATAAATGAGTAAAACAGGCCATTTTAAATACACCTACCTTGTGCAAAACAGGATTCACTTTTAATGATACAAATCCTGAATGAGGTAATCCATACGGTACGTTGCGTATGGAAAATGAGGTGGTTGAGCAATTTTTTTACCTTTACCCCCAAGTTGTTTGGTTATCCAAGCCAATTCGTCCTCACCCCAAAATTTACCCATATTGTTTTTTTGAAGCACCATTTGCTTAACCAAACGAAGTATTTTAGGTATGGAGTGATAATAGGTAAAAAAACGGCTCCTATCCGGAATATCGGTAAGCAATAGCTGTTGAGCACGTTGTTGTTTGATTCCATTAACAACCTGCAAGCCATTTTGCACCGTTTCAAAATACTGAAATGAAAAACACAATGTGGCCTTTGTAATTGTAAATGGTAAAGGCAATGAATCCAATTGAAGTGCGTCAGCGCAAACAAATTTGAGGCTACTGTTTGCATACTTTTGATTTGCGTAATCAATATGTGTTTCAGAAAAATCAACTCCTATAGTGTATTTGCAATAGTTGGCTAAATAGGATGTTAATATTCCATTGCCACAGCATACATCAAGCAAAACGTCATCGGTTGTGAGTTGCAATGTATTAGCGATATAACCCGCATATTCTTTCAAAAACGATTCGGTTTGAGGCATCGTACCTCCTACCCGACCTACCTGATCAAGTGCCTTGGTGGATGCTCCATGATTTTCCCAAAATTGTTTCCAATCCATTTTTGTTATTTGACAGTGGTAATTGTTCCGTGGATAATAGTTAGTGGGACAGTGGCAATAGAAATTCGCAATCCCCAATTCGTAATCCCTAATTCGTCATTCCCCTCAGTATCCTCTCTTCACAACTCCGTATCCAACCCTAGCACCCGTATATTGGTCAACAGGTGCATTGTTTAAAATCAACTCCAGTTCTTCAAGTTGTGCATTAGAGAGTGAATGCTCAATTGCAGCAATATTTGCTTGAACTTGTGCGGTTTGGGTAGCACCTACAATACATGATGTAATAGGGTTGCGTGATAAAATCCAACACAAAGCAAGTTGCCCTAATGTCATTCCCCATTCACTTGCCTTGGTTTGCAATTTGGTTTGCATCTCAAAATAATCGTCTGTCATGCGCTTACTCGGAAACCATGCATTCATAATTGAACTCGCTAACCTCGAGTCGGACGGCACCATATCTTTTTGGTACTTTCCGGTAAGCAGTCCTTGAGCCAATGGCGAGTAAACAACAATGCCCAATTTTTCAATAGAACATACATCCATCACATCTGTTTCGAGACTGCGGTTTAGCATGTTGTAAACAGGTTGGTTGCTTATCGGCTTCTGCCAACCATTGCGTTCGCAAATACGAACGGCATTGGTAATTTGAACGGCAGTCCACTGACTCACGCCCCAATGCAAAATCAAACCTCGTTCAATAAGGTTATGCATTGCAAAACATGTTTCTTCAAGTGGTGTATCAATATCATACCGATGGCATTGGTACAAATCAATATAATCCGTTTTGAGTCGCTGCAATGAGCCTTCACACGCATTGCGAATATGCCTCAACGACAACCCTTGCGCCATAAAGTGGTCGCTCATCGGACCAAAAACTTTTGTGCCGATAATTACTTCTTCGCGTGCAATGGTTTTTAAAAACGCACCCACAGCTTTTTCCGACTCGCCACGGTTGTACATATCAGCCGTATCAATAAAATTAACACCTAAATCTAGGGCACATTTCATCACATCAAATGCTTGTTGCTGGTTAAGGGCCAACCCAACGGTTAACCATGTACCTATACTAATCTCTGATACGTGTAATCCACTATTGCCAAGTTGCCTGTATTTCATATCTATATTATTACTTGTTCAAAGTAACAAACTTGAAACAAATAATTGGCAAGTACAATAAGATTCTGTTTGTAAATTGTGTATTCAACCATTGCTGATGGCTAATGAACTTATTGTTAAAAATTGAGGGCTCGTATTTCTTCATTTACAATGCAACAGCTATACTTGCATGCCTATTAAAAGGTTTTTATGGCAAAAAAAACAGGCGAAAACAAACTGATTAAATTGATAAAGCAATCATGGCAATGGGTAATCATGTTGCTGCTATTGGGTTTTCAGCTAACCTTATTTTTTGTAATATTATACCGCATCATGCCCGTTCCGGTAACACCTTTGCATTTGGTAAGGGTGTACGAACAATTAAGAGATGGCAAGGAGGTAAAACTAAAAAAGGATTGGACAAGCATTGACTACGTTTCTGAAAAATTTTGCTTAGCAGTAATTACTGCAGAAGATGCAAAATTTAACCGCCATTACGGCTTCGATTTCGAGCAGATTCAAAATTCAATTGAACGCGGTTTGAAACGCGGAAAAAAACTACGGGGCGCAAGTACCATTTCACAACAAACTGCAAAAAACTTATTTTTTACCCCAAAGCGCAGCTGGATTCGCAAAGTACCTGAAGTGATAATTACCTTAACCCTTGAGTTGTTATGGACAAAAAAAAGGATACTTGAAGTGTATATTAACATTATTGAAATGGGTGATGGAATATATGGTGCCGAAGCTGCTGCTTTATACTATTTCCAGAAACCCTCATCAAAGCTTACATCGCGGGAATCTTCACTGATTGCTGCGTGTTTACCAAACCCAAGAAAATGGAAAGCCAATAAACCAACATCGTACATTAATCGTAAAGCAAACCGCATTCAAAATCTAATGCATTATATTGGCGAATTGCCTTGGAAAGAAACTGCAGAAAACTAACTTGCTCACGATATGAATAAAATACTACTTTATACTTTCGGACTGCTTATGTTTTTAAGTGCAGGTGCTTGTAAATCGAAAAAACCTATCGACAATGGTGCTGCTGAACGCGCTAAAAAAATGGAGCAACTGGAAAAGGACAAAAAATCGTTTGAGCAAAAGAACAAAAAAGAACTAGGACAATAAACTTTGCCTTAGTAGAAACTCCATTTGGTCTGCTGTTTTAATGAGTTTCTCTTTCATCTCGCGCTCATTGCGGGCGTGCATATACACTTCATGAGCCTTTAATATTGTCATATCAATTTCTTCTTCGTTCCACGGTTTGCTCAGGTAATGAAAAATCTTGCCTTCATTTACCGCATCAATAGATGCTTTTAAATCGGCATAACCTGTGAGCAAAATACGAATAGGGTCTGGATGGATGGGCAAAATGGATTTTAAAAATTCAACACCCGTCATTTCGGGCATGCGTTGGTCTGTTAAAATAACTTCAATATCTGGGTGCTCATCTAAAATCTGAATGGCAACCTCCCCGCTAATTGCTGTAAATATTTGGTATTTGAGCCTAAAAGCTGCTTTAAATGAAAACAAGTTATTTTCCTCGTCATCTACATAGAGTACTTTGATTTTATCGGCCATTTTCGGATTATAAACAGGGGAAATTTAAAACAAATACACAACTTTCGGAAACAAAAATTTGCATAAAGCAGATATTCACGTACCTTCCCCAATAATCATTACAGCAGAAATTGTTTATGAAGCTTGACCAACAATTTAGTTTACATGCCTATAAACCAATTATTCTCAACTACTCAAGCAACGAATACAAACTGCAACTTGATCAATTAAAACAACAACATGACATTGAAATAATTGATACCATCGAACAACAATTGAGCGAATGGATTCGCATTCAACATGTAGGAAAAGCGATTACGTCAGATTTTATTCAAGAGCAAACGCAGCTATTACTCAATGGAAAATCGATAGAAGCTTTTGGTAATTGGATTTATTATCCTTGGAGCAAACGGTTGGTTCATTTGTTACCTGAAGATGCATTTATTACGGTGCGCACAAATCGCAATCAACTTAAAATTACCAAAGCAGAGCAGGCAGTTTTACGCAACAAATCAATCGGTATCATTGGCCTTTCTGTAGGGCAATCCGTTGCTGTTACTTTAGCTATTGAAAGAACTTGTGGTACAATTAAGCTCGCTGATTTTGACACACTCGAACTAAGCAATTTAAATAGGTTGCGTGCTGGTATTCACCAACTGGGCTTACCAAAAGTAATTATTGCTGCGCGTGAAGTTGCCGAGATTGATCCCTATTTAAATATTGAAATCTACAGTGAAGGCATTACACCTGATAACTTAGATTCATTTTTAGGGGAAGGACGCCACAAAATAGATATTTTAGTTGAAGTGTGTGATAGATTAGACATTAAAATTCAATCAAGAATTGCTGCAAGAGATAAACGAATTCCAGTCTTAATGGATACAAATGACAGAGGAATGATAGATATCGAAAGATTCGATTTAGAGCCTAACAGACCTTTATTTCATGGACTCATAGATGATAAGTTGGATTTTGCAAAACTTGAAACAAATGAACGTTTAATGGTATTAATGAAGCTTGCATCTTTTGAGCATTCATCTGAAAGACTAAAAATATCAATGAGTTCTATTGGAAAATCAATTCTTACTTGGCCTCAACTTGCTTCATCTGTATCACTAGGAGCAGGTGCAGCTTGCGATACCATTCGTAGAATCCTATTAAATCAAATTCAAACTTCGGGTCGTTATTACATTGATTTAGAAACCTTAATACAGTAAGAAATGTTGAATTGTTGAAAAGCCCATTCTATTAGACAAAATAATTTAATCGAATTTAGACTCGGCAAACAGCACCAATGGTAAAAATAAAAGCGTTCAGGTCTACAGATAACCCCCAACTTTGTGAAAGGTTTATTAAAGGCCATAGGCGCATATTGGATGCTATTGGTGTAAAAAAAGTAACCTCATCTAGCGAAGAGTGGGTCACCAATCCAAGCTCATTCGTGATTTTAGTCGAATCATCCGATGAATCAAGAGTATTAGGGGGAGCTCGAGTTCAAGCAGCTGATGGTAAAACTCCACTTCCGCTTGAAGATGCTGCTGGATATATGGACGAGAAAGTATATGAATTAGTGAGAAAATACCTCCCGAATGGAACTGGTGAAGTATGTGGCTTATGGAATTCAATGGAAGTAGCTGGGATGGGCATAGGTAGCATCTTTCTAATTAGAGCAGCCTTAGCATTATCTGAACAGATTGGCTTAGATACTATGTTTGCTCTTTGTTCCCCATATACTACTAGAATAGCTGGCAATTATGGGTTTATGGTTGAAAAATCTGTAGGTAATGACGGTAAGTTCTATTATCCTAAGTTAGATCTTTTGGCTACTATTGTTATGCAGAAAGACAATAAAAACTTACCTAATGCTAGTGAATTAGAAACGAGTAGAATTTTCGATCTTAGAAAAAAACCAATCCAAATTGCTCAAGAGATAGCAAGAAAACAACAGATTGTTGAAATTGATTATAACTTGCTACTTGATAGTGCAAATCCGAAAGAATTTAAAATAAGCCCCAAATAAAATGATCCGACACCTACTCTGCTTACTAGCTATTATTGTTTGTGAAAAGCCTGCATTTTCACAACATCCATTGAATATAATTAACAACAGTACGCTCTCTTCTCCCAAAGTAAATGTTTGGAGTACCCCTGAGGATAAAGAGCTACAGGATATCATTCAATGCGATAGTTTATTCAGGCCTTTAGACTCAAAGATACCCAATTTTTTAGTAAGTGATAACTGGCATTGGATTGTGTTTAGCGTAGTTAATCATTCTTTAGAGAAGAACTTAAAACTAGAAATTGCCTATCCTACACTTGATAAAGTTCATTTTATAAAAGTTGTTAATGGTGATATCATATCTTCAGATTCTGCAGGAGAATCTTATTCATTTAACACAAGAAAAACCGAATTTAAAAATTATGTTTTTGATCTAAATTTAAATCAATATGACACCGCAACATACTTCATCAGGATACGTAGTGGCGATCAAGTAATTGCACCTATTAAAATAATAGCCTTAAACAAGTATGTAAGTCAAAATGCAAGCGATAATTTATTTGCGGGAATGTATTTTGGTATTATACTGGTTATGTTCTTATATAATATATTTATTTTTTTAAGTATAAGAGATAGAAGTTATTTTTTTTATGTGCTATATATCTTATCGGTAGGGTTAACCCAAGCTGTGCTCAATGGATATGCTTTTAAATACTTTTGGCCTGAATTGCCTTGGATTGCAGAAAGAGGCACTCAATTAAGTGGCGCACTAGTTGGTATTGTAACTATATTTTTTGTTCGCCATTTCCTACGGACGAAAACGTATGCGCCAAAATTCAATGCACTGCTTACTATTTTTGCTTTCATTTATTTTATAAGCATAGTTTTTGCTTTGTTCGGTTACCTCACAATTGCTTACAACTTGATTAATATTAATGCAGGACCTGGTTCTTTTATATTGTTGTTCACAGGAATTTATATATATAAAAGATACAACAACCGTTCGGCATTATTTTTTACAATAGCATGGTCGATATTTTTGATTAGCGTAATCGTATTTGTACTCAAAGATGTAGGAGTTATTCCATATAACAACTTCACAGTGTTAGGCCTTCAAATAGGCTCTGCTATTGAGGTCACATTACTGTCATTTGCATTAGCAGATAGAATTAATATCCTAAAAAAAGAGAAGGAGCAATCGCAAGCAGCCGCACTTTTTGCTGCACAAGAGAATGAACGAATCATTCGGGAGCAAAACATTATACTCGAACAAAAAGTTACTGAGCGGACTGTTGAGCTTAAAACTACTAATAAAGAATTAAATAAAACGCTTATCGATTTAAAAGAAACCCAGTCACAATTGGTTGAATCAGAAAAGATGGCTTCTTTGGGTCAGCTTACTGCAGGTATTGCCCATGAAATTAACAACCCTATTAATTTTGTCACGTCCAATGTAAAGCCACTTAAGCGGGATGTAGATTTGCTCCTTGAACTCATTAATAAATTAGAAACAATAGCAAAGTCAAATAAAAGTAACACTGAAAAAGAAATAGAAATACAAGCGTTAAAAGTAGGCTTTGACTTTGATTATCTTCAAGAAGAAATCACTTTTTTGCTCAAAGGCATCAACGAAGGATCAACAAGAACAGCAGAGATTGTAAAGGGACTCCGAATCTTTTCCCGTGTTGATGAAGACGATTTAAAAAAAGCAGATATAAATGAAGGACTAGACTCAACAATTATCATTATAAACAACCTGCTAAATGGTCGGATTATTATTGAAAAAAACTATGGCAATATTCCGTTGGCGGAATGTTACCCAGGAAAGTTAAACCAAGTATTTTTAAACTTAATTACAAATGCAATTTATGCCGTAAATGCGCAGTTCAACCAAGATCCAGGGGGAATCATTCGAATTGAAACAGAAGCCACCCAAAACTCAATATTGATTCGAATAAGTGATAATGGCATTGGGATGAATGAGTCCACATTGAAAAAATTATTTGAACCGTTTTTTACAACCAAACCTGTAGGTGAAGGAACTGGCCTTGGACTTTCGATTTCTTACAACACCATCAAAAAACACAACGGAACCATTCATGTAACAAGCACTCCTGCAATAGGAACAACGTTTACCATTGAGATTCCAATTATTCAGCCAAATAGTTAAATTTGAATTGCCGTGGAACAAAAAGAAAAAATTACAGTACTTTATATTGATGATGAAGAAAACAATCTTCATTCATTTAAGGCCACTTTTCGTTTCGACTACAATGTTTTACTTGCACAAAATACGCAGGAGGCAGATACTCATTTAAACAATCCGAACAATAATATTCAAGTTATTCTATGTGACCAACGAATGCCAACTGTAACGGGAGTAGCCTATTTTGAAAAAGTTCGACTAACGCATCCCACATGTGTGCGCATGCTTATAACAGGATTTAGTGATATCGAATCAGTGATTGAGGCCATTAATGTTGGACATATCTTTAGGTATATCAAAAAACCTTGGGTTGATACTGATATTAAATCAGCAATTGAAGAAGCATATCGTTTTTACTTGGCAACTTCAATGTTGGAGATTAAATTAACTGAATTGCAAAGAGCGTATCAAGAGCTCAATAAATTTGCGTACACCGTTGCTCACGATTTTAAAGGCCCTGTGAACAGTATCAAAGGTGCGTTAGAAGTGCTCGCACAGGAGCATCAACTGCAACAAAACGAGTTACTGAAGTTGATTATCGCTTCTTCAGAAAAACTTCAAGAATTCATTGATAGCATGTTTGACTACTATCGGTTGAATCAAGGAGAGCTCGTAATTGAGGATATCAATGCCGAAGATCTTGCCAACTATTATAAAGAGCTTCATGCATTGCAAGCCGAACTTGACAACATCGCCTACACATTTACCATTAAGCAATTGCAACCATTTAGGTCCGATTTGCACAAGCTTAAAATTATTCTGAACAATATTATCGGCAACGCCTTTAAATATTTACGGCAAGATGAACCTCAAAAAACGATTGCAGTTTCAATCACCATTGAAAATGAAAACGCATGCATCCAAGTCACTGATAATGGAATTGGTATTGACCCACAATACCTCGACTCAATCTTTGATATGTTTTACCGCGCCAATACACATGCTCCTGGTTCAGGTTTTGGATTGTACAATGTAAAAGATGCAGTGGCAAAACTTGGAGGCCAAATAAATGTAACGTCAACCCCTAACTTAGGTTCTCAATTTACCGTTACAATTCCAACTAAATAAAATGCCAAACACCACTCTTGCATTTTTCTTGATTGATGATAATGAAATAGATCAATTATTGCATCGTAAAATTATTGAAATGGCTTTCCCCGATGCCACAGTCATTCAATTTACCAATCCTGTCAAAGCGTTGTCGCATATCCAACAATACCCTGCAACAAATACAATGCATGTATTGCTTGATATCAAAATGCCCATCATGGATGGATTTCAGTTTTTAGAAGCATTTGGAGAATTGCCGGATGAGGTGAAAAACAATTATTTAATATACATGGTGAGCTCATCTTCGAACCAATTTGACTTGTCAAAAGCAAGAAGCAATCAGTATGTTAAACAAATTATTACCAAACCAATTGACAGTAACAGCCTGATTAAGGCAATTGCATCCCATTAATTTTCTTATTTTTGCTACATGAAAAAAATACTCCTCATTAGCAGTATAACCATTGTAATGGTAATAGCTGCATTGGTGGTTATCCCCATTATTTACAAGGACGATATAGTTAATTTGGTTAAAAGTGAAACCAATAAACAGCTAAATGCCACTGTTAACTTTAGCAACAATATCGGCCTGAGTTTATTGTCGAGCTTTCCAGATTTTACACTAACACTACGTGACTTGTCAGTTGCTGGCAAAAACGATTTTGAAGGTGACACTTTAATCCAAATTGAGTCAATTAGTATCACAATTGATTTAATGAGCGTAATCAAGGGAAATCAATTCAAGGTAAATAAAATTCAACTTATTAAGCCAACCATCGAAGCATTGGTGCTACCTAATGGCAAAGCAAATTGGGATATTGCAACAGCAGATACCACCACCACTGCCGCAGAACCAGCAGATACTTCATCTTCATTTAGCATTGCCCTTAAACGATTTACTATACAAGAAGGCAATATCCGTTATGATGACAAACAATCGAATCTTTATGCTTCATTAACTGGCCTCAATCAAGAATTAGAAGGCGATTTCTCAACCAATCAATTTATACTAAAACTCATTACCAATTGCGATGCGTTGACTTATAAAATGGGCGGTATCCCTTATTTACTTAATGCTCAATTAAGTATCAAAGCAGAACTTGATGCCAATATGCAAACAATGGAGTTTGTGTTTAAGGATAATGAAATTGGAATAAATGCTTTAACGTTTGGAATTGATGGCTGGGTTAAAATGCCAACAGAAGCAATTGAAATGGACTTGAAGTATGTTGCTAAAAAAGCTTCTGTTAAAGAATTTATTTCACTTGTACCTGGAATGTATACCAAAGACTTTGACGCTGTTCAAACAACTGGCAAACTTTCATTTAATGGTTGGTTAAAGGGTAAATACACAAATGAGTCGTTACCAGCTTTTGATTTTAAATTGAACCTTGAAAATGGCAGCATCCAATATCCAGAGATGCCTGTCAAAATGAATGATATCCAACTTGCATTTCAGGCATCAAATCCAGATGGTGTGCTAAACAATACAAATATCGAGCTTCAGAAACTGCATATGGTAATTGGTAAAGATGCTTTTGATGCTTTTGCAAAAACAAATAACATTATGGTTGACCCAATTTTTGAAGCAGGGCTAAATGGCCGAATTGATTTAGGACAACTGCAACGTTTTGTTCCGCTAGACTCCGGCATGAACATGCAAGGATTAATTATTGCTAACATTAATGCAGCAGGCAAGGTAAGTACGCTCCAAAACCAACAATATGAACAAGTGAAAGCCGATGGCCAAATAGACTTGAATCAATTTATGTTCAAAACCCCTGATTTACCTTCAGCATTTACAATTGAAACCGCTCGATTAATATTTAACCCTACAAATATCAAACTCACCAATTTTAAATCAACATTGGGCGAAAGTGATTTTAACATGGAAGGCGAATTGTCTAATTTTTTCAGCTACATCCTCGCAGATGGCACCTTAAAAGGAAAACTGAACTTTCAGTCGAATTACATTAATATGAATTCATTTTTGAGTGAAGAACCTGCAGAAACAACTACCTCAACTCAGGATACGAGTGTAATCACCGCTCCTGAAATACCAACTAATATTGACTTTACCTTAAATGCAGCTATTAACAAGCTAACATATACCAATATGGATATTACAGCGCTCAAAGGCACGTTGCAGGTAGCAAACCAACAACTTAAAATGAACCAAGTGCGTATGAACACATTGGATGCAGCTATCAATATGAATGGGGTATACGAAACATCGAATCCGCTTAAACCAAGCATGGAATTTGATTTTGGCATTACTGGCATGTCATTTAAAAATGCATTTAAAACATTTAATACGGTTCAAAAGATTGCCCCTGTTGCCGAAAAAATGAATGGTAACTTCTCAACTACATTCAAGTTAAAATCACAATTAGACCAAGCGCTCAACCCTATTTATGACTCATTGTTTGCTGAAGGAACGGTTACAATTCCACAAGCAGGGCTGGAGAATATTGCCTTGTTTTCAAAAGCAGCCGAAGTGCTACAATACCCAGCATTAAACAATCCTTCCCTTTCCAATGTTGCAATTCAATTTAAAGTCGAAAATGGACGCGTATACACTAAACCATTTACAGTGATGGTTGGGCAACAACAACTAGTGTTGGAAGGATCATCAGGTTTAGACCAAAGTTTAAAATACTTAGGTAAAATTAACTTCCCTCGATCTGCAGCGGGTAAGGGCAATAATGCAATTGACCAATTGCTAACCGAAGCCAATCAAAAAGCGGGTACTAACGTTCAATTGAGCAATACTATTCCAGTTCAATTAGGTATTGGTGGTACATTTACCAAACCAACCATCACAACCAACTTAGCCGACTTAATTAAAAATGAAGCGGGTTCACTTCAAAACCAATTAGCGGCAGAAGCCAATCGTAAAAAAGCAGAACTCGAGGCCAAGGCAAGGGCAGAAATAGAAAGGGTAAGAAAAGAGCAAGAAGCAAGGGCAAAAGCAGAGTTGGATAAAGCCAAGGCAGAGGCTGATAGGCTTAAAAAAGAGGCAGAAACAAAAGCAAAAGCGGAGGCCGATCGTTTGAAAAAAGAGGCAGAAGCGAAAGCAAAAGCAGAGCAAGAACGACTCAAGAAACAAGCAGAAGAGGAAGCTAAGAAAAAACTAAAAGGTTTACTTGGAAAATAAATCTATTTTCATGTTTAATGTGTTTACATAATAAATAAAGTTAAAAACATGAAAACACAATTAATTGCTACAGCATCACTTGTATGGCTATTAACCGCCTGCGGAGGAGGAAATAACCAAAGTAAAACGGCTGAACAAACTCAACAAAATGCCACCCCTCAGAGTTATGAATTTACCGTTAATGCCATTGGAAATACCATGGCAGACATGGCTTTTGATACTAAAGAAATCAAAGTAAAAGCGGGATCGAGCGTAAAAGTGAACTTAAAAAATACGGGCACTGATGAAACCATGCTACACAATATTGTATTTGTAAAACAAGGCTCTGAGAAAGAGGTTGCAATGGAAGGATTAAATCTAAAAGACCAAAACTATTTCAACCCGAGTAATTCAAACGTAGTGGCCGGTTCAGGTGTAACCAAACCAGGTGAGACTTTAAGTGTATCGTTCACCGCACCAGAACCTGGAGTTTACAGTTATATATGCACATACCCAGGTCACTGGCAAAAAATGATGGGCACTTTAATTGTAGAATAATTGATTATTTTTAATATCCAAATAGGGGCAAAGGCCCCTATTTTTGTTTCTACCAAAGTTTGGCACCATTTTTATATAATTGAGAAACATTACAATTATCTAGCATACTTATGAAAAAACGATTATTTATTGCACCATTAGTCCTGTCTTTGTTAATGATGGGATCTTGCGCCAACCGAAAAGTAACCCGCATCGACCCAAACCAACAAACGGATATCAGCGGCCGCTGGAATGACACTGATTCAAAATTGGTTGCCAATGAAATGATAAAGGATGTATTGGAAAGACCCTGGAGAAGCAATTTTGAACAAAAATATGGACGTAAACCCGTCATTATTATTGGAAGCGTACGCAACAAAAGCAGTGAACAAATTGATCCTGTTACGTTTATTAAAGATATGGAAAAAAACTTTATCAACTCTGGCGTGGTAAGTGTTGTACAATCAGGTGATGAGCGAAACCAACTGCGAGATGAACGCAATGAACAACAAACCTTTTCAAGTGAAGAAACAAAGAAAAAATGGGGCAAAGAAAAAGGTGCTGACTTTATGTTGAATGGGGTGATTGCTTCTATTGTAGACCAATATAAAAACCAGAAAACGGTATCTTATCAGATTAATCTTGAACTTACCGACCTTGAAACAAATGAGAAAGTGTGGATTGGAGAAAAAGAAATCAAGAAGTACGTAAAAAACTAGTACCACTTTAATTATTGATTGTTTGAATGTTGTTTCTGAAAAGAAATAGAGCTTTATTTTGCCTTTTGTTAATAGTAGTAGCTATTTGTTCTTGCGCTACATATTACCAAAAGCATAATTCATTCTTTCAATCAGTTTATGTTGGCGACCTAAATAAGGCCAATTCCATTTTAAGCCAATCTGAAGGCTCAGTAAAACGAAAAGACATCTTGTTGTATTACTTAAACAGAGGTAGTATTTTTTGGATGATGGGAACTTTTGATTCAAGCAACGCCTATTTTCAAAAAGCAGATTTTTATGTAGAAGACTTTCAGAAAAACCTGCTTGCAAAATCGGCTAGCTTTTTAGTAAACCCCAAGATAGAACCTTACGGTGGTGAAGGATTTGAACAAATTATGATTCACTACTACACTACCCTTAACTATGCGCAACAAAGCAATTGGGATGCAGCCTTAGTAGAGTGCAAGCGCATGTTGCTTAAGGTTCAAAAAATAACGGACTATTACAAAGGAAATAATAAGTATAAACGCGATGCGTTTGCACACAACTTAATGGGATTGATTTACGATGCCCAAAGAGATTACAATCCAGCTTTTGTTGCTTATCGAAACGCACTTGAAATCTATGAGGAAGACTATCAGAAAATGCTGAACATGTCAGTTCCTTTGCAACTCAAAAAAGACCTGATACGAACAGCACATCTAAGCGGCTTCTACGAGGAGCAACGCCAATACGAAGAGAAATTCAAGTTAAAGTACGAACCAGAAGAACTAAGAAACGGAAACCTACTCTTTTTTTGGAACAAAGGACTTGGCCCAGTTAAAGACCAAAACACCATTACATTTGCCATTATCCCAGCGGGAAACGGTTATGTAGAGTTTGTAAATACTGAACTTGGTATTGTTTTTCCTTTTTATGTGGGTGATTCTAAAGACCGTGATGGCTTGTTGAATATGAAGTTTGTAAGGGTTGCGTTTCCTAAGTATGTTAGCCGTATACCACTTTACCAGTCAGCAGAAATCCATGTTGATTCCACTCAATTGGTGGCTCCGCTTTCTGAGGGACAAAACATTGATGCTATCGCCTACCGTTCACTTGCCGACAGAAGGGCCAAAGAACTTGGAGAAGCATTATTGCGCCTTGCACTTAAACAACTGGCTGCCGCTGCGGCATCAAAAGAAAATGAAGCTTTAGGATTTGCAGTAGGTTTAGCTGCAGCAATCTCTGAACAAGCTGATACACGCAACTGGCAATTGTTACCTTATGCTATACAATACACCAGAGTTTCAGCACCTCCTGGTCCTTTGAAAATGAACTTGGTTTTGCAAACAGCCGATAATAAGAAAGACTCTGTTGAGTTTAACTACACGATTGCTCCAAACCGAACAGTTGTGGGAACCTACCAATCGCTTCAATTTACGGGTTACCGTTAAGCTTGGGCTTCTAAAAATGCATTGATGTTTTGCTCAATACGCGATTCAATATTGGAATAATCACCTTTTACAAACTTGTTACCTGTTATTTGTTCGTATAGTTCGATATACCTATTTGTAATTGCATCCACAAACTCATCACTCATTTCGGGTTGTACTTGCCCTTCGAGTCCTTGAAAGCCGTTTTCAATCAACCATTGCCTCACAAATTCTTTTGATAATTGTCTTTGCTGTTGATTTTGAGATTGGATTGCTTCGTACGTATCCTTGTAAAAATACCTTGATGAGTCAGGCGTATGAATCTCATCGATGAGCATAATCGTGCTTCCCTTTTTGCCAAATTCATATTTAGTATCCACCAAAATCAAATTTTGTTTAGCCGCCTCTTGGGTTCCAAATGCGAATAATTTCCGAGTTGCATTTTCTAACTGCTCATAGTCTGCCTCACTAACAAGTCCTTGTTTAATTATTTCTTCTTTCGAAATATCTTCATCATGCCCGTGAGATGCTTTGATAGTAGGTGTAATAATTGGCTCTGGAAATGGATCATTTTCTCTTAAACCATCCGGCATAGACACACCGCAAATAGTCCTTTTTCCTAATTTATACTCTCGCCAAGCATGGCCAGATAAATAACCCCTAATAACCATTTCTACTTTGTATGGATCGCATTGATGACCAATCGTTACGTTTTCATCCGGACTATCAATCTTCCAATTTGGAACCAAAGCTGATGCCTTATCCAAGAAATGAGACGCAATCTGATTTAATACTTGACCCTTATAAGGAATGGCTCGCTTCAAAACAACATCAAAAGCCGAAATTCGGTCACAAGCAACCATCACAAGCAGCTCGTTTTGGATATTGTAAACATCACGCACCTTGCCTCTATAAAACGACTTTTGACCCTTAAAAAAATATTGTGTGGATATTAATGCCTCTTTCATTTTCGTGTTGATTGATAATTGTTATGAGTAGCTACTATATATAAATTTAATGCAATTGCAATCTATAATCTATTTTACAATCTTATCGGTTAATCTATGATTCCTTTTATTTATTCAGTATCATACGCTCGAATGATATCCTTGACAAGCTTATGCCTAACAACATCTTCGTAGTTTAAATACGCAAACTGGATACCCTCAATACCGTCTAAAATTTTAGCAGCCCTTACCAATCCAGAAGCTTGCTTCTTTGGCAAGTCGATTTGTGTTAAATCTCCAGTAACAATAAATTTTGCATGTGGGCCCATCCGGGTTAAAAACATCTTTAATTGAAGATCTGTTGCATTTTGTGCTTCATCAAGAATTACATAAGCATTGTCTAAAGTACGTCCGCGCATGAAAGCCATCGGAGCAATTTCAATTACCCTATTCTCGATGTATTGCCTTAGTTTCTCTGGCTGAATCATATCATCTAGTGCATCATACAAAGGCCGTAAATAAGGATCAATTTTCTCCCTCAAATCACCTGGTAAAAAACCTAAACTTTCTCCTGCCTCCACCGCGGGTCTAGTTAGTATAATACGCTTAATCTCTTTATTTTTCAAGGCTTTAACAGCAAGTGCCACAGCAGTATATGTTTTTCCTGTTCCTGCGGGCCCAATTGCAAATAAAATATCATTTTGTTTTAGCAAGGATACCATTTTTCGCTGATTGGGTGTTTTTGCTCTAATGATTTTACCCCCGTTACCATATACAATAACATCCTGATCAGAACTTCCGTTCGTTTCAATTAAATCTGTTTCGTCAATACTCGTTTGTGCAAACTCCTTTTTAAGTATCGAATCAATGGCCACAGGTGTGATATTTCCAAATTGTTTAAGTTGTTTGGCTAAGAGCTCAATTTTGTTTTCGAACAACTCTATTTCTTTTAATGTACCATTAACAAACAACTGATTACCTCTGGCTACAATTTTGAGCTTTGGAAAATACTGTTGGAAAAGTTTTACGTGTTTATTGTTCACACCAAAGATTTCTGCAGGATTCGCGTGGTCTACTATTATTTCTTTATTTACCAAATGACTGTCTAATTAAAAATGACTATACCTATTTTTGCACCAACAAATGTATAAATTGCCTTTGGCAAAACGTACGATATATCACATTTTTACAACTTAATATTAAAAAAGAGTGGCGTTCATAACCTTAACAAGTGATTACGGTACCAACAGCCCTTATGCTGCCGCTGTTAAAGGGGCTATTTATGCACAATTACCAAACGCTACAATTATAGATATATCGCACAATGTGAGCCCTTTTAACTTGCTTCAAGCATCTTTTTTATTGAAACAAGTTGTTTGGCATTATCCAATTCAGTCTATTCACCTAATTTGTATTGATGCTAACCTATCAAATCACAAACAATGTTTAATTGCTTACGCTGATGGGCAATATTTTATTGGTGCTGATAATGGCATCTTCTCTATTTTGTTTCCCAACCACCAAGTTCAGTTTTATGCTGTAAAAGAAACCCTTATTCAAACAAACGATTTATTTCCAGAAAAAAACCTTTTTGCATACCTCGCGATACAATTGGTAAATAATATTCCAATTTCGGATTTGGCAATAGAAACAACACCGAGAACCATCAAGCAGTCATTAATGCCTGTAATAGAAGAAAATTTAATTCGCGGTACAATTGTATTCGTTGACGGTTACGATAATGCTATTACAAATATCAGTGAACAAATTTTTTATGAAAAGTTAAAAGCAAAAAAAGGGTTCGTTATCTATTTTAAACGCAAGTTACAAATAGCGTATATTAGTAAAAACTACAGCGATGTAATTGAAGGGAATGAAGTAGCTTTGTTTAACGAAAGTGGATTTTTAGAAATTGCGATGAATGCAGGTAAAGCAAGTCAGTTACTAGGGTTACAATTAGGTGCACATATCAATATTGAATTTTATGATTAATAGAATTGTTCGAATGACATTTGATAAAGGGCGTGTATCTGATTTTCTAGAAGTGTTTAACCACTCTAAAGATCAGATTGCTAACTTTCCAGGTTGCCTTGGGTTGAAGTTATTGCAAGATACTTTAGAGCCTAACGTGTATTATACTTTCAGCTTATGGGTAAATGATGCAAGTTTGCAGCAATACCGAAAATCTGAACTTTTCAAATCAACTTGGGCTAAAACAAGAATTTTGTTTGAAGCAAAACCCCAAGCTTGGTCCACTATTGTTATTGATTCCGTTAAATAATGAAGTTAGTACCACGTATTGTGATTGTGTTTTATATTGCCTTTGGTGCTCCATTGTACACTTGCGCTCAGTTGGTAAAAGATAGCATCATCATACATCAAATAAAAAACGGGGATACATTTGCAAGCATTGCATCTAAATACGGAGTAACCGCAACACAGGTAAAGCAACTGAATAAGATAGATAAGCTCAAGGTTGGTGCTAAACTTAGTATTCCCAATCCGTTATATACTCAGCTTACAAAAAAAGACTCACTCAAAATTAGTATCGATGAAGGACATGCAAATGCCGAATCGTATGAATCAACAGCCAAAGTACATAGTGTTAAATCAGGAGAAAGTCTTCAATTTATTGCAAACAAATACAAGGTTTCGCCTCAAAACTTAATTCGGTGGAACAACCTCAAATCTAAAAACTTATTTGTTGGTCAAAAACTAATCCTTTCAGGATCGATTTCCATTGGGTCTACTGAAAAATGGAATAAAAACAATTCGTTGAGTTTTTCTTCCCTACCCATATACAAAATGAACGGAAAAACTACGATTGATCAGTATGAAGAAACTGGCTTTTTGGAGGAAACCGTTGAGGTTACACATCCAACTATTCCAATTGGAACATTAATTTTGGTTACCAATCCCGATACCAAAACTCAGGTATTGGTTAAAATTGTTGCCAATAATAACTTGCAAAAGGATGGTATTATTGGGCTACCCTCCTCTATCATAAGCAAACTCAAATTCACCAACGAGTATTATATTCGAATACAGTACTACTTATAAATGAAAAAGTACACTCCATTAAGCGTTGTCATTATCACTTTCAACGAAGAACGTAATATTCAAAAGTGTATTGAAGCCGTTCAATTAATTGCTGATGAAATTGTGATTGTAGACTCGTATTCAACCGATAATACCTTATCCATTGCTTCAGCAATGGGTGCTACTATTTATCAAAATAAGTTCGAAGGTCATATTGAGCAAAAAAACTTTGCCATTACCAAAGCCAAATATCCCCACATATTATCGTTGGATGCTGACGAATACCCTGACCAAGAGTTTTTGGAAGCGATACAAAAAATTAAGCAAAATTGGGACGCTGACGGTTACTCTGTAAATAGATTGAATAATTATTGTGGCAAGTGGATTAAACATGGTGCATGGTACCCTGATGTTAAACTCCGATTATGGGATAGTAGAAAAGGAATGTGGCAAGGAACAAACCCCCATGATAAATTTGTACTTGTGGAGGGAAGTAAACAACATCATGTAAAAGGGAATATACTGCATTTCTCTTACCAACAAATAGCTGAACACGTTAAAAAAGCAGATTACTTTTCAACCATAGCCGCCAAAGCCTATTACCACCAAGGCAAAAAAAGCACAATGTTTAAAATAGCATTCAGTCCACTGTTTAGGTTCATCAGAGATTACATCATTAAATTAGGCTTCTTAGATGGTTATTCAGGACTAGTGATTGCTAAAACCACTGCTTTGGAAGTGTACTTAAAGTATCAAAAATTATTTGCTTTGCAACAAGGCAAAACTATCTGAATCAATCACGAGCGGTATTAAGATAAAAATTATAGAGAAAGCCATTCCCAATTGTGTTTCCAACATGGGTTCCGTCATAAATGCAACTCCTAAAATCAGATATTGAGCCAGAAGCAATTTATTTTGTCTGGCTTTTACAAACCAAAGTGGGGCATAAAACGTAGCTACAAAAATGCACAATCCAATAATGCCCGTTGCTGCCAAAAAAAACAAAAACTGATTATGGGGTAAAATGGGTGTATCAATTGTAGGATAATTTTTCCTAAAATAAGCATCAGATGCATCTTTAATATCTCCAATACCACACCCAACTAAAGGATGTTCTTTAAACTGATGTATTGCGGCATCAAATGAAATCAAACGAGTAGTGAGTGAACTGTAGTTAGGATAAGTCTTATTTTGATATGTTATAATATCTGCTCGGGTATCTTTAATTTTATTTGTAAGTGTAGGAAACAAAGCAATAGAAGTGAACAGTGTTATAGATGACACTCCTATTAACAAGAACATTGGCCATCTATTTTTTTGCAATATCCACATTCGCAACACCTCGAATATGAGTAATACATATATTGCCAATAGGCCACTTCGAACAGCATATATATGTAAAAATGTAATGAGATACAGTGTTGCAAAAACCATTAAAATAGTCGCCCACTTCTCTTTTATAAATTCGTGATAAACGATGATGTAACTAATGTAGGCAGCCATAGCAACCATTAAACTAAAGCGAACGTGGTTTAGTGGGGTTGGCATCACTTGTGCGTGTAAATACCTTTGGTTAATTGTTTCAAAGTCTAGAATGTATCCGTACAATACATAGGTCACAAAACTTACTGATAATAGTACATACAGAATCATTAAACATAAAAACTGTTTCTTCGTCAATTCTTTCATACTTGCGAAAGCGATACATAAAGCCAGTAGCGCCCCTCTAAGTTCAATACGATTCCAACCGTATGAGATATTATCTGATTGTGGTAAAAAAAGAAAAAGAAATACTCCTGACAATGAGAGTAAGAAAAAATGTCTTTTTGAATAGAAGTTAGAAACAATTTGTTTGATTGGCATAAGTAAAAGCATACTTAGCAGTATCCCAATCATTGATATACTGAGCCAAGCCTTAGCAAATTCATAAAAGAACATTGCTACTAAAGTGGAAGCCAAAAATGCAAGTGGTGCTTGTGCAATGGCTTTTTTAAACATCATTAAAAGGATAAATTGTATTGAGTTCAGTAAAAGCCAAAAGTGCAAAAAAAAACCTTCACGGTCAAGGTGAAGGTTTTAAAAGATTACGGCAACGACATACTTTCCCAGGTTTTATCCAAGT